>CAXTSG010000061.1:0-13152 GCA_964246825.1 uncultured Acidobacteriaceae bacterium | reverse complement strand
CCCCCCCCCCCCCCCCCCCCCCCCCCCCCCCCCCCCCGCCCCCCCCCCCCCCCCCGCGTTAGGTGCCGGCGCGCTTGGAATCGCAGCATTTCGCGGACACAAGGCTTATCCTCAATCTTCTAATCCTGATATGTCTAAAATTACTAGCTGCGCAACACTTCACAGCGCAAATGCGGCAAACTTGGCGAAGAAGGTAAGTAGCGCTGCTGATTGGTATAACGCTTCAGCCAGCATGCAAGCCACTCATGATTCATGGGTTCAGCAGAACATAGACGGCAGTATGCAGCCTGCTTATGCCAGTTTAGCCGCTCTTATCAGTACTAACGGCTTTCCGTACTACGAGATCAACTATAATCAAGCCGCACAAAATGTGCAGCTATACGATTCTCTTTACACAGCAGGCTACCTCTCGGCACAAGTGCAGTCGATGTTGTATGGCCTTGATCCAGGCCAAATTCAGGATTATGCAATCAGTATCTGTAAAGACGGCATGGCCAATCAAATTCAAGAAATGGCTTCAATGCAGCAGGATTGGGGAGACAACTGGGGTAATTTAGCTGCTTATTATGGAGCCGGCTCAGGCAGTTCAAACCCGCCCGTAGGCCAGAACGGCATAAAGCCTCTCACCAGTGACGCTTGTGGTATGGCAATCAACGGACTTGCTTTTGCAGGAGTTGCGTTTCTTACAATAGGTATTGCAGCCGGTTCATTTGGTACAGCAACCGTTCTTGAGGGTGCAGCTTGGGCAGACATTGCGAACTTTGGCGGCGGGATTGTTGCTGCAGTAACAGGCGTGGCAGCAATCATATGTCCCTAAGGAGACTAAATTGCATTTAATTATTGCACATCCTTTCCATCCTTTATGCTTCTGCGTTATTGCTGTGAGCATAATCACGATGTTTATCGCTAAAGATACCAGGCGTCAACAGATAGAGAAAAGCCCGCGCCATGTCAGGCCCATTCTTCTCTTAGCTGCGTTGGTAGCCGTAGCTGCAACTATGCTGCTGACCGGGGTAAATATAGCTCAACTAAATCGCTAGTAACATAGGCTGGAGTTCTTCGTAATTTATTCGGGCAGTCCCAATTATATCAGCGCTCTCCTTCAAAACTTCCACTTTATGTTCCCCAGCTGCAGCATAAGCTGGGGAACATGATTCGCCTTGAGATCAGGGAAGCTCATAGCAAGCGCCGCTACCTCCCGGATGGCATGGTTTGCGCTCGCATGAGCGCTTTTCATGGCCGCTACGGACGTTATGTCCTCGGAGATTTGAAGCTGCGCGAGCTTTTCATGCGAGTCGTAGCCGTTTGCAATATCTATGAGCCGTGAGGCGAGATCGGCGCGCTTGCGCGTGACGGCCAGGATATTGGAGCGCCGGGAGCGCACGGATTCGGCCAAGGTTTTCAGAAGGTTGTAGCAGCGAATGCTGATGACCGCCGCTACAAGCAGAAGGAGAATGAAAAGCGTAAACATAGGTACGTCGCCGCCGAAAGCCGTTGGTTTTGCGGAACTCTACTCACCATAGCGTGCAGCAAGGTACAGTGACTACCCTGGCAATGAGCAACAGCCTTAGAGTGCGCGGGAAAACAGGCTTTCCGCCATGCCTGCAAGGCCCCCGCCCTGCGACGCCTGAGTCGGCAGCTGGCCCGATCCGCCGGAAAGGTGCGACATGAGCATCGGCAGCGCCGTTGCCAGGGCGATTTTTGTCATTTCCGGAGACATGCCGGCGCGGCTTGCAATGGACTGAAGAGCGTCTCCGCCGACGCCCTGCTCTACCTGCTGCGGTTGAAGCTGCTGGGCGGGCTGGGCTCCCGGTTGAGAACTCATCCAGTTGTCTACATGGCCGCCCATGCCGTTCTGTCGAAACTGGCTGACCAGACCTGAGAGGCCGCCGGGCTGCGAATCATAATGCTGCATAAGCGCCTGGGCCGCGGTGGCATGCTGCTCCGGGGAAGGCTGTTGAGCGTCGCCGGATTGCTGCCCCATAAGGGAAGAAATTGTACTGAAAAAGCTCATGGATGCTCCTATAAGAAGACGCCTTGAAGAGGCGTATCCCTTCTTAAGATGCAGAAGAGGCACCACTGCCCGGGGCAGACCGCCAAGCGGCATGGTCATAGATGAGCCGGCTGCCGTACACTGAGGTGTTTGCTAACTGAACCGTAGCGATGGAGAAGGTAGATGGCGACCGACGTTGTGATGCCGCAGATGGGCGAATCGATTTTTGAGGGAACCGTGACCAAGTGGCTGAAGCAGCCCGGCGACGCTGTGGAGCGCGATGAGCCCCTTTTTGAGATTTCTACGGACAAAGTAGATGCCGAGATCCCTTCTCCCATTGCCGGCATGCTTCAGGAAATCAAGGTAGAAGCTGGGGCCACGGTTCAGGTCAATGCCGTGGTTGCCGTAATCGGAGAGTCGCGCAACGGCGCTTCGACGCCAGCCGTGAGCCGCGCCGATTCAATCCCTGCCGAACCTTCAAAGACGAGCGGCGACCGTGCCGAGGCGAAAGAACAGGAGAGCAGCGCTTCGACCGAGGTCGTGATGCCGCAGATGGGCGAATCCATCTTTGAGGGCACAATTACGAAGTGGCTGAAGAAGGTTGGAGATAGGATCAATCGCGATGAGCCTCTCTTTGAAATCTCGACCGACAAGGTGGATGCCGAGATTCCGTCACCTGTGGCGGGTGTGCTCAAGGAGATTCGCAGTGATGCAGGTGCAACTGTTCAGGTAAATACAACCGTAGCCGTTATCGGCAGTGCCTCGGCAGCGGAGCCTCTTACGCAGCCTGCAAAGAGTGCACCTGCCGCGCTCCCGGGCAAGCCCTCGGCTATCCCGACCGGGTCTACAAACCCCGCCCCCGCTCTCCAGTCGGACGAAGAAAAAGTTCGCTCTTCGCCGCTGGTGCGTAAGATGGCGCGGGAAAATGATTTGAATCTGCATGAAATTGCCGGTTCAGGTTCAGCAGGCCGGATTACTAAAGAAGATGTACTGCGATTTATGGAAAAGGGGAAAGTGTCGAAGCCTCAGACGGAAGCGAAGCCGGCACTCGCGCCCGCTCCAGTGCAGACCGCCGCACCAGCTCCGATGATAGCGGCAGCCGCTGCACCTGCTGCTGCTTCTCCTGTTGCCGGCGAACTTGTTCCCATGACTAAAATGCGCTCTATCATCGCGCAGCGCATGGTTGAATCCAAGCACACAAATGCTCATGTTCATACGGTATTTAAGATTGATATGACACGCATTGTGCGGCTTCGCGAGAAGGAAAAAACCAAGTATGAGCAACGCAACGGCGTCAAGCTGACGTTTATGCCGTTTATTGCTCGGGCGATAACGGCAACGCTGCGGAAAATGCCCATTATCAATGCTTCTATTCAAGGGGATGCTATTCAATATCACTCGAATGTGAACCTGGGTATCGCCGTGGCTTTGGATTGGGGGCTGATCGTGCCTGTAATCAAACAAGCTGAAGAGCGCAGCTTTTTGGGTATCGCGCGCGCTATTGCCGATTTAGCCGAGCGTGCCCGCGGTAAAAAGCTGAAGCCGGATGAGGTAGGAACCGGTACTTTTACGCTAACAAACGCCGGTATCTATGGAGAGCAGTTCGGCACGCCGGTAATTAATATGCCGGAAAGCGCCATTCTGGGTATTGGGGGGCTTATCAAAGAGCCGGCTGTCGTCACCGATGAATCCGGCAGCGACTCTATTGCTATCCGCAGTATGATCCATCTCACACTCGGCTTCGATCATCGCATCATCGACGGCGCGGACGCCGGTAAATTCATGGCTGATCTGAAGAAATACCTTGAGGGCTGGAACGAAGACATCAGCTAATTATAGAAGGTTGCTTCGTTTATCAAATGATTTCACAACCGCGCGGATGCCTGAAGAACACGTTCGATCGCTTCTTCAGGCGTGTTGCCGGTTGCTGAAAGATGACCCATTTTTCTTCCAGCGCGCGGCTGGTGCTTTTCATAAAGATGCAAGTGAACGCCGGGAATAGCTAACACCTTATCGAAATGCGGCTCGCGCTTCAGCCATAAATCCCCGAGAAGGTTAGCTATGGCCGCAGGCCGAATGATATCTACATCACCTAGCGGCAGATCGCAAACGGCTCGAATGGCCTGTTCAAACTGGCTTGTCGCGCACGCCCTCTCGCTGGCGTGGTAGCTGTTATGGGGCCGAGGCGCAAGCTCGTTTACCAGCAGTGCTCCGCTGTCAGTTACAAACATCTCCACCGCAAGCACACCTTCCAATTGGAGCAGCTCTGCAATCCTATTTGCAATTTTCTGTGCCTCTGTCTCAAGCTCTCTAGGAATAGAGGAAGGTAGGACGCTCCAAACTAGAATTTGCTGCTCATGGTGGTTGCGGGCAGAAGGAAATATTCTCAGTTCTCCGCTTGGCGACCGAGCTGCCATTACCGATATTTCCATCGCAAGAGAGACAGCTTGTTCTGCTACGCAGGGCCGCTCTCCTAGAGCTTTCCAAGCTGCTTGCAGTGCTTCTGCGGAATTGTCTTTAAGTTGAACCTGGCTTCTTCCATCGTACCCGCCTTCAGCACTTTTCAGAAACAAAGGAGTGCCCATAGTAGCCGCGGCAGTCTCAAGATCATTCACCGTATGTACAACAGCATACTGCCCTACTGGAAATCCATGACGGTGCAACCAATCTTTCTGCTTAGCTCGATTCTGAATGATTATCATCAATTCGCGCCCTGGACGAATAGGTGCAAAGTGCTGCGCGGCAGCAAGGCATGCAGAAGAAATCTGCTCAATTTCCAGCGTGACTACATCGCATCCACGGGCAAGGTTTGCAGCCGCACGCGCATCATCCCAGGACCCTTCAAAACAACTGTCCACGACGAAACGCGCCGGGCATGAAGGGTCAGGGTCCATCACCTGAACTCGGTACCCTAAAGATCGCGCGGCCATGGCCATCATGCGCCCAAGCTGTCCGCCGCCTAGGATGCCGATTGTTGCTCCGGGAAGGATCGGATCACTCAAATCTGCAACTCCTGCGTAAGCACCTCGCGTGCCCGTTGCATGCGCCACTCGGACAAACGCGCTAGTAGCTCTCTGTCAGATAAAGCTAGGATTTGAGCGGCTAACAATGCAGCGTTTGCAGCTCCCGCCTTGCCGATTGCCAGCGTTGCAACTGGTACACCGCGCGGCATCTGGACTATGGAAAGCAGAGCATCCAGACCGTTAAGCTGCGTTGCAGGCACGGGTACACCCAATACAGGGAGCAAAGTTTTTGACGCCAACATGCCCGGTAGGTGGGCTGCTCCGCCTGCCCCCGCAATGATAATTTTAACTCCGCGCTGTGAGGCAGTAGACGCATACTCAAACAATAAATCTGGCGTGCGATGGGCCGAAACAACGCGTGCTTCAAACTGAATGAGAAGCTCTGCAAGCACACTTGTGGCCGCTTGCATAATCTCAAAATCGCTCTTGCTGCCCATCAGCACACCGACTTGTGGACTTTCTGCCATTAACTGATTATAGAGCTTGAACGGGCTGCACGGACATTGCTGCCGATCAAAAGCTGCTGTAAAGCCACTGCTTGGAATCAGGCGTACTATTCAAGATATATCATGTAGCTTGCTACGGTGAATGCCACTCAACACATCTTCGAGTTGTGCTTGTCCTAACTCGTCATCATAATACCTCGTGTGGTGCATCTCTACTGACCTTGCACCTGGCTGAAAGATTGCGACTTTACCTGACTTTTGAAAAGCTATTTCTTTGCTAACTGCAACTCTGCACTTTCCGGCTTTGAAACCATCCATCCAACACGATCTAGATTTGCTGCAAGTAAATGGCTAAAGCGGTACAGCCATTGATATGCAGGTCCGCTTGTTTCGCCTGGCGGGCTTAAGGCGCTTACTGCTGCCGAGAAAATCCAAAGACAAAGAATGCCTTTCCAAAACAAATGACCTTGTTGCAGTCCAGATACTTCATACATCGCGTACCCTCTTTACAGTGGAACGTTTACAAAGATTGCAGCCGAAAAAGCTGAGTAGTTCGGCTGAGCTGCTCCGTCGTACATGCGTATATAGAATTGCTCCACCGCGTTTGATCGGGGAAGGCTTATGTTTGGCACAGTACTTCTCAAAATCAGATCTGCATCAACTCCAGGACCGAAACAATAATCTCTTCTCCTGACCTCAAAACCTCCGTTAACAGGAGCCTGCATGCCTGTATTCAAAGAAACTGATGACGAGCTTATTGCGCTTATGGAAACGCCGCTCAGACTTGGCAGCACAGACCCTTGACTATTCGGTATCGGCAGGGCGGCATCCAGCGGCACCTCTGCTGCTAACAGAATGCTAATTGCTTCCGCTCCATCATTAGCAAGCGTAGTGGTATACGTCATTATGTCCGGATTACAGGATACTGATTGTACCTCCACCCGTCTGACCACCAGCACAACACTTGTGCCGTCCTGTTGTGGCCCGACAGCTAAAACATCTCCTGGCCACACATCATCGCATCCCGGCAGTGCATAGTTAGTGTAAGTTCCCTTCAGCACAGTAGATGCAGCGTTAGCTGATTCCATGATGGCTTTAATAGCGTTGTCACAATCTACGCTGCTCCACGCAAGGGGCTTTCTTAACGTGCCCGCCCATGTTGTTTCTGGTAGCAGTACCTGTGCATCGGAAACAGCCCTTACTCTACGAGCTGCCGACCGGCGGCTTGCTCGGTAAGAAGAAAAGATAAACGTGCCTGCACTAGGTATCGTTGCAGGATAAAACTCCAGCTCGCCGGTCGTTGTAATGTTGCATGCTCCGCCTGCGACTGCTGCAGCAATGAATTGCGGCATCGGCGCACTGCCTTGGTCACTCGTTGTTACCCAGATTGGTCCACCTTGCGTACAAACCACAGATCGAAGACTGCACTGTAGGCTTTCACTATCAAGTAAGCCGAGTACACAAGCTGAAGGAAGGATTGCCGCTGCTCCGCAAAATAGTACGATAGCTGCTCCCGCCGAGCCGCTGGTAGTGTCCTGCACCTCAAACTCTATCTCACCGGCACTCGCAACCACATCACCGCCCACAATAAGAGGCCCGCTCTCTCCTTCAGCAAAGTAATTCTGTCGCAGTCGCTCTACCTCGGCGGCGTAGATTCTTAACCGAAACGTATAGGAATGCCCGGACAAAAGGGTAAATGCCGTGCCGACAGTGCCACCGTTCAGTAGAGGAGCAACGGAGGCCGTGCTGCCTTGAGATGTAATCCGAAATGCAGCAAAGCAGTTGCTCAGGCATACTGGGCCTGTGTACAGCCCCAGAAGCAAGCCGCTCCCTGCCGCTATCTGCACACCGCTAGCCTCAATCGTGATCAAACCTCCAAGCTCAATCTGCTGCACACTCGCAACTACTGCCTCGGCATCTTGTCCTGATCCTCCATTACAGGTCAAGCCGGCAGCCGTGAGTGCCACATGTGCCTGTGAGTCCAGAGTTTGCCAAACAAGCGGGTTAAGGCTGGTGCCCTGAAAAGTTTCTACAAGAGCCGCCTTCTGTCGGGCGGTCGGAATAAACGGCTTACCAGTGAAGGTAAACTTGCTTGTAACCCCGTCTCCGGAGAAAACTTCCGTAACATAGGCAGCGGGCTCTTCTTGCCCATAGAGCGTAAGGTCATTTGCAAGATAAGGAAGCCCCGCTACCCCGACCGACTCCAATCGCAAACCCGGATCATCTGCTGCTACCGCATGTGTTGTCCCTCCCATCACTCCCGCAGTCATTACTCCACCGACACACCGGTACGTCCCACGCGTTTGATTGGCAAATGCACCCGCCAACTGTGACCATCTGGCCCCTGCTTCCACCTCGATTCGGCTTGCGGTTGCTGCTCCATCTGTCAGATGGATTTGGAGTTGCGGCGCAGTCAGCTCCGCTAATGCATTCCAGTTCTGATAGCTTGACTGCCCCAGCAGAGTCTTCGTCACAGTGGCTTGCTGGGCATCTAGAATAATTTCATCACTCACCGCGCTGACTAGATGCAGAAAAGAATCCTGCGTATCAGCCTCGCCGTTAATTCGTTCAGCAGCAATGCTATCAACATATCCTGTAAAAAGAAGAACGCCCTCGCAGCTCCACGCTTCTACTCGCGCCAGAACCGGCGGCACCTGCAATCCACCGCTGACGGCAAGCAGGGGCAGCGTGCAAACACTTGGCTTGTTCAATTCGCGCACGATGCGCGCACCTTTACCGAATCGCACATATTCCGAGTAGTCAACACTGCCCGCACCATTAAGAGCATCAATCATAACCCGCATATTCAAGCATCTCCCTAAGCTGGTGCCGACGAAGCCGGTGTATAGGTGCGGTAGCAAACTACTTGCTGATTGTCGTTGCCGTCCACCACGGGCAGTGCTCGAAACTTACCTGCGGGCGCAATCATTTGTAGCGGCGGCGCAATCGCTGTTGCTTCTTCCTGGCTCGGCTGGCATGTCTGCAATCTCGGGTAATAAAGGTAAAGCCGGTCCCCTTGCACCCCTTCCATCACGAATAAGCCCGACCATTCCTGAAAAAAGGATCCGCCTTCTCGATCCACAAACCCTAGTACCTGCTGTAACTTCATTGTGGCAAGCGGAATGCCGGCCATCAAAGGCCGCGTCAGCTGTAGTCCTCCGTCACTCCCTACTGCGGCCACCCGACCCACATTAAACGACACCCTGCGTAAATAGTCAGGATCATTTCCTACGGCGGTCGGGCTTGACACATAGGCAGCACTTACAGGTGATCCGATAAAGCCTGTCTGCCCTGAGTAATCTTGATCCACCACCACTACAGCACCTGGCTGTACATTCAACGCCCTAGGAGCAGCAAAATACAACATTCCCGCACTGCTGCTGCTGGCCAGCGCAGCCGCTGCTGCTGCTTTTGCGCCCGACCCGCTGCCCGGCTGCACCCCGGCAGGAGCCAGCACATTCATGTGCTCTGAGCCCGCACTTAGAGCCATGGTCAGCTTGCTCCAGCACGCAAAACGGAATGCAACCGTGGCTCCTAAACTCTGTCGAGCTTGCAGCCGCGCTGTAGCCGGCATCCCCGTTGCCACCTCGACAATCTTGCTGTCTGCGGAACGACTGAATTTACTAACCCACCCCAAGTCAATCCATGGTGCCGGGGGCGCATGGCCGTTCCAACTTCCGCTCAAAGCCGGATCAAAAATCGTCGGCGTTCCCGTAATCCGATTTACCGGTGCGAAGTAAGCTCGCGTCCGTCTCGCGATAAGCGGCGTTGCCACCGGTGTGGTCACACTCGCAGTACTCATAGCTCTCCCGGCTCCTCAAAAGCAAATACCGTCAGCTTCGCCATGCGCGACAGCTGGTTATATCTTGTTTCCACTGCCGCAAACACAGGTTCAGTCCAAAACACCTGTGTTTGCAGCTCAAGTGGCGGCACTTGTGTGTACTGCATCTTGCGCGTGCACCATGGTTCCAGAATTGTCAGCAGCTCGCGGTCCATCTCCGCCAGGGCTCGTCCTCGGTCCAGCCCGGTAGCTCCTATCGTACCGCTTGTCGCGTAATGCACCTCACACTGCACACCCTCCAGTCGCGCCGGCAAGTCCTCCGTTACAGCAAGTCCGGTCCATCGCAGCACAAAAACATCATTCAGCAGCTCCGGCGTAGGCGCTTCCGCTTCCTCCACAACAATCCCCGGCCGCTGTACCGCACGCAGCATCAAGGTGCGCAGTGGGTTCAATACACTCAGCCGACTCCGCAGTGCGATGTAAAAGCTGTCTTTTGCGTTCTGCATCCGTCCTCCCTCAACTCTGCCGATTCAGACTTTCCGGCTCTGCGGCTCGCAGCAGCATTCTATAAACCAACGGCGCGCCCAACATCGCCGTAGAGGCCCATTCCTCTACCAGGAGCGTCAATCCGTCTACCTGTACCATCGCCACCAAGGCAAAAAGCGCATCTGCTGACCTCAATTGCAGCGCGCTCACCTGCTGCGCGACAGCAGATGCGGAAAGCAGCAGCTCATACCGCGCCGGCCTGCCCTCCTGCACCTGCGGCCGTGTTTTTCGAAAAACTGCGGGCGCAAGCGACAGCTCCTGATAATTCGGCAAATCAATCCCTATTTGCCCCGCATCGGTAGCGTCCCCTACTGCGGGCGCAATCAAAAATTGCACAGCGAAGCCTCCTGCCCCGCGTAGCAGCGCGTCCACGTTCCTCTGTGGACCCGCGTTGACATTTCGTACACTCCAGTCCGCCATTCGTCACCCCAGCCGATTTGCGACCCACGGCCGCAGCAAAGTCTTCACAGTGCTGTCTACCAGCTGGTCAGAGAAGTACTGCATCTGCACCGTGTCCACTCGGCTCATCTTCACGTTCATGCCTGAGGTGCTCTGCGCGTTCTTCACAATCAGCGCGCACGCACTCTTCACCGCATCCGGCACCGTACTCAAGCCGGCCGTATACGTCACTGCCAGCTCATTGAACGCCAGCCCCAGCACGCTGCGCGGCAACTGCAAAAATCCGCCCGGCGTCCAGTCCACTGTTGTCGGGTCCACCGTCACCCAGCTTCCCGGCAGTGAGAACGCCGTCCATAACTCCTGATACTCATACTCCATCGCCGATGCCGCCTCACCCCGGCGCGGCTGCGTAAACCGGGCTTGCACTGTCACTAGAGGAAGGTTCGCTGGCGGCAGCGCCGTCAGCGGCAAATACGTCAGCTGTGCCGTCTGCGCTCCCGCCGTCAGGCGCACTCGCTCCGTGTACTGGGTCACCAGCAAGCTCGCCCGCCGGCAATAATTCTCCATCAGGGCTGAAGCTACCGTCACCCAGTCGTCTGTCGTATCCGGTGCCAGCCCGTAATTCCCGTAATCCGTAGATTGCAGATATCCCATCGCCCCTCCCAACCCGCGCTTCCACAAATAAAAAGGCTGCCCGTTGTACAAGGGCAGCCCTTTCTCGCTTCCTTACCGCTTAGCGATCTACCAGCACCTGGTAGTGCGCATAACTCGCACCCTTCACCACCACGCCCCCAAACTTCGCCACCACATACTGCGAAGCCAGCGATCCCGGCACCCCCAGTTGAAAAATCCGTGCGCTCGGGTCGCCCAGCCAGTGATACTCCACCATGTCCTCCGTCACAATGTACGCCGGAAGCACCGCCGACCCGGAACCCGGTGTTCCCGTGTAGCTTAAAGTCCAATCCGGAATCAGCGGCAAATCCCCGGCCTGCGTCGACAAGGTTTTCACCGTCAACCCGGCCGTCACTTCCTTCTGGCTCAGCACCACGTTGAACTCAGTCTTCAACTCGCGATCCAGCAGGTCCAGCAGCACCGGGTTTGCATAAATTGCAGTCGGCCGCACCTCAAATCCCGAGTTCGACACCATCTGCGCCACCGTCGACTTCAAGCCGTCCGTAATGGACGAGTTCGTCCCGATCGTGACGCTGTTTCCGCCGGCTGCGATCTGCGCCACCGCGCCGTAATACTGCGCGGTCGTCGGCGAACTTAGCGAAGTATCTGAGCCGTTCCACAAAGCAACATCATGCGTCCGCAGCACGCCGTCTACCGTGTCCAGCAGATCCTTCGCCTGCAAATACGCAAACTGCTTTTGCTGCACGCCCAGCTCCACATCGAACAGGTTGTACGAGAGCTGCGCAACCACTGCTTTCAACGGCACCGAGCGCTCTACCCGCGTCGGCGTCACTACCGGCGCTGCGATATTTCGCGGATCCACAAAGCCCGCCGTGCTCGGCGAAGGAATTGCCGTCTCCTCGAAAAAGCGCGAAGGGTGCCCTGTCGCCGGTACCTGCCGGATGCGCTGCCCGAACGCGCCCCGCCGGCGCACAATATCCGTAATCTCGCTCTGGTACATCGGCACCTCGACCGCGCCGGGTCCGATGTAGTCAGCAGCCGAGTGGATCTCTAGGAAATTTGCTTTCATCGTCATCTTCTCCATGCCCAGCGAAGGGCTCTTAAACCTGCACCTGCTCCGCCCGCCCGCAACTCTTCCAAGTCGGCTTTTCTGCGCAAACAGTCTTCCGAGCACACGCACTCTACCCTGTACCTGGCCGAGCACTTGCGCTAAGGATGTGGCAAACCCGCTCCGGCTAGATCGTGAGCGTCCCCATGCGCATAAGCTGCGACTTCACCGCGATCCGGTGCTCCACGCTCATCCCTGTCAGCGCTGCATCCAGGCTCTCCAGCTTCACGCTCTCCCCTGCGTCAATCCCGCCCTTCGCCAGCAGCTGTACGGTGGCCGCGGGTAGCGTCTTCCGAACCGCCGTCCGGCTTTCTGCGGGTGCTGCCGAGGCCCGCAGCTCCGCCAGCGCCCCTTCCACCTCCGCAAGCCGCCGTTCCAGCTCCAGCTCTCGTGCCGAACGCTCTAAAGTCTCCGCCGTCGGCTCTACCGCCGCCGTGATCTTGCCGACCTCGCCCTCGGCATCCCCGACACACTTGTTCGCTGCGCTTTCTATCGCGCCCGCTGCCGCCGCCATCCGCTGGAGGCAGTCTTCCAGCCGGCTCAGTACCGCACTCATCTCTAGCTCCATCGCGCCCCGTACCCTTTCTGTCCCAAGCTCAACCCTTCGCGTACTGCCGCTGGCAGCACGTCTTTTACCTTGTGGTTCCCGCCGTCCCATTGCGCTGCTAACCCGCTCGTCCGGCACCGATTCCGCTTCAACCGGAACGACGTGCCCCCATACGCTGCTTTATCGCGAAGCAGCACCGCCGCTCCGGTAAACATCGCCCGCGTCACCGTCCACACCTCCGCCAGCATGTCCTCGACCTTCACATCTGCCATCTCGTAGCTCATCCCCATGGTTCCGGGTGCGCCTGTTTCCAGGTGCTTTACTACTTCCGGAAAATCCCGGCCATACACATACCCGGCCACGCACAACTGCCGCCCCACCAAATCGGCATCGGTAATCAGCCCGCATTTTCGCCGCACATCGTGCCCGTCGTACTCCGGCGTAAACCCGATCGCCATGCCCAGCAGCGAAGGCAGCGCCTCCCTCGCCGCTTTCGCTGTCAGCACCACCCGGTGCCCCCGCGCCCCCGACGGCGGTCGCGTACTCGCCTCATCCACCGTCGTCAACACCCCCTCAAATGCCATCCTGTTCGGGTGCCCCGCTACCTCTGGCAGCCGCATCGCCATTGCCCCCCAGTCCCTGCCCCCCCCCCACCCCCCCCCCCCAGAGATGCCAA
>CAXTSG010000060.1:0-13198 GCA_964246825.1 uncultured Acidobacteriaceae bacterium | reverse complement strand
CCCCCCCCGGCGGGGGGGGGGGGGGGGGGGGGGGCCCGGCCCCGCGGCCGTGCTGTGGAAGCGGGAGTTGGCGGCGGAAGCCGGGCTCCCGATGCCGCGATGCGGCTGTGTCGCGGCGGACCTGGCCGACCCGGAGCTCCCGGCGCGGCTCCGGGCGGCGGGCATGCGCGCGGAGGAGCCCGCGGTCTTCGCGCTGCTGGGCGTGGCCCCGTATCTCCGGGCCGAGGCGTTTCGGGCGCTGCTGCGGCTGCCGCTTCTGCACGGGCCGGGCTCGGCGGTCGTGCTGGACTACCGGCTGCCCCGCGAAGCACTCGGCGAGGAAGAACAGCGCCAGCACGATTCGCTCTCGGCGAGGGTCGCGGCGGCGGGGGAGCCGTTTGGGAAGCTGTGGACGCCGGAGGCAATGGCCGGGGAGCTTGCCCGGTTCCACGCGTTGGAAGACCTGGACGCCGAATCCCTGAACGCGCGGTATTTCGCGGGGAGGGAGGACGGTCTCGCGGCGCGAGGCCGGGCGGCGCGGCTGGCCGGCGCTTTCTGCCGGGGTAGGCCGTGAGGGATGAAGCGGCTCTTCATCACCTGCCTGGGACATATTCCGCATCCTTTCAGCCTGTGTTCACCGGACTTCCAGAATCGTCGCTCCTCGGAGTCGGGGAAAAGCATCGTGGACCGGGATCGAGGCGTCCAAGCTGAGGGAAACAGGAGAACCTGCCGCGATGCAGGCACTTGGGTAGGCGGCAAGCCGTCGCCGTGCTGCCGCACATCCTAAGACTGACGCCCGCACGGAAGCGGTGCGCTGTTACCCGGCCGCGGGATGCGGCATGGAACCGCGGCCGCGCGGAATTTTCTTCCGGCACTTCATTTCAAACACAAGGAGCAACATGCCTACCACGCTTTTTACCCCGCAGGACCCGCGTTCAGAGTATCCCGGACCGCCTTCCCGTGTTGAAGTCCAGTCCGCACCCGCCACCCAGGAGGGGATGCAGCAGAAGCCCGATTGCGGGGAAGTTTCCTACCAGGGCTCGGGGCGTCTTGCCGGGCGCAAGGCGCTGCTGACCGGCGCCGACTCCGGCATCGGCCGCGCGGCCGCCATTGCTTTTGCGCGGGAAGGCGCCGATGTCGCCATCAGCTACCTGCCCGAGGAACAGGCGGACGCCGAGGAGGTAGCCCAGTACATTCGAGAGGCCGGCCGCAAGGCCGTGCTGCTGCCCGGCGATATTGCCCAAGAGCAGGTTTGCGAGCAGCTGGTCGCGGATGCCGTCCAACAGCTCGGCGGCCTTGACATCCTGGTGAACAACGCAGGCAAGATGGGCAAAACCGAAGGCATTCTCAAGACTTCCACCGAGCGCTTTGACTCTCTGATGAAGACCAACGTTTACGCGCTCTTCTGGATCACCAAGGCCGCCCTGCCCCACCTCCAGCCCGGCGCTTCCATCATCAACACGACCAGCGTGCAGGGGTATGACCCGACGCCAACCGTTTTCGACTACGCGATGACCAAGGCCGCGATCGCCAACTTCACCAAGGGCCTCAGCAAGCCTCTGATGGAGGAGCATGGGGTCCGCATCAATGGCGTGGCCCCCGGCCCGATCTGGACGCCGCTCCAGGAAGCCGACGGAAGCGAGGAAAAGCTGAAAAAGCTCGGCGGCGAAACCCCGTACAAGCGCCCCGGCCAGCCCGTGGAGCTGGCACCGGTGTATGTGCTGCTCGCTTCGCAGGAAGGCAGCTACATCACCGGCGAAATCTACGGCGTTACCGGCGGCATGGGCATCGCCTAGATACCCCGACGGCTGCCCGCCGCTTCGGCGGGCAGCCTTTTTCGTCCGTCCGCCGATCGAGGACAAGCTGAACACTCAGAGAAACTTGCGGGCCGATGCCGCGCGGCAGTCTTTCCCGCTGCAAGACTATGCCGCCGTGGGCGACGGGCAGTCGCTGGCGCTGCTCGCCCCCGATGGAGCGGTGGTGTGGTGGTGCGTCCCCAACCTGGACTCGCCGCCCTTGTTCGACAGCCTTCTCGACCCCCGCGAGGGAGGCTTCTTCACGGTGCAGCCGGTGGAAGACTTTCGCGTGGAGCGGCGCTACCGCGAAAACAGCAACGTGCTTGAAACCGTATTTACCACGGCAAGCGGAGCGGTGCGCGTGACGGAAGCGATGAACAGCGCTCTGGCGGGGCTGCTGCCCTGGCGCGAGCTGGCGCGGCGCATGGAAGGCTTGTCCGGGTCCGTCCGCATGCGGGTGCTGCTGGTGTTCGGCACGCGGGCGGAAACGGTGTCGCCCTGGATTCAGCAAAATGAAAACGGCACCATCTTCCATGTGGGGCCGGTGCTCGGCATGCTGCGGGCCGGCTCCAACTTCAGCACCGTGGAAGAAAGCGACCGCTCCATCACCCTGGAAGGCACCCTGCGCGCCGGCGAACGCGGCCTGGCCGCCATTGTGGCCGGGGAAGCGCAGCCGCTGGGCGTGCCCCGCGTCGAGGATATCGACAAGCGCATCGACCTGGGCGACAAGGCATGGCAGACCTGGACCCGGGGCTTGCGCTACGACGGCCCGTACCGGGAGCAGATGGTACGCAGCGCGCTGGCGCTCAAGCTCCTGCTGTTTTCGCCGTCCGGCGCGATCGCGGCGGCGGCCACGACTTCGCTGCCGGAGCAGATCGGCGGGGAGCGGAACTATGACTATCGCTACGCCTGGGTTCGGGATGCGGCGTATACGCTGGATGCTTTTCTGCGGCTCGACCAGATCGCGGAAGCGCAGGCCGCGCTGGCGTGGCTGGTTTCCCGCATCCGCGAGCAGGGCATCAAGGTTTGCTACCGGCTCGACGGCAGCGCCGTGCCGCCGGTGTCGCCGCTGGAGGTGCCCGGCTACCGGGGCTCCCGGCCGGCGGTCACCGGCAACGCCGCGGGCGCTCAGCACCAGCACGGCACCTATGGCGATATCTTCCAGGCCGCCGCGCTTTTCGTGGAAGGCGGCAGCGTTCTGGACCAGGGCACGGCGTCGCTTCTTTCCAAGGTTGCGGACGAGTGCGCCGACCGTTGGCACCTGAAGGACTCGGGCATTTGGGAGTTGGAAGAGCTCCGGCACTACACCATGTCGAAGATCAGCTGCTGGCAGGCCCTGTTTCGCGCGGTGCAGCTTGCCGAAAAGGGCCACCTGCCGAGCACCTGCATTCCCCGCTGGTCTCGGGAGCGGGACCGCGTCGCTTCCTGGGTCGACGAGCACTGCTGGTCCGAGCAGAAGCAGGCGTACACCTTTTACGCCGGGACGGACCGCCTGGACGCTTCGCTGACGCTTGCGCCGTATTTCGGATTCCCGCGCAGGGAGCGGCTTTCACTCACCTGCACGGCGCTGCAAAAGGAGCTGCGGCACGGGCCGTGGGTGTATCGCTTTTCCGGCGCGGAAAAGCAGGAAGGGGCGTTTGTCGCGTGTACCTTCTGGCTGGCGATCGCCCTTGCTAAAGTGGGGCGTCAGGAGGAAGCCACCGCGCTGATGGAAGAAGCGTTCCGCTGCCTCCCGGACGGGGTCGGCATCCTGAGCGAAATGATCGATGTCGAAACAGGGAATGCGCTGGGCAATGTGCCGCAGGGCTTAAGCCACCTGGCGATTGTGCATGCGCTGCTTTCGATCTACGGCGAGAGCTAGAGCCGCGCCTTAACGGCGTTTGCAGAAGGCAAGCACCCGTTCGGTAAAGTCGGCCGGGTTCTCTTCGGCGACCCAGTGTCCGCAGTTCGGGATGCTTTCCACCGTCACGTTTTTGGCGACCTCCTTCAGCATGGGCGCGGCGATCGGGAGGAAAAAACTTGCCGCGCCGCCGAGGCCCAGAACGGGCACCGTGAGGCGGCCGTGCTTTTTCAGCGCGGCGCGGTTGTCTTCCGCGTCCCGGTCAAACGCCCGATACAGTTCAAAGCCCGCCCGCATGGCACCAGCGGCTTCAAACTGCGAGGCATACAGGTGGAGGTCGTCCAACCCGATGGCTTCCTGGCGAAAGGCGAGCCGGTCGTAGAAGTCCCGGAGATACTGCCGTTCGCGCCCCTGCGTCAGCAGCTCCGGGAGGTTGCCGGCGTTGTGGAAGAAGAAATGCCAGTGCATGACGTGGTTCAGGTGGTCCAGGGAAATCATGCTGTTGTAGGCGGCGGTGCCCGGGAGCGGGGCTTCCATAAGCACGAGGCGCTCGACGCTTTTAGGAAAGGAGGACGCAAAGGCATAGGCGACCATCATGCCGATGTCATGCCCGACCAGGACCACGGGTGCTTTGACGCCGAGGTGCCGGTGGAGGAGGGCTTCGATATCGGCGGCCATGGTGCGCTTCTCGTAGCCGCCCGAGGGCTTGGAAGAGCCGCCCGCGCCCCGGTAATCCGGAGCGATCACGCGAAAGCCCGCCGCCGCGAAAACCGGGAGAACGTGCCGCCATTCCCAAGAGGTTTGCGGATAGCCGTGCAGCAGCACCATGGTGCGCGGCCCCGCGCCCGCCTCGATATAGTGCAGCCGAACGCCGGGTTCGAGTTCCATTGTTCCAGACTTGAACGTGTCCGCCATTGCGCTCTCCTTCCGTACCGCGCCGTGGTCTCTGCGCTGCCGGTTGGATGGCGGTTAAGGCGCTGCGCCGGATACAATTCGGCTTACGAAAAAGTACCGGCGGGTGGAAGGGCTGCCGAAAACCCCTTGCGGTGCGGCGAGAAGGCGGCATAGTGTATCGCGCAGGAGGGTACACAGAGATGCTCTACGAGGCGAGGCGGCTTGCCGGTACGGCCGTGCTGCTTGTATGCATGCTGCCGCTTGGGGCTGCTGCACGGCAGGGGGCAGCCGCGCCGGACACGGCTCAAGTGAAGCGCACGCCGCCCAAGCTGGTGTACTCCGTGGACCCGGAGTACACCAAAATTGCCAAAAAGAAAAAGTAAAGGGCAGCTGCGAGTTCCTGGTGAAGGTAGGCACGGACGGGAAGCCGCACGACGTTACCCTGACAAAATCCGTAGCCGAAGGGCAGCCGGAAGATCTGCGCGCCGCGGCCATGAGCCTGGACGACAAGGGCATGGGGGTGGTGCGGCAATACCGCTTTGAGCTGGCCACGGTGAATGGACAGCCGGTCGAGGTGTCCATCCACATTTCCATCAACTTTCAGCTTTTCTAGGGAGACCGCCAGCGCGGGCGCGCTGCCCGCGCAGGGCTACGGCAGCGCCTGCAAGGCCGGCGAAACCGTGTTGGCGAAGTTGTAGCCGTTGGAAGCGTCCCAGTTGATGGAGTAGCCCATGACCCCGCGGATGCCGGGCCAGGTAGAGGGCGGGTGGAAGCTGCCGCAGTTGGATCCGTTGGCCAGGCATTGCAGCGCGGCAACCACGGAGGACGGGGCGAGGTAGCCGCTGCCGGCCGCGCCGGTCGAGGTGGGGAAGCCGATGCCGATGCTGGAAGGCGCAAGCCCCTGGAGCTGGGTGCACGCGAGCGCGGTAGCGAAGTTCTCCGTGGACTCGGCGTACACGTTGCCGTCGCAGCCGAGCATGGTACCCGAGTTGTAGTATTGCGTGTTCATCATCGTCATGTTCGCGCCGATCATGCTCGCGAACTGGAAGTAATCGTCGCTGCTGTTCTGCACGTCCACTGTTTGCGGCGCGGCGGTGACTAGGGCGTTCGGCTGCAGCTGCTTGAGCTGCGTGATGGCCGAAGCCAGGTAGGTCGGGTTGATGCCGTTTTCCAGGTCAATATCCACGCCGTCGAAGCCGTACTGGCTCATCAGCGAAGACACGCTCTGGGCAAAGTTCGTCGCGCTCGGGGCATCGCTGACCGTGACATTGCCGTTTTGCCCGCCTACCGAAAGCACCACGAACTGCCCGCGGCTGTGCGCGGCGGCGATATCGGCGGTAAACTGCGCGGCGCTGTAGCCGCCGAGCGCCGAGGAAAGCCCGGAGTCAATGGAAAACGCGACCTGCCCGGCGGTGCCGGTGCTGGTGCCGAAGGCGACCGCGATGAGGTTATAGGTGGTGGGTACCTGCGCCAGGGTCAGCGGCGCGGCTCCGTTGGTGTAGTCCTGCCAGTAGCCGAGCAGCACATGCTTGGGGAGGCTGCCGGTTGAGCCGGAGCCGGAGGAAGTACTGCTGCTGCTTGCGGCGAACAGGATGTTGCTCGGGTCGTTGGCCTGGAAGCCTACGCTGACGCCCGAGCCGAACGGGGCCGCGGCCGGCGCGCCGCCGATCTGAATGTTAGAAAAGCCGGTAGCCGCGGGGAAGCCGCTGCCGGGGGTTTAGGCTGTGGCAAACAGGATGGGGCTTGAATAATTGGCCTGGAACAACCCGTAACGCCCCCGGTGGGCCGCGGCCCGCGCGGGCGCGGTGCCCATCTGGATGCCGGGGTACGCCGTCGCCGGAGGGAAGTTCGTTCCTGAAGAGGACGAGGTGACAAACAAGATGTTGCGGGAGTCGTTGGATTGAAAAGCCGCGTACAGGCTGCCGTTGAACGATGCCAGCGCGGGCGCGCCGCCGATACTGACAGATGGGTTCCCGGCTACGGTGAAGTTCACCCCGTCGGAGGACTGCCCGACATACAAGGCATGCCCGGAGTCGTTTGCCTGGAACGCTACATACAGCTGATTGTTGAAAGCCGCCAGCGCGGGTGCGCCGCCGATCAGGATGTTCGGGTAGCCGGTGGCGGCGGGAAAGGTCACGCCGTCGCTGGAGGAAGAAAGAAACAGTGCGTGGCCGGCATCGTTTGCCTGGAACGCCACGTAAAGCCGATTGTTAAAGACCGCCAGCGCGGGCGCGCTGCCCATCTGGATATTGGGGTAGCCGGTCGCCGCCGGAAAGTGGATGCCGTCGGTCGATGAGGTCACAAACAGGATGTTGCGCGCGTCGTTGGACCGGAACGCGGCGTACACTTTGCCGTTGAAAGCCGCAAAGGCCGGGGAGCTTCCCATGATGACCGACGAGTTGCCGGTACCGGCGGGGAAGTTAAGGTTTTGGGCCGAGGCGCTTCCCGGCAGCGCTGTCCACAGGGCGGCGATAAGCAGCATTGCCTGTCCCAAAATACCCGACCATTTTTGCTTCAGCATCGGTCTCCTCCAGTGTGTTGCCAGCAGTTCTTGAAAGTGTTCCGCGGGGGAATTGTAGAAGACGACCCCTGTTGGCAGGCGCTGTTTCGTGCCCATGCGGTTGCCGTCCAACCTATGGGGGCAGCCGTGCCTTGTCAAATGAAATCCAAAACCGGGGAAGCAGTTTTGCTTGATGCGGTGCAATGCGTACCGCTTTCCGCGGCAGGCGGCTTAGCGTCGGCGCAGCCTTTCCATGGAGGAGCGGTCGCGGCGGGAGGGCTTGCCCGGCGCGAGAAGGCCGTCGGGTGCCGAGGCTTTGCGCTCCGCGGCTTCCAGCTCGCGCCGTTGGCGGCTTGCGTCTGTTTCGCTGTACAAGGTCTGCGCCTGCGCGGCGGGGCCGCGGGCTTCGCTCAGCAGCAGCACGGCCACTTCATAGGTGCCGCCCTCGTTCTTGATGAGGAGCGAGTCGCCGAGGCGCACGGTGCGGGAAGGCTTGGCGCGCAAGCCGTTGACCTCGATGCGGCCGATGTCGCAGCTTTTGGCCGCGAGCTCGCGCGTTTTGAAAAAGCGCGCGGCCCACAGCCATTTGTCAAGGCGAAGCCCGTCGGCGGGCGCGGTATCGCGGGAAGGAGGCATGCTTTATTTTCGCTTATCGGCAGGGAGCCGGGACGCAGGCGCATCGTCTAGGCTAGGAATGTGGGAAAGGTTAGAGCAGCGGATGGCGGTGGATGGAAATGCGCAGGGTGTGGACTCGTAGCTTATATCTAAATGTATATCTATGGAGTTCACCTGGAAGGACCGAAAAGCGAAGAGCAACTTCCGCAAGCATGGAGTGACATTTGAGACTGCTGCGACAGTTTGGAACGATCCCAGGCATCGCATTGAGTTCGACTCCGATTATGAAGGGGAAGAGCGCTGGTTCATTCTTGGAATGGACTTTTCCGGACAACTCCTTGCTGTCATACACATCGAGCTGGATGAAACTATTCCCCTCATCCACATCATCTCTGCGAGAAAGGCTGTGGCTTATGAAGAGGATCTCTATAGAACCCGTGAAATTTAGACAAGGCGATACGCTTCCGCCGCATGCAGTTGCTGCCGCGAAGGCTTTGAAGTACAAGTCCGATTCTGAAATTGATTTAAGCGACATTCCGGAACGGCGCGACTCCAGCACCTGGGTCTGCGTCAGCGACTACCCTTCCATGCGGGAAGCCTATGCCGCGGCGAAGGCGAAAAAACTGGCTTTGCTTGCGTCTCAGGCTCAAGCCCCTCCTTCGCTCGATGTGAAAGCTATCAGGACGCGCCTTGCGCTTACTCAGGACAAGTTTGCGCGAACCTTTGCTCTGTCACCTGAAGCCGTCCGTAACTGGGAAACCGGCCGCCGCAAACCGGAAGGCCCGGCACGGGTTCTGCTCGCCGTTATCGCGGATAATCCCGAAGCGGTGATCCAGGCTCTGAGTCATGCCTCCATGCTTCCGACGACACCAAGTGCGAGTGCCAAGCGCGGCCGGGGGCGCAGGGAGGCTTCGGCGTAACGACCGTCTCACCTGATGGAGGCGGTATGCTGGTTTTTGCATATGAGCGAGCAAACCCAGGCTGTCGGCGAACAAACAACCATCAGGATTGAACTGCCGGACGGGGCGGTGCGCGAGGTGCCCGCGGGGACGACGCCGCTGGGGGTGGCGACGGCAATTTCGCCGCGGCTGGCCTCGGCGGTAGCGGTGGCGCGGGTGCGGCCGCTGCGGATGCCGCGGCAGGCAGCCGAGCGTGACGCGAACACGGAGGCCGGCGTGACCGAGGCGGCCATGTATGGCGCTGCCGATGGAGCGGCGGAGCGCCTGATGGACCTGCGCGAGCCCCTGCGCGAGGATGTGCGGCTGGAGCTTCTGAAAGAAAGCGACCCGGACGCGCTGCGGGTGCTGCGCCACTCGGCCGCGCACGTAATGGCGGCCGCGCTGCTGGAGCTGTACCCGGACACCAAGCTGGGGCATGGGCCGGCAACCGACGCGGGATTTTTCTATGACGTGTACCGCGCGGAGCCGCTCAAGGAAGAAGACCTGCGCCTGATTGAAGGGCGCATGGCCGAAATTGCGGCCCGGGACGACGCGTTTGAGCGCGTGTGGGAGCCGCGCGAGCAGGGCCTGGCCGCCTACGAGCAGGCCGGCGAGTTCATGAAGGTGCACTTTATCGAGCGGTTCACGAAGCCGGGCGAGGAGATTTCGCTCTACCGCAACGGCGGCTTTACGGACTTTTGCCGCGGACCGCATGTGCTCTCGACCGGCCGGGTGAAAGCGTTCCGGCTCCTATCGCTCGCGGGGGCGTACTGGCTCGGCGATGAGCGCAACCCGCAGTTGCAGCGCATTTACGGAACGGCGTTTTTCTCGCAAAAGGCGCTGGAGGAACACTTCAAGCAGCTGGATGAGATTGCCAAGCGCGACCACCGCGTGCTGGGCAAGCAGCTTGACCTGTTTTCCATCCAGGAGATCGCGGGCGCGGGGCTGATCTTCTGGCATCCCAAGGGCGCCATCATCCGCAAGACGATGGAAGACTGGATGAAGGATGAGTGTATCCGGCGCGGCTACGAGCTGGTGTACACGCCGCATGTGGCCAAGGTAAACCTGTGGCAGACCAGCGGGCACGAGGGCTTTTACGCGGCCAATATGTTTACGCCCATGGAGCTGGACGACGCGGACTACCGCATGAAGCCGATGAACTGTCCGTTCCACATCCTGATTTATAAGAACTCGCCGAAAAGCTACCGCAATCTGCCGGTGCGCTACGCGGAGCTCGGCAATGTGTACCGCTACGAGCGCTCGGGCACCATGCACGGCCTCCTGCGGGTGCGCGGCTTTACGCAGGATGACGCGCACATCTTTTGCACGCCCGCGCAGATCGAGGATGAGGTGGTCGGCTGCATCGACTTCGCGCAGGCGGTGCTCGGGACCTTCGGCTTTGCCGACTTTAAGGTCGAGCTTTCCACCTGGGACCCGAAGGACCGCGCGGCCTGGGCCGGCTCGGACGAGAACTGGGCGCTGTCGACCGGGGCTTTAGAAAAAGCATTGGCCCGCAAGGGGATCGCCTACCGGACGATCCCGGGCGAGGCCGCGTTTTACGGGCCGAAGATCGACATCAAGCTGGTGGACGTGCTGGGGCGGCTGTGGCAGCTTTCAACCGTGCAGTTCGACTTCAATCTCCCGGCGCGCTTTGAGCTGGAGTATGTGGGCGAGGACGGCGAGCGGCACCAGCCGGTGATGGTACATCGGGCGCTGTTCGGCTCGGTGGAGCGGTTCTTCGGGGTGCTGATTGAGCAGTTCGCGGGGGCGTTTCCGCTGTGGCTTGCGCCGGTGCAGGTGGGGCTGGTGCCGATCGCGGAGCGGCACCTCGCGTATGCCGAAGAAGTGAAGGCGCAGCTGCAGCTTGCCGGGCTGCGCGTCGAGCTCGACGGACGCAATGAGAAGATGAACGCGAAGATCCGCGAGCTGACGCTGCAAAAAATCCCGTATGTGCTGGTAATGGGCGACAAGGAGGCCGAGGCGGGCGCGGTCAGCGTACGCACGCGCGGCCGGGGCGACGGCGGCTCGATGCCGCTGGTGGATTTTGTGGCAAAGGCGAAGGAGCTGCTGCGGACGCATGCGACCGAGCTGTAAAGGCAATCGATGTTTTTACGGCTGCTCTACAGTTTGCGGCTCAATACTGCGATCAGCATAGACACGCTCCAGGAAGGCATTAGCTCCCAAGCCGTATACAAGAGCTTCGTCCCACTGGATGGAATGAATCTTGCCTTCGACGGCAGCGAAGATGCCGCTGATCAATGGCTGAATGAATGCAATGGTGCACCAATAGATCCAATCCCGTTCGGGACGCGTCTTTTTCGGCGTCTTTCCCCAGCGATTCATTTCAACAAGCGCCAGCATCAAGCCGCCAAAGTACCCAAGCCCGAAGTCGGCCAAGATCGGTAATACCACGTTCCGGATCAAGCCAGGCTATTCGTCACAGCGTCGACGTAGCGGTGCCAAAGGCCGCGCTTTTGCTTATAGTGGCGGCGGGTGGTGTAAATAGGCTTGCCTTTATGAAAGGCCATCACCGTGTCAGGCATGGCTTCAAGCAAAGCAAGTACTTCCTGCTGAGAGAGCCCGGTACCGCGCACAAGGCCGTCGACCGTATGCCAAATCCACGCGGGATTTTCCAGTGCCCGGACCAGCCGTTCTTGAGGCGGCAAACTCTCTTCCAAGCCTTTATCAGGTTCAGCTTTCAGGATGGATGTCTCTTCATGAATCATAACGGTTTATGAAGACCTCTGCCCTCTTACGATGCTGATTCATGCTACAGTCTTCGCGGTTTCTCTTCCAAAGGCAGCGGTGATTTGAGTCAAAGCCGCCTACATCGCCAGCGGCAAAAACACAGAAAATACCGTACCGCTGCGGCCTTCGATTTGCGAGCTGCGGACGCGGAGGTGCGCTTTATATTTCCCAAGGATGTCGCGGCTGATCCAAAGGCCCAGCCCCGTGCCGTTGATCCCTTTGGTCGTGAAAAAAGGTTCGGAAATCCCCTTGAGCGTGGCGGCGTCTATCCCGGCACCGGTATCGGCCACGGTGATGCGTACCCCGGCGATGCCGGAAACGAGATCGGTCGCGTTGCGGGCGCGGAGGTGGATGGTTCCGCCGCGGCGTATGGCGTCAAACGCGTTGCCGATCAGGTTGCCGAAGACTTGGCGCAGCTCCGAGCTGTAGCAGCAGACGGGGTGGGTGTCGCGGTAGCGGCGGCAGATGTCCACGTGGTCCAGCAGCAAACGGCTCTTGTACACGGCGGCCGCGGAGTCGAGCAGGGCGGAAAGCCTTTCCTCGGTCGGCGACGCGGAAGAGCGATGGAAGCGGAGCGAGTGGGTAACGATTTGCGTGACGCGCGCCAGTTCTTCCTCCGCCAGGGCGACGGTTTCGCGGGTATGCTCCTCGCTTGTGCTCATGCGGAGGATGTAGAGAAGGTTGGTCACGGCTTCCAGGGGGTTGTTGATTTCGTGCGCGATGGTGGCGGCCAGGCGGCCGGCGACGGCCAGCTTCTCGGTCTTGCGCAGGGCTTCTTCCGCGCGCTTGCGCACGTCGATGTCCAGCGTGGCGACGACGCCGCCGGTGACATGGCCCGCTTCGTCGCGGATGGGGGCGCTGGTAAAGGTGACCCAGCCCTTGCTGCCGTCGCCGCGCCGGTAAAGGAACTCGCCGCTGTGCACGCCGCCGTCGGCCAGCGTTTTGGCAAGCGGGTAGTCCCCCGGCAGGACCGGCTCGCCGTTGGGATGGAAGCTGACCCACTCGCCGTAATGCTCCACGGAAGGGGAAAGCAGCACGGGGTGGCGCAGGATGCGCTCCAGCTCGGAGTTGCCGCCCAGCAGGCGCCCCGCGGCGTCGGAAAATACCAGGCCCACGGGGACGTGCTCCAGGACGGCGTTCAGGCGGCTGCGCTCGGCGGCCAGCTCGGCGCGGGTTCTTTCCAGCTCGTCAATTTCAGTGTTGATGCCAAACCACCGCGTAACCGCCCCGGAAGAATCCTTGACGGGGAAGATGCGCGTGAGAAAGGAGCGAAACACGCCGTCCTTGCCGCGCAGCGGAAAGATCATCTCAAAGGCTTCCCCGGTCCCGATGGAGCGATGCCAGCGCGCAAGCACTTCAGGCAGCGTCGCGGGGTCGTGAACCGACTGCCAGCCCCAGCCCTGCATCTGCTCGTAGGTGGTGCCCGTGTACTCGTACCAGCGGCGGTTGTACCAGAAAATCCAGCCGTCGCCGTCGGCCATCCAGGCCAGCGTCGGAATCAGGTCGACAAAGGCCGCGAGCCGCGTTTCATTGGCATCCTTTTCCCGCTGCGCCGCCAGCGCCTCGGTGACATCGTGGCACACGACGAGGATGCCGCACACCCGGCCCTCCACGCTGCGAAGAGGGCTGTAGCTGTAGGTCCAAAACACATCCCGGAGCTTGCCGTCGCGCAGGACCGGAACCAGCACGTTTTCCCGATGCACGGTGCGGCCGTGCTCCAGAACGGATTGAAACTGCGGGCCGAGGATGTGCCACGCCTCGGCCCAGGCTGCCGCCGCCGGCCGGCCCAGCAGCCCGGGATGCTTTTCGGCGCTCAAGGACATAAAGGCATCGTTGTAGAAGTGGAGCAGCTCCGAACCCCAGAAGACGGAAGTCGGGAACCGGCTTC
>CAXTSG010000059.1:12400-13201 GCA_964246825.1 uncultured Acidobacteriaceae bacterium | reverse complement strand
ACCTCGTAGCGCAGCACCACTTGGTAGCTACCGTCCTTGAGCAGGAGGCGCTCGCGCCCCGGCGCATCCTGGGCCGGCAGCGACACGGGCAGCAACAGCGCGAGTAGAAGGAGAAGCCGCATCCCTCCAAGTTATCGGAAACCGCACTGCCCCGAAAGCGAAGGCACGCCGAGACGAAATACATGCGGGATATGTCCTGTGTCTCTGTCCGAGTTTCCACAAGGATGCATCGAGCTCGGAGCGCTTTCTTCAGAGTTTGCAGGCCCGGCTCGGGCAAGGTCTGCGATACTGGGCCGTACCCGCCCGTTCCACGCCCGGTACAGACAGCACCCGATCCCACGGAGGTTTCCATGTCAGCAAAGTACATCTTTGTCACCGGCGGCGTGGTTTCCTCGCTCGGCAAAGGTCTCGCCGCGGCTTCCATCGGCTGCCTGCTGGAAAGCCGCGGCATGCGCGTCAACCTGATGAAGTTTGACCCTTACCTGAATGTCGACCCCGGCACCATGAGCCCTTTCCAGCACGGCGAAGTGTTTGTCACCGACGACGGCGCGGAAACCGACCTTGACCTGGGCCACTACGAGCGGTTCACCCATGCCAAGCTCACGCGCGACAACAATCTGACCACCGGCCGTATCTATGAGCAGATCATCACCAAGGAGCGTCGCGGCGACTATCTCGGCAAAACCGTCCAGGTCATCCCCCACGTCACCAATGAAATCAAGAACGCGATGCGCAAGGTCGCCGGCCCCCGGGAAGGCACCCCCGCCCCCCGAAACAATTTTGATATAAGCCGCACCGTCG
>CAXTSG010000059.1:0-12390 GCA_964246825.1 uncultured Acidobacteriaceae bacterium | reverse complement strand
GTGCAGGTGATCCCGCACGTTACCAACGAGATCAAGAGCGCAGCCAAGAAGATCGGCGCAGATTGCGATGTCGCCATGGTGGAGATCGGCGGCACGGTCGGCGACATTGAATCGCTGCCGTTTCTTGAGGCCATCCGGCAGATGCGGCAGGAGCTCGGCCGCGAAAACACCGTTTTTATCCACGTCACGCTGGTGCCCTGGATCGGCGCGGCGCAGGAGCTGAAAACCAAGCCCACCCAGCATTCTGTCAAGGAGATGCTTTCGATCGGCATTCAGCCCGACATCCTTCTTTGCCGATCGGACCGCGCGCTCACCCGCGAACTGAAAAGCAAAATCGCTCTTTTCTGCAACCTGGAAGACCAGGCCGTGGTTGCCGCGCGTGATGTGGAGTCGATCTACGAAGTGCCGCTCAGCCTGGCAAGCGAAGGCGTTGATACGCTGATTTTGAAGTACCTCCATCTCACGCCGAAGCCGGCGGACCTCCATCGCTGGACCGAACTGGTGAATCATGCCTACCATCCGCGCGACGAAGTTTCGATCGGCATCGTGGGCAAATATGTCGAGTATGAGGACAGCTACAAATCGCTGAAGGAAGCGCTGACCCACGGCGCGCTCGGCCACAAGCTTAAGCTGCGCGTGACCTGGATCGAGGCCGAAGGGCTCGAAACTCCCGACTTCATGACGCAGCTGGAGAGCTTTGACGGCATCCTGGTGCCGGGCGGCTTCGGCAAGCGCGGCATCGAGGGCATGCTCCACGCCATTCGCTATGCCCGCGAGCAGCGCGTCCCATACTTCGGTATTTGTCTCGGCATGCAGACGGCCTGCATCGAGTACGCGCGTAATGTGTGCGGGCTTGCGCATGCAAATTCGAGCGAGTTCGACCCGGCCACGCCGCACCGCGTCATCTACAAGCTGCGCGAGCTGACCGGCGTGGAAGAGATGGGCGGCACCATGCGGCTGGGCGCGTGGGAGTGCGTCATGCAGCCGGACTCCGTGGCCGCGCAGGCTTACGGCACAACCGAGATTTCAGAGCGCCATCGGCATCGCTACGAATTCAATCGTGAGTATGAGGCACTGCTTATCGGCGCGGGGCTGCGCATTACCGGTACCACGCCGGACGCTACTTACGTAGAGATTGTGGAAGTTCCCGACCACCCATTCTTTGTGGCCTGCCAGTTTCACCCGGAGTTCAAATCGAAGCCGCTGGAGCCGCACCCGCTGTTTTCCGCGTTTATCGAGGCAAGCTACGCCAATCGGATGCGCCGGTCCGAGTCGCAGGCACCGGCGCTCGACTTTACGATCAGCGAAAGCTCCGCGCGGTAGTTTGCTGTTGCGATGCCCGGCCGCAAGGGATGCGGCCGGGCATCGCAATCTTACTTGCTTTGGTTGACTCCCGACTGCACGTCGGGCCGGTCGGCGACGACCTTGGCCTGCCCGACGCTTTCCTCTGTCTGCGAGCGGCCGGTGATGCCCTGGCCGGCTCCCTGAGGAGCGCGCGTGCTCAAGCCGCCCTCCAGCGTCGTGTCCGTCTGGCCCTTCGGGTGCGCCCGCAGCCCTTCGGCCGCCGGGGCATGCGCCGGTCCTCGGTTGGTTCCGGTTTGCGCGCCTTCGCTTTCGCTGTAAGTCGCCGCATCCTCACCGCGGCCTACATCCGTGGCGGAAACGCCCGGCTCCAGGTCGCTCTCGTTGATTTCGTGATTGGCACCTGACTCTGTGTGCGGTGTGGTGATGTGTGCCATGCGTATCTCCCTCTTGCTTGGAGGCGGAAAAGGAAGGGAAGCGTTGGCTCGGGGCTGCGATTGCGCTGCGCCGTATCGTGTTTAGGGAAGCGCACGGCCGCGCTCCAGCTCGCCGACCCGCTGCTCCAGGGCCGCCATGCGCTCCATCAAGCCAAAGCCCATAACCTCGACGACGCGCAGCCTGGCTTCCGAGGCGATGGTGTATTTCCGAAACTCGATAAGCAGCGTGGTCTTGATTTCTCGGTCCGCTCTTAAATCACCTTCTTAAGTTCTTCCTTGATCGCAATCATCTCCGCGCGCAAGTCAACCCGCATCTCCGTGCGCAGTTCCGTCTTTACTCCTTGTAGCTGGAGCGCCAGTTCTGTTTTGGTGACTGCTTCCTCACTCATCCTCTTTCCCTCTGCCTCAGACTACCGGCTCCCCCGAAGCCTTCGCAATCACCTTATGGTTCAATACTGATGTGACTTCCGACTTCGAAATCGGCACTGTTCCCGTCGGCGCGGGCGGGCTCTTCCTCATCGGCGGCCCCTGCGTTATTGAGAGCGAGACCCATGCCCGCCGCATGGCCGAGAGTATCGGCCGCATTGCCGCCGACCTCGGCATTCCGTATATCTTTAAAGCCTCCTACGACAAGGCCAACCGCACCTCCGTGCATAATTTTCGAGGGCCCGGCCTACGCGAGGGCACGCGCATCCTGCGCTTGATCGCGGAAACCACCGGCCTCCCGGTGCTTACTGACGTGCACGAGCCCGCGCACTGCGAGATCGCGGCGGAAAGCGTCGACGTGCTGCAAATCCCGGCCTTTCTCTGCCGTCAAACCGATCTCCTGGTCGCCGCGGGGGCAACCGGCCGCGCCGTCAACGTCAAGAAAGGCCAGTTCGTCGCCCCCGGCGACATGGAGCACGCCGTTGAAAAGATCCGCTCCACCGGCAACGAACGCATCTCGCTTACCGAGCGCGGTACCACCTTCGGCTACGGCAACCTCGTCGTCGACATGCGCTCGCTTCCTATCCTGCGCGGGCTTGCGCCCGTGGTCTTCGACGCAACGCACTCGGTGCAGATGCCCTCTGCCGCGAACGGTGTTTCCGGCGGCCGGCCCGAGTTCATCCCGCTGCTCGCGCGCGCCGCGGTGGCCGCCGGCATCGACGGTATCTTCCTTGAGGTCCACGACAACCCGGCCGCAGCAAAGTCCGACGGTGCCAACGCCCTTCGCCTGGACCTGCTCCGGCCGCTGCTGGAAACCCTGCTCGCGCTCCACAAGCACGCGCCCCGCCGGATCGGGGAAAGCTGACCGCCTCCGCGCAAGCGATTTCCGCGCCGCTCAGTTTTGCGAGCTTCCCGGTTTGAGCCGGAAGGTAAGTACGGCAACGGAGTTCGGCGGCAGATCAACCCTGCAAGTGTCGGAGCATTGCAGGATACTTTCTGTGGGAACAACCGCCTCGGGTGCGCTGAAACTGTTGCGAGACTTGCCGCCCCTGGCCGTCAACAGATCGAGCGTTACCGCGCCCAGCCCCTTTTGTCCCCCAACGTCAATCGCAGTTGTAATGGAGCGGGTCGTGTCTGCGTTCGACACCTTCAGGTAAACTTCCGCGCCGCTGCCTGCGCGCGTTGCCGCCGCATCCAGGGCCTGCAAGCCCCCGGCTATCTTGGGAGACGTCATCGTCATGCCGACCAGCTCCGTGCCCAGGCGGCGGCTGTACAGCTGCACCGCGTAGAACTGCGGTGTGCCGTAGATGCAGTCTCGGCCGACTTGAAGAATCCCGCCCACCCAGCCGTTCAGCAGGTCGGAAATCGAGTTTGCTTCCACGATGTCGCCGTCCCGCTCAAACCCGTTCATCATGCGCGATGCATACACCGCGCCCTCCATGGACTGGATTGTGGCGGCATCGTAGAAAAGGTTCCACTCATTCACGATCAGCTTGATTCCGCGTCCGGGTGCGAGCCGCTGAATCAGATCGCCCATATGGCGGTAGTTTGCCTCATACTCGCCTGCGCGCCCCAGCATGGCGCTCCGCGGCTCCGGCAGCTTCGCATTGTCCGCCGCCGAGGTGTAGTCATGGACAGCCAGGTACTGAATCTCGGAGCCCGCAATCCGCAGCACCGCGCTGTTCCATGCATCGCCTTCCCCAACGGCGATCAGGCGGATTTCGGGATCGACCGCGCGCATGGCCCGGGCATAGCGCACCGCGGCTTCGGCGTACTGCTCCGCGGTGACATGGCCGCGCACCCAGCTGCCAAAAATCTCGTTCCCCAGCTCCCACTGGCGCACCCTGTAGGGGGCGGGGTGGCCGTTTGCCGCGCGCATGGCACCGTACTTCGAGGTAGGGGGGCCGTTCACATACTCGACCCAGGCAGCGGCTTCTTCCACCGTGGCTCCGGCACCGTCGACGTTCACGGTAATGCTCGGCTCCATGTGCAGGCGCTCGCACAGGGCAAGGTACTCATCCGTCCCCAGGTCGTCCGGCTCCGGGGCGTTGCTCCAGCTGCGGTTCGTCCAAACGGGACGAAGGTCGCGCGGGCCCACACCCCACTGCCAGTGGTAGTCCTGCGCGACATTGCCGCCGGGCCAGCGCAGAAACGACGGGCGCAGCTCGGCGATCCTCGCCTCAGAATCCGGGCGGACCTGACCGCGTGCCTCGGCCGGCTCGAGCGAGAGTTGGTCCAGGAGCAGCGTGCCGCGCCCATCGAACAGAACACTAAACTTGGCGAAGCGGTCGGTCTTTGTAGGGGTCAGGCGAAAAGTGTACTGACGCCAGTCTCCCGCCAGACCGGAAAGCGCGGCTTCCGCGTAAACGGCACCGTCCGTGTTGTCTTCTTCCAGCGCGATGCGGACGCGACCGATGTAGCCGTCGGTCGCAGGAATCTTTGCCCAGAAATAGCCTTGATAGGCCTTGCCGGCGGCCACGGAAAGGCGGCCCTGTGACAAGCCCCGGCGCGCGTCGGTGATGTCGCCCGGGTGGACCGTAATGCGAAGAGAATGGTTCGGCTGCCTGGTCGCGGCATCAACGCGCGGGTATGCGTCCTCGGCGGCCTCCGCAAACTGAATGGCACCGACGTTGTCATTACGCTCATCCGGCTCCAGCTGCCAATGCGCCGGCAGGTGGAGGTAGTCAGCCGGTTCCTCAAAAGAGCGGTCGAGCAGCATCTCGGCAGTCAGGCCGCGCTTCACATCCTCGGCCATCATTTCGACAAAGGCCGCGTACATGCGCGGGTTGATAGGGTGGATGACCTGGCTGGGCTCGATATGGATGCTGGCCGGGGCAGCGCCCTGCTGGCTGAGCAGCGGCGCAGCGAGAAGAAAGGGAAGGGCGGCTAGAACAACTGTTCTTATAGAACTTAAATACTGCAAAGCGTCCTCCTGAGGAGGTGTGCGAAGTCCTTCGTCCATCTTAGCTTCTGACTTCGCATACATGCTTTGAGGAGGCGGACAGCATATCCCCTCAAATACCAGGCCTGGGGGAGCCGCCGAAGGCGCGGTCACCCATGCGGCAAGCAAAAAAACGGCCCCTCGGGAGAGGGGCCAATCTGCCTTGGTTCTCTCGTTGGTCGAGAGCTTGTTGCGGCGGGCGGGCGGAGGTTACTGTGTAGGGCCGCCTGCCGGGGCCTGGGGTGCCGTGCCGCCGGCGGGTGCATTGCCCTGCCCAGTCCCCGCACTGCTGCCCGCTGCCGCTAAGCTGTTCTGCATCACGCTTACGCGTACCGCATTGCCCGTGATGGCTGTTTCATCCTGCGGCTTGGCATTGCCGAGGGCGATTTGATGAATTTTGTATACCGGGATTTGATGCTGTTCGACGAGGTAGCGAACCACCGCGTCCGACATATGCTGCGAACTTTGCAGCCCGGCCTGTCCGCGAAGACCGGAAAATCCGGAAATCTCCACCACATAGCCCTTTTGCCCTTGCAGCTGCGTCGCTACCTGGTCCAGGGCCTGCTTGGCGCGCGCATTCAGCATGGTTTGTCCGGGGCGAAAGCGAAGCTCTGTGTCGGAAACTTTCGAGTACTGGTCCAGCCCGGAAACAGTCGTGTTGATCTGCGCGGTTTGCGTGTTGGCCTGCTGCGCCATCTGCTGCGCCTGGCCCGCGGTCGAGCTGGCCGAAGTCGCCGTCTGGTTGGCCTGGTCCGCGGTCGTCTGCGCCTGCCGGATGCCCGCGCCGGTCTTGGCGTCCAGCGCCTGGATATCGCGGCTGTTCTTAGACTGGAGTTGGTCCAGCTCGTTCAAACGCCCTTTTACCGGGTCCAACTGCCGGTTGACCCACTTCTTGCGGGCAAACGGATTCAGATGCCCCCAGAAGCCTTCCTTGGACTGCGTGTTGAGCGGCGCGCCCGTGGCATAGCTGCCGTTGTCGGCCGGGTTCATCGTGCTGCCGCCTGTACTTTGCGCGCTGGGGGAGGTGCTTTGCGCCGTGGCCGGCAAAGCCAGGGACGCGGCGAGCAGCAAAGCTGCGCTCGCTGAAACTATCTGTATTTTCATGGTGAGCCTCATTTTCCGGGAAACGCCCTGTAGCTCTTGAGTCTTTCTAATTCCTATTGGTTGCATCCGGAGGGCCAAACTCTTCAGCTCCCTGGCCCAGGCTAGGACAGGCAGGCTCCGGCCCTTTCTAAACCTTCTCGTATGAGTCGCCTACCCTGCGATCTGCAAGAAGAAAGAAAGCGCCAAGTTCACTTTCCGTGGAGACTGTCTGCCTTATCTATAAGGTAATTTCTACATAGCAGTGGCTGGAATCGCGGTTCTTCAGCGAGTCTCTACCCGGACGACCCGGACCTCCGGGTAGGCGCCGTTCCAGCTTTGCGGCGCGGCATCGAAGATCAACCGAAACGGCCGCGCATCCCCCGGCTTCAACGGTTCCGCGCTTACCGGCTCTGTATCTACATACGGTTCGCGGAACCGGATCAACGTCAAAGGCAGGGTTTCCTTGCCTGCCGGCAGGCCGTCCTCGCCTTTGAATCCTAGCTGCACGGTAATGGCTCGTACCGTCGCCGGACCGGTGTTTCGGATGGTGCCGTCCAGGTAGGTTTCCTTGCCGCCGGAAAGATTGCTGGAGTCGCTCATCCGCACATCGGTAATCGGGAGGGATGCCGCATACGGCGCGGGGCTGAGGAGCCCGGCACCGCCCGGGTCCGCTTCCTGCTTCCTGTGCCCCAGCGCCAGCAGCACGCCCAGAAGGATAAGCATGGCCGCGCCCGCAGCCGCAAACGGCTTCCAGGCGCGCGCTTCCGGCTCCCGCGCCGCGCCGCCGGTAAACAAAAGCGGCTCGCCCTGCCTTGCCGCGTCATTGCTTTCTTCCAATGGCTGCTTCACAACGTCCTTTCCCGCGTTTCAAGTAAAACTTGCGTTTCCTGTGACAAGTAGGGATCGCGGCTGTAAAAATTATTCCCGCATCTCCATCCGCGACCGACGAAAGTGTGTCTTAATGGTAGCTGCCCTCAAGGAGTCCTGTGACCCCCGCATCGTTCTCCGGTCTTTCTCCATCCCCGACAGTTCCCGGCAAGGGCAGTGAATACGCTTACCGCGTCGTTGCCGCCCTTGCCGCCCTGCTGATGCTGCTTACCGTGGCGTTCTAGCGCTGTCTAGGCAAAGCGGGCGCGCTTGGCACCGAGCCGATAGTCCACGCCCCGCATCTCCACGGCCACGCACATTTCCTGGAGCCGCGACCACATACGGTCGCCGATGCGGTCTCCCAGCGTTTCCTCGCGCACTGCCTGCCGTGCTTCGGTCCCGCCCGTGCCGCCTGCGCGCTGGTTCGGATAGTTGGTCGTGATGATGGTAGTTCTTTTGTCGTTGTAGCGCGTGTTCAGGATCAGCGCGACCGTGTCCCAAACCCAGTCGGTCGGCTTGGCCGCGCCCAACTCGTCCAGCACAAGCAGCTCCGTTTCAAAAACCGGTTTCAAGACTTCAAGCTCCGTCGTTTCCACGCGGCTGTTGTAGGAGTTGGTGATCTGCTTCAGCAGCTCGCGGTAATCGCAGAACAGCCCCGGCGCGCCCTTTTCCGCTGTCAGCTTTTGCAGAATCGCCGTGGCCAGGTGCGTTTTGCCGACGCCGATCGGCCCGGTAAATAGCAGCCCCGTGCCGGCCTCAACCGCCGGGTACACATCCACAAACCGCTGCGCTTTTTCAAACGCCAACTGTAGGCCTTCCCCCGGACGAAAGGTTTCCAGGGTACAGGCTAGGTAGCGGGCCGGGATCTTGGCGCGCTGCCGTAGCAGCCCCACGCGCCGCTCGTGCTGGCACTCGCACGGCTCGGCCAGCATGCGGCCGTCCTTCCCTGTCACAAGGCGCATCCCCATTCCGTCGCAAAGCGGGCATGGTGCCGGTTGATCCATGGCTCCAGTATGGCAAATCGGAAGCGCTTCCACCCTTCTTAGGGTGAAATACGGAAGAGTTGCGGCACTCTTAGCACCGGATATAACACTTTGAAACACCGGATGTGACAGTTTAGGCACCGAATTGGACCCTGGAACATCTAAAGACCAGCACCCTCAATTGCCTTCGGCAGCGCACCGCGATAGCATGGACGGAGTGCAGGAAAGGTTTCTACCGACATGGCAAAACAGGGAATTCACCCCAACTACAACGAAATCAACGTGAAGTGTGCCTGCGGCACGCAGTTCTCCACGCGCTCCACGCACAAGGGCGACATCAACGTCGAAATTTGCTCGGCCTGCCACCCGTTCTTCACCGGCAAGCAGAAGATGATCGACACCGCCGGCCGTATCGAGCGGTTCCGCCGCAAGTTCGCCAAGAGCGAGCAGCCGGCAGCCAAATAGCCTCGGAGCGCTGCCTGGAAAAGCCTCCGCGCGCGGAGGCTTTTCCGTTGTTCCACGTGGAACAAAGATGAAAAAAAGCTGGGACAACCCGACCGAGTACCGGATGCCCGCGCACGCGCGCGTTCCGTCCGGCTTTGCCATCGGCCCTGTTCGGGTGGCACCGGCAACCGTGCTTGCGCCCATGGCCGGCGTGACGGATACCATTTTTCGGCGCTTTATCCGCAACAGCAGCCTGTTTACCGCCGAGCCGGGCTCGGGCGGCGTGGAGGCTGCGATTACCAACCGGCAGTCCGGCTGCGGCCTGCTGATGACCGAGTTCACCTCTGCCGACGGGCTGACGCGCATGCGCGAGTCCAAGCGCAAGCGCTACCTCACCTTCTATGACGACGAGCACCCGATCGCCGCGCAGATTTTCGGGTCGAACCCGCAGACCCTTGCGGAAGCCGCGCGCATTGTGGAGGACACAGGCTTTGACTCGGTGGACCTGAACCTGGGCTGCCCGGCCAAGCGCGTCGTGGCCTGCAACGGCGGCTCCGGGCTGCTGCGGGACTTGCCGCTGATCGCGGCTATCTTCCGGGAGGTGCGCGCGGCCGTAACGATTCCGTTCACGGTCAAGTTCCGCATGGGCTGGAACGATCAGCACATCATCTGCGTTGAGCTTGCACGTTTGGCGGAAAGCTCCGGCCTGGACGCGGTCGCGCTCCACGCCCGCACGCGGGAGGACGGCTACTCGGGCCAGGCCCGCTGGGAGTGGATTGCCGCCGTCAAGGATGCGGTGCGTATCCCGGTCATCGGCAACGGCGACATCCGCACGCCCGAGGACGCCTGCGCCATGGTGGAGCAGACCGGCTGCGACGCCGTGATGATCGGCCGCGCGGCTCCGGCGAACCCGTGGATTTTTCGCCAGATCGCGCAGTACACCGCGTTCGGCCGCTACGACCGGCCGACGGAGCTGGACCGCTACCGGCTGATCCGCACCTACTTCGGCATGCTGCTGGGCGAAGTCGCGGAGCCTGGGCCGGAAGGAACGGCCAAGGCGCACAAGGAAGCCCAGGGCAAGATGAAGCAGTTCGCCTCCTGGTTTACCCACGGCGTGCCGGGCGGCGGTGCCTTGCGGAAGGCGATCTACGAAGCGAAAACCGGTCCGGCGATTTTGGACGCGGTAGAGTGCTTCTTTGAGCCGCGGCTTGCGGGTCCGGCTGACGCCTATGACGAGCAGGCAGACGCGGTAAGCCTTCCGTAGCAGCCCGCTCTTATTCAAGGCAGGCAGCACCCGTAAAAAATCGCACCCGAAATGAACCTTTCGGCTCCCCGGTCCGAATATCAAGGTGGAGACACACTTTGATCTTTGGAGCAAAGCCCGGGACGGAGTGGGCGCGCGACGCCGCGACCTTTGACGCGGCTTATCGTGAAAACGCGCCGAGGCTGCGAGCTTTTCTGCGGCAGATGGTCGGCTCGTTTCAAACCGCGGAAGACCTGACGCAGGAGATTTTCACAAATCTTTGGAGCCGCCCGGACGGGTTCGACCCGCGCCGGGGCAGCCTTCGCACGTATCTTTTCAGCATCGGGCGGCACCGCGCCGCGGACTGGCGGCGGCAGGGCAGGCCGGAGGCCGCCATGCCGGAAGACCGGTGTTCGGCATGCAATCCCGAGCGGGAAGCCCTGATGGCGGACGCCCTGGAGCGCTTGCCGGAAGAACAGCGAACGCTGCTGTGGCTGCGGGAGGTCGAGGGCCAATCCTATGCCGAACTTGCCGTGATCTTCGCCGTCCCGGTGAGCACGGTTCGGTCGAGGTTGTTTCTGGTGCGGGGAGAGCTGCGCCGCATCTGGCTCGGCGCAGCCAAGGGAGACTTGCATGAATTGCGATAAGGCAAGGGAGTATGTTTCCGCGATCTATGACGGGGAAGCAGTGCCGCGGGAAGCGGCGGAACACACGGCCCGCTGTGCGGACTGCCGGGAGTTGTTGCAAGGGTATGCCAAGGCGGGAGCCGCGCTGCGCGGCTACAGCAGCCTGCTGCTGGCAGAACCGGTCCCGGAGCGCACATGGCTCACAACGAAGCGCAACAAAACGATGTGATGGGAAGGGTTGCAAATGATGCGTATACCTAGGATTGCTTTTGCCTGTCTTGTTTTCCTGCTTGTTGCTCTGGGATCACGATTGACGCTGGTCGAAGTTCGCGCGCATGAGGACGGCTCGGTGCTGATGCTAAAGCTGACTTCGGCACAGGGTGATGTTTTGGATTGCAATATTTCGACAGCGGACACGAACCGCAATCACTGCGGAGGGCTTGCACAAATCAGCAAGTCCAACCTGTTCTACACCGTAAGAGCGTTGAAGAAAGACGGCGATCGTGTGCTGCTATCGCTCAAGGCAAGGGTGACGCCGATGGGTCCGGCCGGGTTCGGGCCCGATACGGAAAGCACCCTGCCGGAGGTGCAGGCTTGGTTTACTCCGGGCGAGAGTCTTGCTGTGCCGAACACCGGGGATTTGAAACTTACTTTGAACGGGCAATGGGCCGATCATATTCCTGTAGCTTTCGTGAGCGACCCGGGGCCGAACGAGATGCGGCTTGTCTCGCCTTTGCTGCTGAAGAACAAGACGGTGGTAGGTGATTTGGATAGGGAAACTGCCAGCGCGGATCAGCCGGGAGAAGGGGCGGGCTTTTATCTTCCCGGCGAGGGACGCTTCCTGCTTTCGCCGATTATGATTGCAGGCGCGGTTCCGGCGACAGTTGAGCTCAATCGTGTGTCTTTTGAAAGCAATGGGCAGGCTTATATCATCGTCACCGGCGCACCCGTTACGCGGGCAGAGAAGATCTGGGTTCTGCATGATGTTGGGTACAAGCCGAAGTCCGGCTCGGCGCAGGAGTCTTTTATTGAGGCCGGGCCTGTAAGTAAGCTGCTTTAACGGAACTGACTCACTGCTCCCGTACTGGGTGCCGGGACTGTACGCCTAGGTATTACCTGAGAGCTATTTTAAGAGTGACCATGCATGTTCCAAAGCGCAGCTTAGGATTCAGGCATATACTCGGCAGCGAAGCTCGAGGTCCGGTATGACTATGATCTGCACCGCCGCACGCCGACTCACCTGTATGCTTTTAGCGATAGGACCCTTGGCGTTCTCTCAGGAATTAAAGTTGCCTGACACCCCGGAGCGTATAGACGTAGCACCCCCACCTTCTGACCGATTTCCTGCGAAGTGGTACCCGCGCATGGGTAAAACAGCTGATCTTAGGCCCGCGCCTGTTCTGGATCGGCCCTATACGGCTACCGTGGAGCACACGACGATTTCGCATACACCGACCGGTGAGACTTCGCGCTACACCACATATGGTCTTCAGGCACGCGACCGTTTTGGGCGCACTCGCGAAGAATCAGAAAGTGGAGTTATGGGGGTTGGAGGGCAGGACGTAAAGACAACCTCCGTTGTTGTTTCCAACCCGGTTTCGCACTGCGAGTTTCAGTGGACACAATTACCGGCCGGCATAGAAGTACCGCTCAAGCACCGTAACGCCACTGTGGGCTGTAGCGCGCAAACAGTGCGTTATCAGGATATGAATTTTTTGGGATCAATTCTAGATACCAGGGCTGACGGTACAAGCGTGAACGGTGACCTTACCACTAAAACTGAGCATCTTGCGTCTTTACAAATCGAAGGCCTCACCATGAAGCGCCTACGCGTCAGTAACACTTTACTGGATGTGCATGGGCAGGCAAAGGAATGGTCAACGGAAACCTGGTACTCGCCTGAGCTCAAGGTGATGACTCGTTTAGGCAGCGAGGAGGAAGGGTATATGGCTTTTACTAAAATCGACCGCAAGGAACCCGACCCTAGAGGCGGTCTCATAAATACCTCAGCAGGATTTTGAGGCAGCCGAGTTGGACG
>CAXTSG010000058.1:9413-13349 GCA_964246825.1 uncultured Acidobacteriaceae bacterium | reverse complement strand
GGAAAGTAATGCCGACGAGTCGCACATGGAAGAACGGAATTCGCGCAGCAGCCCTGGCGGCTTTGGCGCTGGGCTCAATGGTCGGCGCGACCGGCTGCCAACGCCTGCTGGAAGGTCCGGCCAAGACCCACGAAGAGGAAGTGCGGCCCGACAAGGTCGTTTCCTTTACGGAGCTGTACGGCCAGAACTGCGCGGCCTGCCACGGGGCGGAAGGCAAAAACGGTCCGGCCTTGGCCATGAACAACCCCCTCTATTACGGCATTGCCTCGGACGAGATTATTACCAAGTGGACCGCGAACGGCGGCCCGGGCGGGTTGATGCCGGCCTACGCGACCTCGGCCGGAGGATTGCTGACCGATGAACAGGTAAAAATTATTGTGACCGGGATGCGGCAGCGCTGGGCCAAACCGGCTACGCTCGTAGGTATGGCTTTGCCTCCTTATGCCGCAACGCACCCGGGCGATGTCGCCCACGGCGCGGTTGTGTACGGGCAGGCCTGCGCCAGCTGCCACGGGGCCGCCGGGCCGGACGGCAAGGTGCTGCACCCGGGCCCCTCCGGATCTGTGTCCGATCCAACCTATCTTGCGCTGATCAGCGACCAAGGGCTTCGCACGGTCATCATTGTAGGGCGGCCTGATTTAGGCCATCCGAGCTACCTTAACGACATCCCAGGCCACCCGTTAAGCGACGCTGATATCACCGATACTGTTGCCTGGCTAAGTAGTCATCGTATTCCGGACCCGGGCAATCCCCACCCGACCGGGGGTGGTACCGAGCTGCAAAGGAGGACGACCCAGTAATGAGCACAACGGAAGATCACCAGGTCAAGGTTGAAAACGTCAACACCGAAGATCATTCGATCGCGGTTCAGGATAAACACGTTCCGGTGCATGCATTGTCGCGGCGCAACCTCCTGATGAACATCGGGATTGCGCTCAATGCTCTGGTCGGCATCGCGATCACGATCCCGGTGCTCGGCTACGTCATCGGCCCGGCTGTCCGCAAAAAGGGCTACTACAAGTCTTGGGTGTCGCTCGGCAGCCATGAGCGCTTCCCGAACGGGCAGACACGGCTCGCCACCTTTGTAGAGCCGTACCGTACCCCGGATGACGGCGCGACGGACAACACCGCCTGCTGGGTACGCCGGCTTTCGGACCAGACGTTTCAGGTGTTCGCCATCAACTGCGCGCATCTGGGCTGCCCGGTGCGCTGGTTTCCGCAATCGGGGCTGTTCATGTGCCCGTGCCACGGCGGCGTGTATTACCAGGACGGCTCCCGCGCGGCCGGACCTCCGGAGCGCGGCTTATTTCAGTACGAGTGGAAGCTCGTGAACGGCGAGCTTCAAATCAACGCGGGCCAGCTGCCCACGCTGTCTACATCGGCAAGCCTCCGCAAGGACGGCCAGAAGGGAACTTCATGCCTCGGCTAAATATCAATGCAAAGAAGACCGCGCTCGACGCCTACGGCTGGATCGAGCGCCGGGTACAGCTGGAGGGCTTCGTCAAGGAGTCCGCGCTGCATCCGGTGCCGAAGTCGACGGCGAGCTGGTGGTACGTGTTCGGCTCCGCCGCCACGGCACTGCTGGTGCTGCAGATTCTTACCGGAATCCTGCTGGCGCTCGTCTATACGCCCTCGGCCAGCGAAGCCTGGCAGAGCCTCAACTTCCTCAATAACAATTTGACCCTGGGCTGGTTCCTCCGTGCCATGCACGGCTGGGGCTCCAACTTCATGGTCGCGGTTGTGATCGTCCACATGGCGCAGGTCTTTCTGTTCGGTGCCTACAAGTTTCCGCGTGAGCTCACCTGGCTGCTCGGCGTCGGCCTCCTATTCATGACGCTCGGCATGGCTTTTACCGGCCAGGTGCTTCGCTACGACCAGGACGCCTACTGGGGTCTCGGCATCGGTGCTTCCATCGCGTCGCGCGTCCCTGTCATCGGTCCATATGCCGTCCATGCCCTGCTGGGCGGTCCCATTATCGGCGGCGCTACGCTGACGCGCTTCTTCGCCCTGCACGTTTTTGTCATTCCGAGCCTCATGATCGGCATGTCCAGCCTTCACGTATGGCTGGTGCTCAAGCTGGGCATCAACGAGTGGCCGATGCCGGGCCGCATCGTGCGCCGGTCCACCTACGTCCATGAGTACAACGAGCTGGCCCACAAGGACGGCATCGCTTTTGTACCGGGCGCGGTCTGGAAAGACCTGTTCTTTTCGGCAGCCATCTACGGCGGCGTCGCTCTCTGCGCGGTTGTGTTCGGGCCGTTCGGCCCCGGCGGCCAGCCCGACCCGACCATCATCCAGACAGTGCCAAAGCCGGACTACTTCTTCCTGTGGCTGTACTCGATTCTGTCGTACCTGCCGGACTCCATGGAAACGCCGTTCCTCCTTGGCGGTCCGCTCATCGGTGTGGCCGTGCTGGTGGCCCTACCTTTTGTCGCTGGTGAAGGCGAAAAGCACTGGAGCCGTCGTCCGGTAGCCGTGCTCACGCTCATTACGATGGCCATTTCGCTTGCCATCCTCAACCACCTGGGCACCTACGAGCCGTGGAGCCCGCACATGACGGCCTGGAGCGGCGCAACCCTGCCGGCCCAGAAGATTCAAGCCGCCATGCCGCTTGCCCGCGAAGGCGCTAACGTCTTCCAGGACAAGCAGTGCCGCAACTGCCACATGGTCGGCGGCGACGGCGGCCAGCGCGGCCCGGCGCTTGATAACGTAGCTACCCGCCTTACCTATGACCAGCTGGTACGCCAGGTGGTGCAGGGCGGCGGCAACATGCCGGCCTATGGGAAGAATCTGTCGCCCGCGGAGGTCACCGGGCTGGTGGCATGGCTGGAAACCATGCACCCTGCCAATGAGCCGCCCGCCCGCGATCCGTCCGCGCCGGTTCCGAACGAGTACGGGCCGTCGCCGGATAACACCGGCGCTCCCATCCTGACCAACCCGCACGCAGGCAGCGCGGTCGGGGAAAACGGGCAGCAGCCGGCCCCGGCACCCGCACCGAAGAACGACCACGTCAAGGTGGCGTCCAACGGGAAGCCGAACGCGAACACGATCAGCATGATCACGCCGCCGGCTTTGCAGCACGCCCGTTAAGACCCATACCGGCGGGCAAAAGGCAGCGCTCCTTCGGGCGCTGCCTTTTGCTTGATGCCGCCTTTGCGTGGGCTTCGAGGCGACGTCCCACGCGCACGGGAAGCGCCGATTTCAGAAACAGTTCCTGCGCGAAGCGGTTTCAGCGGCGCGCGAACGCGGCCTGCCGTACAACCTGAGAAGGTGCGCCCGAAACGCACGGAAAGCCCCCATCCCCCATGCAGGACGCCACCCAAGCCGCCTACGGCCTTTCCGCCACGCTTGTGAATTTCCCTGTTTGGGCGACACTGGCGCTGCTGCTGACCATGCTTCTGTACTTTCGCGGCTGGCGGGCGCTTCGGGTAACCCGTCCGGAGCAAATCCCGGCCTGGCGCACGGTCTGCTTCTCGCTCGGCATCTTTGCCGTGTTCCTCGCGTTGGCCTCGCCGCTGGATGCCCTTTCCGGCGTGCTGCTTACGGCGCATATGGTGCAGCACCTCCTCCTGATGGCCATTGCGCCGCCCCTGCTTGTGCTCGGCGCGCCTACTGTGCCGATGCTGCGCGGGCTGCCCAAATATTTCGTCCGCGAGGGCCTCGGCCCGTTCTTTGCCCTGCGCCCGGTTCACGCCCTTCAGCGCTTTCTCGGCTCGCGCGTGGTGGCATGGCTTCTGATGAACGCCGCGTTTGTGGCCTGGCACATCCCTGCCTCCTACGATCTTGCCCTGCGCTCGCCGGGCTGGCACGAGGTGGAGCATGCCTGCTTCCTGCTCACCAGTCTCCTGTTCTGGTGGCACATTATCGCGCCCTGGCCCACCACCTACACCGCCAGCCGCTGGCTCCTGCTGCCGTTTCTGCTCACTGCCGACCTCA
>CAXTSG010000058.1:7938-9403 GCA_964246825.1 uncultured Acidobacteriaceae bacterium | reverse complement strand
CGCTCAGCTTTTCCGGGCGGTCCATCTACCCGGCCTACGGGCAGGTGCCGCGCTTTTTCGGCTTTTCGGTGCTGGATGACCAGGTGGCGGCCGGCGCGCTCATGTGGATTGTCGGGTCCATGTCGTTCCTGGGCGCGGCCATGCTCATCACCGTGCAGCTGGTTTCCAGCAAAAGCGACCGCGCCCGGGCCGGCTCGGCCGCTGTGCGGCTCCGCTTGGCTGCCTTGCGCCGCGATGCGATTCGGGAAGGAACCGCGATCGCGGCAAAACGACCGGCCCGGCCCGCCGCCGGCGTTCACGGCGGGTTTGACCTCTTTCTGCTGCGGCCCATCGGCGGCTTTCTCCGATCCCGCTACGGCCGGCAAAGCCTTCAGGCTGTCACCCTGCTCGTTTCGGCAGCCGTTATCGTCGATGGCCTGTTCGGTCACCAGATGGGCTCCATGAACCTGGCCGGCATCCTGCCCTGGACCTATGCGCGCGCCCTGTTCGTGCTGGCACTCGTGCTTGTCGGCAATCTTTTCTGCATGAGCTGCCCGTTTACCCTGCCGCGCGAGCTGTCCAAGTGGGTTCTGCGTAGGTTGGGCATCCGGCAGCTGCCCTGGCCGCGCGCGCTGCGCAACAAGTGGCTCCCGGTCGGGCTTTTGGTTTTCTTCTTCTGGGCCTACGAGGGCCTTAGCCTGTGGAATCGGCCCGCGGGCACGGCGGTGCTGCTCTTGGCCTACTTTGCCGCTACCTTCGCGGTAGACACCGTGTTCCGCGATGCGTCGTTCTGCAAGTACGTGTGCCCGCTCGGCCAGTTCAACTTCGCTTCCTCGCTGCTGTCGCCTGTCGAGGTCGCCCCGCGCGTGCTTGCGACCTGCGGCACCTGTGACACGCGCGACTGCATCGTCGGGCATGAAGCCTCGGCAGCCCGCCCGGCTCAGCGCGGCTGCGAACTGCACCTGTTTCTGCCGGAAAAGCAGGGCAACATGGACTGCACCCTGTGCATGGACTGCGTGAAAGCCTGCCCCCACGACAACGTCGGCCTGTTTGTGCAGCCGCCCGCGCGCGAGCTGGTACAGCTGGCCGCGTATGATCCGCAGCGCTCGGCCGTGGGCCGCTACAGCCATCGATTGGACATCGCGGTTCTCGCCGCCACCGTAACAGCCGCCGCCTTTGTGAGCGCCGCCGTTATGGTCACGCCGGTGGCGGAGCGGCTCGACCGCATCGGCGCGCACCTGCCGCCAGTTGCCGGCGGCACCGCCGGGCTTTTCCTGGCGGCGCTGCTGCCGGCGCTGCTGCTCGGGGCTTTGGCGGTCAGCCTGCCTCGGCGCAAGGAAAGCCGGAGCCTGCGCGGCGAGTTGCCCCAGTGGGTGCTGGCCCTGCTGCCCATCGGCCTGGGCATGTGGGCGGCGCACCTTTCCTTTCACCTCGTCACCGCCTGGGACTCGCTCCTGCCGGGCGTTTTACAAGCGGCGCATGAGCT
>CAXTSG010000058.1:966-7928 GCA_964246825.1 uncultured Acidobacteriaceae bacterium | reverse complement strand
GGAAGGGTCAGCGTCGGCCTTGCCCGGCTGCTCGGCCCCTTGCCGCAGCCGGACTGGATGAGCGAGCGGACGCTGCTCGCCCCGGCAAGCCTGCTCAGCCTGCAGCTCGGCCTGCTGGACGCGGGACTGCTGGGCGCGCTCTACCTGGGCTGGCGGCTCACCGGGTCTCGCTCCACCGCTCTTGCCGCGCGGGCGCGGGTGCTGCTGCCCTGGGCCTCGGTGGCCGTGCTGCTGTACGGCTCGGGCGTGTGGATTCTGCTGCAGCCCATGCAGATGCGCGGCATGGTCGGCATGTGAACATACGGGTTTACCTTGTCTTGCTGCTTGCGTGCCTGCCGGGTGCCGCGGCGTGGGCCGACGGGCCGCACATCGCTTTTCATGGAACCGAGGGCGCGTATACCGTCACCCTGTTCTCCGCGCCGGACCCGCTGGTTGCCGGGCCCGTCAACCTTACGCTGATGGTGCAGAACGCCGGCACGGGGCAGTTGGCGGTGCCGAGCAAAGCTGAAGGGCAGCTCCGGCTTGCCGGGCAGGTGCCGGTCCGGTTTCTCTTCAGCAGCGGCTCCGCCGATGCGGACCGGCTGCCCGCGGCGACAGCGCCGCTCCTCAAAGCGGGTACCTACACACTGGAGCTGAATGTTTCGGTTGAGGGCGATGCCCCCGCACGCTTTACCGGCGTCTTGCCGGTTGCCGAGAACCACGGGCAGCGCAACACCGTGCTGTGGGCGGTGTTTCTTCCCTTAGCGGCCGTGGCACTCTTCCTGCTCAATCAATATGGTAAGGCGCAGATGCACCGAGGGCGGCACTAAATTAAATGCTTTGAAATGGGTCTAGGCTATTGAGAATCAGCGACTTCGCGCCAAACCCATTCCATGTCCAGATACATCGGAGGATGGTCCAGAACGGGGATGATTTTATCCTTCGCCTCGGTCCAGCATCCGCTGTCCCAAAGAGAAATTGTCTTTTTACGCGGATGAATTAACCAGATGTTCTTTGTTCCCAGCGATGCTAGATCATTCGCCCTATTTTTCAATCCGGACATGCGGTCTGAAGGAGACCGGACTTCAATCGCAAGGATTGGGGCTATGGAAAGCGTTCTCTTTGGAGCCGTACCTCGTTTGATCACCACGATGTCGGGCAGACGCACACGAGACGGCGAAACTTTGGTCCGGGGTTCAATCGAACAGGAAATGTCCCATTCTCTTCGTCTGGTACGAAACCATTCCGCAATTACCACCTGGATGACGCCATGCGGGTATCCGGTTATAGGCTTTTCACAAAGAACTCCATCGATGTACTCAACATCGGGAGTGTAGCTTCGGATGAGGTAGTGTTCTAAGGAAATGAGTGTTGTAGCAGCCATGAGGAACCTCGGGTACGCGACTTGCGGCTAGGGTCCGCTTTACGACCCTCTATGTCAAGGCTACATCGCATACATGATCCTCCGCATCCGCGTACACCGCTGCGGTACGGAAGTGCAAGGCTGCGGGCTTGCTCTCCGGGAGAAGACATCCGAGAATGAAAGGTACTAAGGAGCGACATGCGCTCGAAAAAACGACGCGGTTCAAGCTGGATTCCTGTACTTCTTACATGGTTGCTGGTTGGGGGCCTCGCCCGGCTGGTCGCGGCGCAGAACGCCCAATTTGACCTTCAGGGACCGACCCTGGAGGTCAAGGTACAGCGCGGCGGCAAAACCCTGCCCATCGCCCAGGTGCCCACCTTGCAGGAAGGCGACCGGCTCTGGCTGCACCCGGTACTCGGCGACCATGAGTCGGTTCACTTCCTGATGGTGGCCGTGTTTTTGCGCGGCTCTACCAATCCGCCGCCCGACAACTGGTTCAACAAGGTGGAAGCCTGGAACAAGCAGGTCATGGAGGAAGGCGCCTATCTCACGGTGCCTCCCGGCGCGGAGCAGGTCGCGGTGCTGTTTGCTCCGGAAACCGGCGGCGATTTTTCCACGCTCAAGAATGCCGTGCGCGGCCGTCCCGGTGCCTTTGTGCGCGCCACGCAGGATCTGAACCTGGCCAGCGAAGACCGCGAACGCATCAACGTTTACCTGGACTCCATTCGCGCGCAGCAGGATCCGGACAAGCTCAAGGATGAGTCCAACACGCTCGCGCGCTCGCTCTCGCTTAAGCTCAATGGAGACTGCTTTGCGCGCCCGGCCGACCAGCAGGCCGCCTGCCTCCAGCAGAGCCAAAGCGCCATCATCCTCGACAACGGCAGCAGCAGCATGGCGCAGGGGCTTCTGAATGGGCCCACCAGCGACCTCGCGCTCCAGGCCGCGGCTACCTCCTCCACAACCGCCGCCCTGTACGACCCCTACATCGCCGCGGCATTCGACATCGGGCGCCTGCTTGCGACCTTTCACACAGCCCAGTACCAGTACATCCCGGCGCTTTCCAGCGACCGCAGCGATGATATGAATCTGTGGCTGAACGCCCCGCCCTCCTTCCATAATCCCAAATCGGTCATGGTTGTCGCACTGCCGCCGGTTCGCAAAGCCGAGCTGCCCGCGCTGCACCCCGTGGACCCGAAGCAGGTGTTCTGCATGCAGCGCACGCCGCTGGTGCTGCCGGTGGACGGTGCCCCGGCGATTTTCTCCACGGAATACGCCCACGGCATGACGCTCCACCTCCAAGGCGAGCCCGGCGGCAAGTCGCTCGATATCCCGACTGCCCCGGACGCGGCGCGCGGCGGCTTCGTGGTGCCCGCGCCGACGCTGGCCGGCGCGAACCTCGGCAGGGAAGTGGAAGCCACGGTACACGGCGAGTGGGGCTTTGACCCATATACCGGCCCGAAGTTCAAGCTTCGCTCCACCGATGGGGCCGCCTGGACCGTCGCGGACGCGGACCGGAACGCGCTGGTCGTGGGCCGCGACGACGAGCTGCACCTCCACTCGGACGCCGCGGCCTGCGTGGACGAAGTCGATGTACGTGATGCCGCCGGCAGGGAGCGGAAGGCGGCCTGGAAGCCCGACGGAGCCGACGGCATCGTGGCCACGCTCCCGCTCAAGGACGAGCAGCCCGGCGCGCTCACCCTGGTTATCCGGCAGGCGGGTTTGCCCGCCCCGCAAACGATCAATGTCGCCGGCTTCGCGGAAGCGGGCAAGTATGATGCTTTTACGCTGCACGCGGGCGATGCCGGCGGCGTGCTGACCGGAACGCGGCTTGATGAGGTGGCAAGCCTCCAGCTTGACGGCGTCAAGTTTACGACGGGAAAACTCTCGCGCAGCGGCGCTACGGACTCGCTGGAACTGCTCAGTCAGGGCGCGCCGGCGGCAAATCTTTCGGCCGGCGCGAAAACAACCGCGCAGCTCACCCTAAAGGACGGCCGCGTCGTGCCGGTACCGGCCGTGGTCGATGCGCCGCGTCCCGCCGTCTCCCTCCTGAATAAGAACGTGCAGCCTGCCGTGGTGGCGCAGGGGGCGTCCATCAGCATGAAGCTGGGCGCGCCGGACGAGCTGCCTTTAGACGGCAAGCTGACCTTTGCTCTTCGCTCCGAGTCGCCCGCGACCTTCGGCAAGGGGGAAGCCGTCGAGATCGCCACCATCGACGGATTGCAGTCGGTCACCTTCAGCCTCCAGTCCGGACAGCTGGTGCTCCAGGACGCGAAAACGGCCATCGGCACGCTGGATGCTTCCAAAAGCTTCGGAGCTTCCGCCTTTGGACCCCTGCAAATCCGCCCGGTCATGGCCGACGGCACTGCCGGCAACTGGCTGCCGCTCGCAACCCTGGTCCGCCTGCCGTCGCTGGAGAATTACAGCTGCCCGGCGGACGCCGCGCAAAACTGCACCCTGAGCGGCAGCGGTCTGTTCCTGCTGGACGCGGTCGCGGCCGATACCCAGTTTTCCAAGCCCGTCACGGTACCGGACGGCTTTGCCGCGGGCACTCTCCAGGTGCCGCGCGCGAGCAACGGCCAGCTTTTCATCAAGCTGCGCGACGACCCGGCCGTGGTCAACACCGTTACTGTCGATGGAGCCGCCCACGCCGGCAACCACCGCCCGAGACGCCCCGCGCCGGGCGGCGGGGTAAGCGCCGTGGCGGCGGTGCCGAGCCGGAGCGCAGGCACGGCAGGGGCGATGTTCGTGCGTTAGCGGTTAGCGGCTATGGATCGCGGCCCTGCGTGGAAGAGCCACGCTCTCCTTGTACTCGGGCTTTAGATGCAGCAGCCGCTCCGCATTGGCGTGCGCCAGCTGCTCCAGCTCCGGGGCTTCCAGCTCCAGGCTGTCCAGAAAAGCGCGGCCGCGCGTGTTGGAGCTGAACGGATAGTCGATCGAGAAAAGCATGCGGTCGATGCCGACCACCTCCACCGCGCATTGGAACGGCGGCACCGTGAAGTAGCCGCTGGTGGTAATCCAGAAGTGGTGGTGAAAATACTCCTCGGTCGGCCTTTGGAGATGCAGCGCCATGCCGTCCAGAACGCCTGAAGCGCGCGCGATCGAAAACGGCAGGTTTTCCCCCATGTGTCCCACGATGATGCGCAGACCGGGATGCCTGTCGAACAGGCCCGACACAATCAGCCGAAGCACATGGAGGCCGGTTTCCGCGTGCCAGCCCCAGGCGGCAATCGAGAGGAGATTGCCCATGTTGCCGGGCAGGCCGCTGTAGTATGCCTGCTCGACCGCGGGCGGCGGCGGCGCGGGGTGAAGGTAAACCGGCACCTGGAGAGCCTCCACGGCTTCCCAGATCGGCTCAAACCGTTCATCATCAAGGAAGATGCCGTCCGTGGTGCCGTGCAGCATGATGCCGACAAAGCCCGGGGCCCTCGCCATGCGGTGAATCTCCCGCACCGCGGCCGGAACATCAGTCAGCGCGACGGAAGCAAAGCCGGCAAAACGGTCCGGGTGCGCCGCAATGGCTGCTGCAAGCCGGTCATTGGCGTCGACGGCAAGCGCGGCTGCTTCCGCGGAGTCGAGCTGGTCCAGGCCGCTGGCCGAAAGCGACAGCACCTGAAGCGCAATGCCGGCCTCGTCCATGGATTCCAGGCGGCCTTGCCCCAGATCCAAGAGGGCAGGCTCCATGCGGGCGCGCAGGGCGGGCGGCGGCGCGGAAGGCAGGTTACGGGTGGCCGCCGCGAACGCCGGCGTCATGAAATGCTCTTCCAAGGTAATGATCCGCATGGGCGGTCAGACTAACAGAGGGTGCCTCTGCCGCGTATGAACAATCTTCAGGGTGGGCAGAGAATTCTTTGCGCGGACAGGAAGCCTCCTGATTTAAAACGGTTAGCTCTTCAGCACAGCCGCGCGCATCCGCTTGCCCACGCGCAGCAGCAGAATGCCGCCGAGCGCGGGCACCGGCAAGTGCGGCACTTGGACGACCTCGCCGTCGATGCGGACGGAGCCCTGCTTGAGCTTGCGCGCGGCATCGGTCGCCGAGTCGGCCAGGCCCAGCTCCACAAGAAGCTTGTCGAGCCGCAGCTGCGGGTGCGCCTCGGTCCAGCCGAGCGCGGCGGCCCCTACCGCGACTTCCTCCACATGCTCCGGCTGCTCGTTGCGCTGGAACTGCCGGGCCCAGCCCTCGTCGGCCTCGCGCACGGCTTCAAACGAGTGGTAGTCGCCGACGATGGTACGGGCCAGGCGCTTTTTCGCTTCCATCGGATGCAGCGTCCCGCCCGCCGTCTCCGCCTGGAGAGCTTCCACCTCGGACTGGCGCAGGTCGGTCAGCAGCGTCCAGAACCGCCACATCAGCGTGTCCGAGATAGACATGATCTTCCCGTACATCTCGCCCGCCGGCTCGTGGATGCCGATAGCATTGCCGAGCGACTTCGACATCTTCTGCACCCCGTCCAGGCCCTCAATGATGGGCGTCATCAGCACGATCTGGGGCTCCTGGCCGAAGTCACGCTGAAGCTCGCGCCCGGCCAGCAGGTTGAACTTTTGGTCGGTGCCGCCCAGCTCCACATCGCACCGGAGCGCGACCGAGTCGTAGCCCTGCGCCAGCGGGTACAGCAGCTCGTGAAGTGAAATCGGCTGCTCGTTCCCGAAGCGCGCGTGAAACTCCGCCCGTTCCAGCATCTGCGAGACCGTGAACTTGGCGGCCAGCCGGATGATGCCTTCAAAGTCGAGCTTGCCGAGCCACTCGGAGTTGAACCGCACCTCCGTGCGTTCGCGGTCGAGGATGCGGAACACCTGGTCCGTGTAGCTGCGGGCGTTCTCGTCGATCTGCTCGCGGGTCAGCGGCTTGCGCGTGGCGGAGCGGCCCGTGGGGTCGCCGATCAGCGAGGTGGAGTCGCCGACCAGAAAAATGACTTGATGGCCCAAATCCTGAAAATGCTTCAGCTTGCGCATCAGCACCGTGTGGCCCAGGTGCAGGTCGGGCGCGGTCGGGTCAAAGCCGGCTTTCACGCGCAGCGGGCGGCCGGTAGCACGCGACTGCTCCAGGCGTTCGCGCAGGTCGGCGACGCGGATGATCTCGGCCGCGCCCTTTTCGAGCAGGTCCAGTTGTTCGTCTACGGGGAGAAATGTGCGGGGGGCATCAGGCATGGCGGTGTGCCCAGTATACGAAGACGCCGAACGCACGAAGGCCCGGCCTGGGCCGGGCCTTCGCGGGCAGAACGATAGGTTATGCCTTGGACAGCACTTCGCCCAGTTCTTTGATCTTCTTGGCTACGGCGTTGTTGTCTTCGCCCGCGACCTTTACGGTATCTTTGCCCAGCTTGTGCAGCAGGGTGGTAATGGCCTTGTCGTCCGGCTTTTCGGACTGTAGCAGCTTCTTCAGCTTGGTCAGGTCGGTCCCGACTGCCTTGACGCCCTCGTGGTCATGCTTTTCGAGGTACGTCTCCCAGCCTTCGATGTTCTTCAGGGCTGCTTCAGGGTCCAGCTGCTTGACCCCGGGCTCCAGGGCTTTAATCGTCGCTTCAAATTTCGTTGTCGGCACGGATAACTCCTTCTTGCAGGTTGAGTGCTGCCTACAAAGGGATGACCGCGGAACCGATCGCACTGTAAAGGGGGAGTAAAGTCC
>CAXTSG010000058.1:0-956 GCA_964246825.1 uncultured Acidobacteriaceae bacterium | reverse complement strand
TGGTGCGGTCAAAATGGAAGCCTTGAGGCGCGGTGGCCTTTCCCGGGACGAACGGCATCAGCACCGGGTTCAGGAAACCCTTTCCTATTCTGTTTCGGCCAAGCGAAGAGGCCCGCCGAAGCGGGCCTTTTCTATGAAACCCCAGTTAAACGCCGTGCGCCAGGAGCTTGCCGAGCTGCTGCAGCTTGGGAGCCAGGTCCGGGCCCGCGCCGCTGGCCGAAGCGGTCGTGTCCGAGCTCAGCTTCTGGAGCAGGGTGGAAATCTTCGCGTCGTCCGGGCTGCCCGACTCAAGAAGTGTCCTGAGCTGTCCAAGATCGCTCACGATGCTCTTTGCGGCAGGCACCGAGGCAAGCTCGGTTTCCCAGGTGTTGATGTTCTGGATGGCGGCGGGAACCGGAATCTTCTTCGGTCCGCTTTGAAGGGCTTGTACGGTTGCGTCAAGAGTGCTGTCGAGTGCCATAAGGGTCTTTCTCCTTCCCTTTCTTGTACGCCTGTCCGCATACCGGCGAACATGAAGATTGGCTTTTGCTTGATGACATGCAATTCTCCTGGGCAGTGAAGTCGTGATGCAGTCAACATCCATCTTTTCATGCAGGGAAGGCTCTTAAGCTGCGAACGTGGTGGAAGATTGCTTTTCCGGCCCGCCCCCGCATCCCACGCCTCACAATGCCGTCTCCAACAGGGTCTACGCCCGCGCCGAAGTCCTGCCTTGTGTGCGGGCGCCGCATTGAATGGCGCAAAAAGTGGGAGCGCGACTGGGCGGAGGTGCGGTACTGCTCGGACGGCTGCCGCCGGCGCTCGCGCTCGGGCTCGGCGGCCGGGCAGGACGCGGCTTTGGAGGCTGCGATTTTGGAGCTGCTGGCCGTGCGCGGTGCCGGTAAAACCATTTGCCCTTCCGAAGCGGCGCGGCGGGTCGCGGGCGAGGAGCCCCGGCAGTGGGAGCCGCTGATGGAGCC
>CAXTSG010000057.1:4661-13480 GCA_964246825.1 uncultured Acidobacteriaceae bacterium | reverse complement strand
GGCTTGTTGCGCGTCACCAAACAGCAGGAGTTTTCCGGCAAGCGAAGTGCGCCCCCAGCCGTCGGCGGCCTTCATGCATCTGCGGTAAGCAAGATACAGGCTGCTGATCTGGGCCGCCTCTCCGTCCGCAAGCATGTTGGTACCGTAGCAGGCATGCAGGGCCCGCATCCAGATTGGATCAGGCTGCTTGACCGTCGCCGACGAGCGGGATAGCGTCGAAGGACGAGGATTGCAATGCTGGAAACGCTCAAGGCTGAAGTCCTGGAAGCCAATCTGGAGCTTGTGCGCCGCGGCCTGGTGCTCCACACCTGGGGCAATGCCAGCGGCATCGCCCGCGAGCAGGGTTTGGTCGTCATCAAGCCGAGCGGCGTGCCTTACGCAACGCTGCGCGCCGACGATATGGTCGTCACGGATCTGGACGGGGACATTGTGGAAGGAACGCTGAAGCCGAGCTCCGATCTGGCCACGCACCTGCTGCTTTATCGAGGGTTTGAAGAAATCGGCGGCGTCGTTCATACGCATTCTGAGTACGCTACAGCCTGGGCGCAGGCGGCACGGCCCATTCCCCCGCTCGGCACCACGCACGCCGACTACTTCTACGGCACCATCCCGGTCACGGAAGAGCTGAGCCCGTTTGAGATACGCGGCGACTACGTTGCCAACACGGGCCTGGCCATCATCCGACGCTTCCGCACGCTTGATCCGGAGGCGATCCCGGCGGTGCTGGTGGCCGGCCATGCCCCGTTTACCTGGGGCGCGACACCCGAGGAGGCCGCGCACCACGCGGTTGTGCTCGAAGCCGTCGCAAAAATGGCAACCCTCACCTTGCAGCTCAACCCGGGCGCGCGGCCGGTGTCGCAGGGGCTGCTCGACCGGCACTACTTTCGCAAGAACGGCGTCGAGGCGACTTACGGGCAGTAGCCCGCTTTACGCGCCGCACGCCGATGCGTGAAGATGTGTGAGGACTGCCGCGGCTTCCGAGCGGCATTGAGGGTGTATGACAAAGCAGCTCACATTTGGCGTCATTGTTGGATCGCGCGGATTCTTCCCTCACCACCTGGCGAAAGAAGGCCGCGAAGACATAATCGCGGTGCTTGCCAAGCTGGGCTACGGCGCGGTGGTGCTGTCGCCCGAGCAGACGCAGCACGGTGCCGTACAAACCCCTGACGACGCGCGGCACTGTGCGGAGTTGTTCAAGCGCTCCGCGGACACGATCGACGGTATCATCGTGACCCTGCCGAATTTCGGCGAAGAACGCGCCATTGTGGATGCGATTCGACTCAGCGGGCTCAAGGTGCCGGTGCTGGTGCAGGCCACGCCCGATCGCACCGAGACCATGAAGATCTCGCACCGGCGCGACTCCTTCTGCGGCAAGATGTCGGCCTGCAACAATCTCCAGCAGTACGGGATTCCCTACTCGCTGACGCGGCGGCACACGGTTGCGCCGCAGTCGGAGGAGTTCGCCCGCGACCTTGCCGCATTTGCGGCCACCTGCCGGGTCGTCAACGGCTTCCGCAACCTGCGCATCGGCGCGATCGGTGCCCGGCCTGCCGCGTTCAACACGGTGCGCTACTCCGAGAAGTTGCTGGAGCGCCACGGCATCTCGGTTGAAACGCTGGATCTGTCCGAGGTCATCGGCCGCATCCATCGCATGGGCGATGGGGACGATGCCGCGCAGGCCAAGCTCGCGGCCATCCGGCAGTATGTGCCTACCACCGACATCCCCGCCGAAGCACTTCTGAAAATGGCGAAGCTGGGCGCGGTCATCGACGGATGGATGCGGGAAACCTACTGCACCATCTCGGCCATCCAGTGCTGGACCGCCATGGAGGAGTTTTTCGGCGTGGTGCCCTGCACGGTGATGAGCATGATGAGTGAAAACCTGTTTTCCTCGGCCTGCGAAACCGACGTGGCCGGCGTTCTGAGCATGTATGGCCTCGCGCTCGCCTCTGAAACGCCGAGCGCGCTGCTCGACTGGAACAACAATTACGGCGACGATGAGGACAAGGCCGTGTGCTTCCACTGCTCTAACCTGCCGAAGCACTTTTTCGAGTCAGTCGTCATGGACTTCCAGGCGATCATCGCCGGCACTGTCGGCAAGGAGAACACCTTCGGCACCTGCGTGGGCCGGGTCAAGCCCGGCGCGATGACCTACCTGCGCTTTTCAACCGACGACCTCACAGGCAGGATTCGGGGCTACGTAGGCGAGGGCGAGTTCACAAGCGATCCGCTGGAAACCTTCGGCGGCGCGGGCGTGTGCCGCATCGGCAGAATGCAGGACCTGCTCCGCTTTATCTGCGAGCGCGGCTTTGAGCACCACGTCGCGGCCAACTTTTCAACCACGGCAGCCCCGGTGTATGAGGCAGCAACCCGCTATCTCGGCTGGGAGATGCACCGGCATGAGTGAATTGCCCACGCGCTTGTAACCAGTTCGTAACATGAATAGCTTGGGTTGAACTTCTAAGCTAAGGATGAAGAACCGCAATGGTTCTTACACCCGGTGGAGGCATGTCTTGCAAGTACCGGTTGTCCTGTAAGGGTCATTTCCCTTACCCTCTTTCTTGGAGGCGCAATGCAGCAGCTTACGGTCACAAGCAAAGGTCAGCTCACTTTGAGGAAGAGCATCCTGGAACATCTCGGCATCCAGCCGGGAGAGGGTATTGAAATCACACTGGAGCCGGGCGGTAAAGCGTCGCTTCAGGCTGTAAAGGGAACCAAAGATTGGTCCTCTTTTCGCGGCGTACTAAAAGGTGCGGGAAACGGGCTCAAGCTAAGTATTGAAGAGTTAAATGAAGCCATTGCTGAGGCGGGTGCCGCAGCGGGGATGGACATTGAACGTTAATGTTGACACAAACATCCTGCTCCGAATGGCACTCAATGATTCTCCTGCTGAAGCTGATGCCGCCGCAGCAGCCCTGAACGCAGCGGATGCTGCCCATGTCTCGATAGCGGCTTTATGCGAGTTTTCCTGGGTTTTACAGCGCATTTACAAGATGGAACGGAGCCAAGTTGCAGCAGCTATCCGGTCGGCCTTGGAACGCAAAAATATCAAAACAAGGCTGTACGAAGTGGAAGCCGGCCTAGCCATGCTGGACCGGGGCGGCGATTTTGCCGACGGCGTCATTGCGGCAGACCAGGGAGTGAGCCAACGGCGCACCTTTATCTCGTTTGATCGTAAGGCGGTGCGCCTACTCGAGGCTCAAGGCTATCCTGCAATTCTTCTCAAGACCGCAAGGTAATTGCCGCCGCGCAGGCGATTACTCTTCCAGCCCTTTACTCAACGCCAGATCAATCAGCGTGCGCTGCTCCAGCTCATGCGCCTTCGCGCTGCCGGTGGCAGGGCTGGCGGCGGCGGAGCGCTTGATCGAGAGCACCTGCCGGCCATCGCGGACAAGGCGGCGGAGCCTGGGCATCACGAACGAAAGCGCGCCCATGTTTTCCGGCTCTTCCTGCACCCAGACCACCTCGCGCGCTCCCGGGTGGGCTTCAATCGCCGTGCAGATTTCCTGCTCGGGCCAGGGATAAAGCTGCTCCAGGAAAATAATGGCAACATTGGACTGGCCGCGCCGCTCGCGCTCCACACGAAGATCGTGTCCGATCTTGCCCGTGCACAGCACGACGCGCTTCGCATCGCGGGCTTCCTTATCGGGCAGCACGTTTTGAAATGCGGGCCGGCTGAAGTCCTCGATCGGCGAAAGCGCATCCGGGTGCCGCAGCATGCTTTTGGGCGTAAACACGACGAGCGGCTTGCGCCAGGGCCGCACCATCTGCCGCCGCAGCAGGTGAAAGTATTGCGCGGCGGTGGAAGGCTGACAGATCTGCATGTTGTCGTGCGCGGCAAGCTGGAGATAGCGCTCAACGCGCGCGCTGGAATGCTCCGGGCCTTGGCCCTCGTAGCCGTGGGGCAGCAGCAGCGCGACGTGGGCCAGCAGGCCCCACTTGTCTTCGCCGGAGGAGATGAATTGATCGATAATGACCTGCGCGCCGTTGGCAAAGTCGCCGAACTGCGCTTCCCACAGCACCAGCGTTTCCGGGTAGTCGCGGCTGTAGCCGTACTCAAAGCCCAGCACCCCGGCCTCGCTCAGGGCGGAGTTGTACACCTCGAACCGGGCCTGGCCCTCGCGAATATGCTCCAGCGGCACCCAGGGCTGCTCCGTTTCAGTGTCGGTCAGCACGGAGTGGCGCTGGTTGAAAGTGCCGCGCTCGGAGTCTTGCCCGCTGAGCCGGACCGGCGTTCCGGCCTCCAGCAGCGAGGCCAGCGCGACCGCCTCCGCCATGCCATAGTCAAATGGCCGCTGCCCTTCGGCCATCTCCACGCGCTGCTCCAGCAGTTTGCGCAGCTTGGCGTGGATGTGGAAGCTCTCGGGATACCTTGCGAGCGCTCGGCCAAGCTCGGCGACCTTCTCGCGCGGGAGCCCGGTTTCACGTTCATACTCGGGCTTGTACACACCGCCGCGATAGGGCGACCAGTACTCCGGCAGGTTCGCCAGCACCGCCACCTGCTGAATCTCGGTCGCGGCCCGCTGCGCCTCGATAAACTCTTCCTGCACCGCATGGACCTCAGCCGAAGCATCCACGCCGAGGCGCTTGGCATACAGCTCGGAAAGCGGCGGATGGTTCTTGATGCGGGCGTAGCGGAGCGGCTGCGTGATGGTCGGGTCATCCACCTCCGAGTGGCCGTGCCGCCGGTAGCCGATCAGGTCCACCACCACATCCGAGCCGAACTCGTACCGGTAATCGACGGCAAGCACCGCCACGCGGAGCACCGCGTCCGGATCTTCCGCGTTCACATGGAAGATAGGTACCGGCAGGCGCTTGGCCGAGTCGGATGCGAAGCGGGACGAGCACGCTTCGCACGGCTCGGCCGTGAAGCCGATCAGATTATTCACCAGCACATGCACCGTGCCGCCTACCGAGTAGCCGGGAATACCGCTCAGGTTCAGGGTTTCCGCGGTCATGCCCTGCCCCGCAAAGGCCGCGTCGCCGTGGATGACCAGCGGCAGCACCTTGCGCACACCGTCCTCGCCCCCGATACGGGCCTGTTTCGCGCGGGCGCGTCCCATCGCGACCGGGTTTACGGCTTCCAGGTGGCTCGGATTGGACACCAGGTGCAGGGAAAGCTGCGCGCCGGAGCGCGTGGTGTAGGTACCGGTCGCGCCGACGTGATATTTCACATCGCCGCCGCCCAGGAACGAGCGCGGATTGACGTCCTCAAACTTGGAAAAGATATCGGCCGCGGCCTTATGAAACGTATTGACCATAACGCTGAGGCGTCCGCGGTGGCTCATGCCGATCATGGACTTGGTCGCGCCTAGGGCGGCCGCCTGCTGAAAAGCCTCGTCCAGGAAAGGAATCAGTGCCGTGACGCCTTCCAGTGAAAACCGCTTGGTGCCCAGGTAGCGCGACTGGATCACCTGCTCAAACAGGTCGGCGCGAATCAGCTGCGACAGGACCCAACGCTGGTCGGCCGCGGCCGGCTTGCGCGGAGCTTCTTCCATGCGGCGAACAATCCACTCGCGGCGCGCCCGCTCCGCGATGTGCATGAACTCGACCCCGACCGTGCCGCAGTACACCCGGCGCGCGGCGCTTACGTCTTCGTCCCGCGCGCCGGGCGGCAGGTCTTCCGGATGCGCCATCGGCGCAAGCTCCTGCCCTAGCGGGTCAAGCTGTGCCTGGAGATAGCCCCAGCGGCGAAAACTGTCGAAAACAAGACGGCGAAGCAGGTCGCTGGGAGCGGCGGGGGATTGCGCGGGTTGGAGGTGGGTTGCGCTCATGGTTGGAGGACGGGATTGTTGCCAACACACCCCAAAGGACACGGCGAAGCGTTGGCATCACCCGGCCACTATTCTACGCGTCCGGTCCCTGCCCGCGCAGCCGCTTTTATAGACTCATGCGGTACATCCACAACCTTTTCAGGGCGTCGCCCGCAGCAGCACCACGCCATGGCCCGGTACCGGGGCCGTGTAGCTGCCGTTTGCGGGCGTCACCTCCCGGTTCGCCCAAATATCGTGCAGCTTCGCGCCTTCGCCCAGGCCGGCAGAAGCAAGCCGGAACGTCATGGACACAGGGTCGGCGCCGCGATTGAACAGCGCAACCGCCGTGCCGCCGCCGCTTAGGGGCCGCGACCAAATCTCCTCCGAGCCCTCGGTGGAAAGTCGGTCTCCCTGCCGGCCGAGCGCGTCCTGGTCCACCGCGATCACGTCGCGGTTTGTCAGGATGGCCAGAGTCGCCGGCGTCATCCTGCTCAGGTCGTTGCCGGCCAGCAGCGGCGCGGCCAGCAGCGCCCACAGGCTCATGTGGGTACGGTACTCATCGTCCGTCATGCCGCCGTTACCTACCTCCAGCATGTCCGGGTCGTTCCAGTGGCCCGTACTTCCATCGTGCCCGGCGTACTTGGCAAGCCCGGCCTGGCTGAAGCCGATCTCCGACATCTCCTTGTAATTGTCCTGGATGTCGTAACTGGTGCGCCACAGATTGCCGCCCACGCTCGCGCCCCACCGCCACACGTCATCCCAGCCGTACTGGCACAGCGAAAGCACGATGGGCCGCCCGGTAGCCAGGAGAGCTTCGTGCATCTTGCGGTACACGGCCTCGTCCGCCTGGAGGCGCTGCTGCGCGTTGGCCGCTGAGGGCTTGCCGTATTTCTTTTCCATAATGGGGCCGTAGGAGCACATATCGTACTTGAGGTAATCGATGCCCCAGGCCGCGTAGGTCGCGGCGTCCTGCTTCTCATGCTTGTAGCTGCCCGCGTAGTGCGCGCAGGTGTAAGGGCCGGGCGAGGAGTAGATGCCGAGCTTCAATCCTTTCGCGTGGACGTAGTCGGCCAAGGCCTTCATGTCCGGAAACTTGCTGTTGCTCGTGATGCGGCCGTGCGAGTCGCGCTTGCCTTCCCAGGTATCGTCGATATTGACGTAAACGTACCCGGCATCGCGCATCCCGCTTGAAACCAGGGCATCGGCCGCGGCGCGCACATCGGCGTCCGTCACCTTCTCCGCGAAGTGGTTCCAGCTGTTCCAGCCCATCGGCGGCGTCGCGGCCAGGGTGGTATCGGGCGCGGGGCTTTGGGCCTCGGCGGCTAAAGCAAACAAAAGCACGAAGCAAGGAATCAGTCGCATGGCAGCCCTATCCTCACCGAACGGGGCCTGTCAGGTCAATCCTGTGAACGTGTTTGCAGCAAAGGCACGCAAAGAAAAAGCAGTCCGCAAGCATCCCAATAGCTATGAGCAAGCAATCGAGCAAAACACTGCAAACCCTCGCCGTGACCGCAGGCGTGCTTCTTTCCGCGGAGCTGCTGCTGCGTACCTGGAGGCGCTTTCCGGTGCGCGGCAAGGTTGCGCTCATCACGGGCTCCTCGCGCGGGCTCGGCCTGGCGCTTGCGGAGCAGTTCGCGCGCGCCGGGGCCAGGGTCGTCCTCACCGCCCGCGACCCGTCCGAGCTGGAGCGCGCCCGGCAGATCCTGCTGGACCGCGGCGCGGCAGTGGAGGCCGACCTGCTGGTGCTGCCCTGCGATGTACGCGACAACGAGGACGTGCAGGCGCTGGTGCGCGAAGTGGAGCGGCAATGGAGCCGGGTCGACGTGCTCGTCAACAATGCCGGCATCATCTCGGTCGGCGCGGTCGAGTCGCAGCCGCTTTCGGTTTTTGAAGATTCCATCCGCACCAACTACATGAGCCTGGTCCACACAACCCTGGCCGTACTGCCCGGCATGCTCGGGCGCGGCGACGGTGCCATCGTCAACATCACTTCCATCGGCGGCAAGGTCGCCATCCCGCACCTGCTGCCCTACTCCGGGAGCAAGTTCGCGGCGGTCGGCTTTTCCGAAGGGCTCCATGCCGAGGTGCGCTCCAAGGGCGTGCGCGTCACCACGGTGACGCCGGGGCTGCTGCGCACCGGCTCGCCCCGCCACGCTTTCATTACGGGAGCCCGCGAAGAAGAGTTTCACTGGTTCAACTTGAGCGATTCGACACCGGGACTTTCGCGCGGCGCGTATGAGGCGGCCGGACGCATCCTGCGGGCGACGGAAACAGGAGAAACCGAGCTGAGCATCACCCCGCAGGCGGCCCTGATGGCCCGCTTCGCGCAGCTCGCGCCGGCGTTCACGGCGTCCATCCTATCGCTGGTCAATCGCGGCCTTCCCGCCGGAGGGCCGGATCAGCGGGAGCCGCGGCTCGGGGTTTCCGCCGACGGAAAGGACCTAACTTTTCTGACCGGAGCGGGCCGGGAGGCCGAGCAGGACTGGAACGAGTAAACCGGGGTGCGCTGCCGCACCCCTTTTGCCAGGCACCACTAAGCCGCGGTGCCGATGGCGTTCCCCTTCGGGACCAGATCGCCGGTGCGGCCGCCCTCGACCCATGGATCGATCACCACTTTGGTGCAGCCGTATTCCTTGTCACGGAAGACACGGAACGCATCCGGGATTTCTTCCATCCCGATGCGGTGCGAGATGATAAAGCTCGGGTCGAGCTCGTTCTTCTCAATACGATTCAGCAGCGGCTTGAGATAGCGCTGCATGTGCGTCTGCCCCATCTTCATGGTGATGCCCTTGCCGAACGCCGCGCCGAAAGGAATCTTGTCGAGCAGGCCGCCGTACACGCCCGGAGACGAGACCGTACCGCCCTTCCTGACAGCCATGATGGCCTGCCGTAGCACGGTCGGCCTGTCGAAGGAAAGCCGCAGTGCCTGCTTGGTCTTGTCGTAAAGCCCGCCCGGACCGGTGCCGTGCGCTTCCAGGCCAACCGCGTCGATTGCCGCGTCCGGCCCGTTGCCGCCGGTCAGCTCGCGCAGGCTGCCGCTGTAGTTGCTCCAGGCCAGGCGCGTGT
>CAXTSG010000057.1:0-4651 GCA_964246825.1 uncultured Acidobacteriaceae bacterium | reverse complement strand
GGCTGGTCAGCACGTCGTACTTGGAATAGTCCAGAGGCTCCGCGCCTGTTTCCTCCGCCAGCTTCAGGCGCTCCGGAAAGCGGTCAATGGCGATGACACGCTTCGCGCCGAACATAAAGGCGCTCCGCGCGGCAAAAATACCCACCGGGCCCGCGCCCCATACGGCAACCGTATCGCCTTCCTTGATCTGCGCGTTTTCCGCGCCCATGTAGCCCGTCGGAAAGATATCCGTGAGAAACAGCAGCTTATCGTCGGGCAGGTCGTTCTCGATCACGAGCGGTCCGACATCCGCAAACGGCACCCGCGCATACTGTGCCTGGCCGCCCGCGTAGCCGCCGTAAATATGCGAGTAGCCGTAGAGCGATGCGCCGGAATAGCCGTACATCTTCTCGGCCAGCGCGGCGTTCGGGTTGGTGTTGTCGCACAGGCTCCACAGCGTCTCGCTGCAGAAGAAGCAGTTGCCGCAGGCAATTGTGAACGGTACCACCACACGGTCGCCGCGCTTCACCTTCTTCACGTTGACGCCCACTTCTTCCACGATGCCCATGAACTCATGCCCGAGAATGTCTCCGGGCTGCATGGTCGGGATGTAGCCGTCATACAGGTGCAGGTCCGAGCCGCAGATCGCCGTCCGCGTGATCTTGATAATGGCGTCGTTCGGGTTCAGGATCTTCGGGTCCGAGACATTCTGGACTTCCAGCTTTTCTTTTCCCATCCAGCAAAGTGCTTTCAAAGTGTTACCTCCTCGTAGTGGGCGATTGCGCCGGTCTCGGGCACGGTAGGCTGCTGTTCGCGGTCGCCGAGCATGGCCTGCTTCAGGCCCGTGGCGCTGCCGCGCTCGCCGTGCGCTTGGCCGCGCGTGGTCGGGATTTCACCTGCTTCGGCCAGCTGCTTGAAGTGGCGCAGGTTCTCCCGGACATAGCCGCCCGGCGTGCGGGAAACAAGGCCGCTCATGGTCGCGCCCAGCTTGCCGCCGGGGAACAGGAACTCCTGGTTGATCCGAACCACGGTGCCGCGCCCGTTCACCGCGGGCTCAAACACAATCTGCCCGGCCAGCGGCACCTGCGGGCTGCCGATGGTGCGGTAGGCCAGGCGCTTGCCGGGCTCCTGCGCGGTCCACTCCGCGTCCCACTCCAGCGTTTGCCCGTTCGGCAGGTCCATCACCCAGTGCGAGGTCGTGCTGCCGGTGCGCTTCACGCTGCGGATCGACTCCTGGTAGGTCGGCGCCTTTTCTTCGTCACGCCACAAGTCGTACAGCTCCTGCGCCGGGCGGTTGATGGTGAAAGTCGCCTGCTCCTGAACCAGGCCCTGCGTAAACCCTTGCAGGTCTTCGGTCTTGATCCGCTTTGCCGCGTAAAAGCCCGCGGCAAACAGGAGCCCGCCCGGGCTGAAGATTTGTTTGCGAAAAAGCCACACGGCCGTGAGCGCGGCGGCGTAGGCCCACGGGCTTCCTGCTGCTTTCTGCGTCTTCGTTTGCGGCGTCTGCGCGACGCCCAAACGGGTGCGTGCGTCCAGCTCGGTATTTACGTCGGCTTGTACCATACTGTGTCTTTCCTTTTCTGGGGCTTGCCGGTTCAAATTGTCGGCACCGGGCAATCAGTAAGATGCGCGGGCACGGCTTGGAGCGCATGCGGCTGTTTTTCGCCCGCGGCGCGTCCAAGGGCCCATATGCTTCCGCTGCCGCGCGCCGCCTGCCTTGCCCTTTTCGCCCTGCTCGGCCCGCCGATCCTCGGCTTCGGCCAAAATCCGCCGTCCACCGCCTTCGAGCATGTCCGCGTGCTGGACGGAACAGGTGCCCCCGCAAGGGAAAACGTCACCGTGGTGGTGCTCGGGCAGCAAATTCGCTCCATTCGGCCCGGCACACCTTCGGCGCGAACCCTGCCCGCGGGCACCAGGGTGATCGATGCGCACGGCCAAACCATGATCCCGGGCCTCCTCAACGCGCACGGACACCTGGCCCTGGTGGACGGGTCGAAAAACAGCGCCGACTTCTACACGGCACCGCATGTCATGGCCGAACTGCGGCAGTATGAACACTATGGCGTGCTCGATGTGCTTTCCCTCGGGCTCAACCGCGACCTCGTATACCCGATTCGCTCGCGGCAGGCCGCGGGTGTGCTCGACGGCGCGGCCGTGTTCGTTGCGGACCGCGGTATCGGCGTTCCCGGCGGAGCGCCCGCCGTGCCGCATGCTGAAGACCAGCTGTACCAGCCCGGGACGCCCGACGAAGCCCGCCGCGACGTAGACGAGGCGGCAGGCCGGCATACCAACTTCATCAAGATTTGGGTCGACAGCATGCACGGCAAAGCGCCGGAAATGTCGCCCGCGGTGGAAAGCGCCGTGATTGACGAAGCCCACAAGAATCATCTCCCTGTCGCGGCGCATGTGTATGCCCTGGCTGACGCTAAACGGCTTGTGGCGGAAGGCGTGGACGTGCTGGCGCACTCGGTACGCGATGCCCCCGTGGATCGGGAGCTGATTGCAGCCATGAAGAAGCGCGGGACGTACTACATCCCCACCTTGACGGTGGATGAATCATTCTTCGCTTTCGCCGACCACCCAGAACTGCTGAACGATCCTTTCCTCACCCACGCAACCACGCCCGAAGAATTGGCAGTCCTGCGCGGCGACGGCTATCGCAAGCAGGTGGCCGCCGACCCGGCCACCGCGCAGCACCGCGCCGACTTCGCCATGGCGAAGCGCAACCTGCTCACCATGTACCGCGCCGGCATCCGGGTCGGCTTTGGCACCGACTCCGGCGCGAACCCGGTGCGTCTGCCCGGCTACGCCGAGCACCGCGAACTGGAGCTTATGGTGCAGGCGGGCTTGACGCCGGCGGAAGCCTTGCGCTGCGCCGCCGCGACCAACGCCGCCCTGCTCGGCATCGCGGCGCAAACCGGCACGCTCGCCCCCGGCAAGCGCGCCGACTTCCTGCTGATCGACGGCAACCCGGCGGTCCACATCGCCGACACACGCCGGATGGCGGCGATCTGGCACAACGGCTTTGCCGGGCAGCCTTTCGTCCCTGTCAGCTCCTTGCCGCCAGCAAAGTAAGCGCCTGCTCCCCGGCGCGCAGCCCCGAGCGCAGCGCTCCGTGAACGGTACCCGGGTGGCCGGTTGTGTCCGTATGCTCGCCCGCGAAGAGCAGTGTGCCGCCTACCGGCTCCGTCAGTATCGCGGAGGCTTCGGCCGCCCCCGCCGGCGCGTAGCTGTACGCGCCCAGCGCGTACCGGTCGCGCTGCCAATCGTGGAAGTGCGCCGCGACAAACTGATCCCGCACCGAATGGTGAAAGAGACGCTCAAGCGTATCAAGGCCTTCCTGCGCGATCGCCTCGGCGCTAATCTCCCGCCGCGCGCGCGGCCCGCCGGCCCAGCCCGTCAGCAACGGGCTTTCGATCGGCGCGGTGGTCCACCAGGTCGGCGGCGCGGAGCCCTGCGCGAGTAGAAAGTGCATCCCCGGGTACTGCCCCGCCCACCACCGCTCGCGGAACTGGTACACCGTGCGCTCTACCGCTCCGGCCCGCAGGGCGGCCGCCGCCCTGAGCGCCTCTTCCGGTCGAGGATTAAACAGCCGAGGCAAGCGTTGCAGCACCCCGAGCGGCAGGGCGCAGATCACGAGCTTTGCCTGCCGGGTTTCCCCGTTCTCCGCCGTTACAGTGCAGCCGTCAGCCTGCTGGCGCACCTGTTGCACAGGGGTATGCAGCTTCAGGGTCGCTCCGGCCGCCGCGGCCCGGTCGCGCACCAAAAACCCCCCCCCCCGGGAAACCCGCGCCCCCCCGGCCCCCCCGCAGGTCTGCATCGCCCGGCCGTCCGCGGTGTGCGGGCCGCAGGACGACGTCGTCCTCCCGCCGACCGGGACCAAGCACGACTGGGAGCTCGAGCTCGGTGTCGTCATCGGCGCCGACGCCCACCTGATCCCCCGCGACCGGGCCATGTACTGCGTCGCCGGGTACGTCATCGTCAACGACCTGAGCACCCGGGACCGGATCTTCCGGCCCGACATGCCGTCGCTGGGCACCGACTGGCTGGCCGGTAAGAACGCCCCGACGTTCCTGCCGCTGGGTCCGTGGTTCACCCCGGCGCAGTTCGTGCCCGACCCGATGAAACTGCAGATCCGCCTGGCGCTGAACGGCAAGGTCATGCAAGACGCGACGACGTCGGACATGATCTTCGACATCCCGCGCCTGATCGAGCACGTCAGCGCGATCACCCCGCTGCGCCCGGGAGACCTGCTGCTGACCGGCTCACCGGCCGGCAACGGCGCCCACTACGGCCGTTACCTGCAGGCCGGCGACGTCATGGAATCGACGATCACCGGCCTGGGCACGCAGCGCAACCGGTGCGTGGTGCGGTGAGCCGGCCGCCCACGGTGGACGTGCATGCCCACGTCGACGTACCGGCGGTCGAGCACCTCGTCGACGGCCGAGCGGGCCTGGCCGCCGAACGGGCCGCGCAGCTGGCCACGTTCGGTCCCGAGTCGACCGCGCGCAACATCGACCTGGCCCGGACGTCGTACCAGCCGTTGCTGACCACGCTGGACGCCCGCCTGGCGCGCATGGACGACGGCGGGATCGACGTCCAGGCGGTCAGCGTGGTGCCGGCGCTGTACCACTACTGGGCCGACGAGGCGCTCGCCCCCGACATCCTCACC
>CAXTSG010000056.1:6875-13745 GCA_964246825.1 uncultured Acidobacteriaceae bacterium | reverse complement strand
CCCCTCGCCCCACCAACCCCGCCCCCCCCCCCCCCCCCCCACCCCCCCCGGGCCCCGCGCCCGGGTGGGGCCCCGGGGGGGCGGCCGCAAGCCCCGGGGTTCGCTCCACGTCGATCTGTGTACCCGGCATCAGGGGCCACAACTGCGGAACAGCCCCGCCGGGGTCCTGCGGGACCCAAGCGGGGTCGGGCCACTCCAGGAGCTCGCCCGTGCGGGGGTGGACCGCGATGGGCCGCAGCTGCGCGGCGGCAGCCAGCAGCTCCTGCTCCATCGGCTCGCCCAGCAGGGCCGCGGCGGCGGCGGCGGCGGAAAACAGCTCGCGCACCATGGCCGTGTTCATCGCGGGGCTAAAGCTGCTGTACGCTGCTTCGCCCCAGGGCAGCCGGTACTGCCGCTTCAGCGAGCTTTCCGGGTACGCGGCCAGCCAGCCGTCCCGGTCCATCCGCATATGCTCCAGAAAAAAGCGGCTCGCCTCCAGCAGGAGCGGATACTGGCTTCGCAAAAACGCAAGATCGCCCGAAAATTGAAACCGCTGCCACAGGGGAAGGCAAAGAGCAGCCGCGCCGCACTTCCAGGCAGCCGCGGCGGACTCATCCACCGAGGGAAGAGTCGACCCCCACAGGTCCACGGTGGTGTGCGCGACCCAGCCGCGCGCGCCGTAAACGCGCAGCGCGGTGCGGGACCCGTCCGGCTGCAGGCTGCGGGCAAACGCGAACAGCGGCTCGTGGCACTCCGGAAGCGCCGCGACCTCCGCCAGCCCGTAGAAAGCCGGCAGACTGCCCGTAAGGTTCCAGCCTTTGTCGGCGGCGGGCCGCACCCGATGAGTCCAAATGCCGTCCGCGGTTGCGGGCAGCGAACCGGGCCGCGAGCTTGCCATCAGGAGGTAGCGCCCGTACTGAAATAGAAGCGCCGGGAGCCCCGGGTCGGGCGCTCCCATGCTGAAAGCAAGCAGCCGCTCATCGGTGGGCAGGCTTGCGGCGGCATGGGGCGCTCCGATCCGAAGCTGCACGCGGTCAAAGAGTGCGCGGTGCGAGGCCGCGTGGCGCTCCCGCAGGGCGGCGAAGCTGCCCTGCGCCGCGGCCCGCCGCAGATCGCCGAGCGCGAGCGCCGCGGCATCCCTGCCGTTTCGGCTTGGGGAAACACCGACCCCGGCACCGGTTCTCGCCGCAAGCAGCAGCGTTGCCTCCGTCGCTCCCTCCACCCCGAGGGTATTGCCGCGCCGCACGCCGCGCCCGCCGGTATGCTCCAGCACTGACAGAGCCACGGCGGCCCGCATGCCGCGGCCGTTCGCCTCCTCGTCCCAGGTCACTGCCCCATTGCTGTCAGGGAGGTCGGAAGGAACAACGTGCGCGGGCGCGCGCACCTCCAGCAGCAGGGCGTCGCCCGCCGTGCGCGTGCCGCCGTGCTGCGGGCTCCTCAGCGCCGCGGAAAAGGTAAGCGAACCGGCGGGAGCCGCTACGCGCAGCACCAGGACCTCATCGGGCGCGGATACAAAAGCCTCGGTCACCGCCGCGCCCGGCGCGCTTGTTTCGTGAACGCCGGTTTGGAGGTCGAGCGACCGTTGGAAGTCGGAGATCGCCCCTTCGTGCTCCATGGCAACGGTCAGGCTGCCGAGCGGCTGGTAGGTTTCAGGAACCCTGCTGAGTAACCGTTCATACACGACCTGGTCCGTGCGCGGGCCCTGTTCCCTGAGAAGAAGATCGTGCAGCATATCGAGGTACAGGCTTCCATCCTGGGGGTGGAAGTCGCGCGGCTCCCCGGACCAGAAGCTTTCCTCGTTCAACAGGATTTGCAGCGACTGCTTCGCTCCCAGAACCATGCCGCCCAGCCGACCGTTTCCGATCGGAAGCCCCGCGTCCCAGGAAGCCGCCTCGCCCCTGTACCAGAGCCCATGCTCCTGGGACGCTTCCGGCAGCATCGCCTGCCCGTAAGCGCCCGCCCAGGCACATCCGGTGCCTGCCGCGGCCCCGGCCAGGAATGCTCGACGCGTCAATCGCCGCACGGAATCCTCCTTTCACCACCATACCGGGGCCGCCGCCTTACGGTAAGCTGGAGTGACTTTGGCCGCGAGAGCGGCCCACACCTAAGTCCGCGGGGAAACGCATTGAAGGCAGTCATTCTGGCAGGGGGGCGCGGCAGCAGGCTGGGAGAGGAAACTTCCGTGCGGCCCAAGCCGATGGTGGAAATCGGCGGCAGGCCCATCCTGTGGCACATCATGAAGACGTACTCGCACTACGGAGTCAATGACTTCATCATCTGCCTCGGCTACAAGGGCTACATGATCAAGGAATACTTCCTCAACTACTTCCTCCACTCCTCCGATGTCACGATCGATTTGCAGAAAGACACCATAACCGCCCATGCCAGCACCTGCGAGCCGTGGCGCGTCACTCTGGTGGATACCGGCGACAGCTCCATGACGGGCGGCCGGCTGCGCCGCGTGCTGCCCCACGTAGCCGGGGAAGAATGCTTCTGCTTTACCTACGGCGACGGGCTCGCCGATGTGAACATCGGTGAACTGATCGAGTTTCATCGCAGAAGCGGCAAGCTGGCGACGGTCACGGCCGCGCAGCCCGTGGGCCGCTACGGCTCGCTGGAAATCCACTCCGACCAAGTGATGCACTTTGCCGAAAAACCCAAGGGCGACGGCGGCTGGATCAACGGAGGATACTTTGTGCTGTCGCCGGAGATTGCCTCCTACCTCCCGGACGACCTGACGGTGTGGGAAGATGCGCCGCTTGAAAAACTGGCGGCGGAAGGCGAGCTGCTGGCTTTCAAGCATGCCGGTTTCTGGCGGGCCATGGACACGCTCTTCGACAAAACCGTGCTGGAAGATCTTTGGCAAAGCGGCGCACCGCCGTGGAAGGTCTGGTAACCCGGTGCGGTGGCAAGGGCGGCGCGTCCTCCTGACAGGGCATACCGGGTTCAAAGGGGCTTGGCTTTCGCTGTGGCTCCGGCAGCTCGGCGCAGAGGTGACCGGGCTGTCGCTCGCGCCGCACACGGAGCCGAACCTGTTTACCGCCGCCCGCGTCGGGGACGAAATGCACTCGGTTCTCGGCGACATCCGCGACCCGGCCACGGTGGAAAGCGTCTTCGAGGAAGCGCGGCCCGAGATTGTCTTCCACATGGCGGCGCAGGCGCTGGTGCGATCCTCCTACAGCGACCCGGTCGGCACCTATGCAACCAACGTCATGGGCACGGTGCATGTCCTGGACGCGGTGCGCCGCTCGCCGTCCACGCGCGCGGTCGTCGTGGTCACGTCCGACAAGTGCTACGAAAACCGCGAGTGGGCCTGGCCCTACCGCGAAACCGATACGCTCGGCGGGCACGATCCCTACAGCAACAGCAAGGGCTGCGCGGAGTTGGTCGCGGCGGCGTTTCGCTCTTCTTTCTTCGGGAACGCCGGCCCTGCCATCGCCACGGCGCGCGCGGGCAACGTCATCGGCGGGGGCGACTGGGCGCTCGACAGGCTTGTTCCCGATGCCGTGCGCGCCTTCGAACGCAAGGAGGTGCTCCATATCCGCAACCCGGCGGCAATCCGCCCCTGGCAGCATGTACTGGAGCCCCTGCGCGGCTATCTTGCGCTGGCGGAAGCGCTCCATGACCATGGCGCGCGCTTCGCGGGGCCGTGGAACTTCGGGCCGGCGGCCGATGCCGTGCAGCCGGTATCGGCCGTGGCCGGGGCGCTTGCAAAGTTCTGGCCCGGGGCGCGGTGGGAAGTAACGCCGGGCGAACACCCGCACGAAGCCAACACGCTCTGCCTGGACTGCTCCAAGGCCCGCGCGGAGCTCGGCTGGTCCGCTGCTCTGCGCTTTGAGCAGGCCGTCGAGGAAACAGCGGGGTGGTATGCGCGCTTCCTGGCCGGGGAGAGCGCGCAGGCGCTGTGCCGCGAACAGCTGGCGCGCTATGAGGCGATCGCAACGCCTTGACCGAAGCCGGGTCGGCTACGCCGAGCGCGGACCCGCGGCCTGCTCCAGCTCCTCAATCGGCGCGGTGATGTGCGCGGGCCCGGCCTGCTCGAAGTTGATGCGCTCCCGCTCAATCACCAGCGGACGACGCTGCACCTGCGTATGGATCGCCCCGATATACTCGCCGAGAATGCCCATGAAGATAAGCAGGAGGCAAAAGAAAAAGAAGTTGCCGATCAGCAGCGGCGCGATGCCCACCGAAAAGCTGCGCCAGTACAGCAGCTTGTAAACCGTATAAAGCAGGCCGATGGCGAAGGAAAGCAGCCCCCCGGCGAAGCCGCCGAAGACCATGAAGCGCAGCGGCACCTTGGAATGGTTGATGATGCCCAGCATGCCGATGTCATAGAGCGTGTAGAAGTTGTTCTTGGTGATGCCGCGCTTGCGCACAGGCTGGTCATACAGCAGCAGTTTGTGCGGCAGGCCGATCTCCGCGATCATGCCGCGGAAGTACGGGTACGGGTCGGCTTGCGCCTTCACAATATCGACCACGCGGCGGTCGTACAGCCCGAAGCCGGTAAAGTTCTCAAAGGTCTCGATCGAGGAAAACCAGCTCACCAGGCGGTAATAGCGCTTGCGAATCCAAAACATCAGCGAGTTTTCCTCGCTGGAGCGCTTGATGCCGAGCACCATGCTGTTGCCCTCCTCCCAGCCCGCGAGAAGAAGGGGAATCAGCTCCGGCGGGTCCTGGAGGTCGGCCACAATGCCGATCATGGCGTCGCCGCGCGCCTGGAACAGGCCGTGGATGGGCGAGCGGATGTGGCCGTAGTTGCGGGCGTTCACGATCACGCGCACCACCGCTGGGTCGCGCAGGGCGATGCCGCGCAAAAGCGCCGCCGTACGGTCTTCAGAAGCATTGTCAATAAAAATGTGCTCGTAGCGGTATTGCGGCAGCGCCGCCATTACCGCGCGCACCCGCCGGTACAGCTCTTCGACATTGCCCTCTTCGTTGTAGCAAGGCGTGATGATGCTGATCAGCTTCAAGGGTTACTCCGGGAGGGGTGCCGTGATCATATTGCGGAGAAACTCTTCGCGCTCCAGAAACGGCCAAAGGTCTTCCAGCGGCCGCGACACAAACGAGCCGTCCGGCCTTTGCACGGAGGAAAGCCGAGGCGCGCGGGTTTCATTGGGAATCACCATTACATCGCACAAAACAGGCCCGGGCGTGTCGAGCACGCGGCGCACCTCGGCGCGTAGATCTGACTGGTCGGCGATGCGGTGGAATGCGATGCCGTAGGCGGCGGCCAGCTTCCCGAGGTCGGGCACGGAAAGCCCTGTTTCCGCGTCGCAGCCGATGCTGGCCCGGCCGAAATAATTGCTTTGCGACGCGCGGATGGAAGCGTAGCCGTTGTTGTTGAGCACGAAGAACTTGATGGGCAGTCCGAGCCGGCGCACCGTTTCCAGCTCCTGGATATTGAACTGGAAGCCCCCGTCGCCGTCCACGCAGATCGTTCGCCCGCGATCGCGCGCAAGCGACACAGCGATTGCGCTCGGCAGGCCGAAGCCCATGGAACCCAGGCCCGCGGTATGGAAAATGCGCTGCCCGTTGCGGGTAGGGCAGGCCAGCAGGAAAATCTCGATGCCCGCGCCGGAAGAGCCGGAAACCAGGCCGTCCGAAGGCTCCGACTCCTCACCGATCACCTCGGCCAGGTGATAGATGCTGACCTGCCCTTCCGGCTTGCGGGCGTCGTCCGTCACCACGGGATATTGAGTCTTCCAGGCGGCGCAGCGGCTGTTCCACGCGCCGCGGTCCACCTCGGCCAGCGCGCTTCCCTGCCGCAGCAGCTCGCTAAGAAACAGCCGAGCATCGGCGCAGATGGGCTGGTGAAGATGCCCTTCAAGTTTGCCGAGCTCGGCCGGGTCGATATCAACGGCGATCTTATGGGCCTCGCGCGCCAGGTTCTGCGGGGCATAGCCGGTAATGGCAAAGTCGAGGCGGACGCCGACCGCAAGCAGCCAATCGCAGTTCTGGAGCGCAAAGTTCGCTCCCCGCGCGGCAACCGAGCCGGGGCGTCCGACAAAAAGCGGCTCGTCGCTGGGTACCAGGTCCGCCGCGCACCAGGTCGCGGCCATGGGCATCGCCAGCAGCCGGCGCACCTGCTCAAACTCCTCCTCCGCGCCGGCAAGGCGGATGCCGTTGCCCGCGAACAAAAGCGGCCGCTTCGCCTTGTTCAAAGCCGTGAGCGCATCGCGGACCTCCGCCTCCAAATGCGGGTCTTCGGGCTGCGGCTCCGCGCGGAACCCTTCCAGGGACTCCCAGGAATCGAGCGGCGAAGCCTGCACATCGAGTGGAATATCGATCCAAACCGGACCAGGGCGGCCGCTCGTTGCAAGGTGCAGGGCTTTTTCCAGGTGGAAGCGAATCGTGAGCGGATCGGTCACCGTGACCGCGTATTTCGTAATCGGCGCGACAATCGCGGTAATGTCTACTTCCTGCACGCCGAGCTGGCGCATGCCGAGAGGCTTGCCGTCCGGGGAGAACATCCGGTCGGGCCGCTTGACCTGCCCGGAAAGAAAAAGCGTCGGGGTCGAGTCCAGCCAAGCGCCGGCCACGCCGGTCACCGCGTTGGTGCCTCCGGGTCCGGTCGTCACGAGCGCTACCCCGACCCTGCCGCTGGCTTTCGCGTAGGCTTCGGCGCAGATGGCGCTGGCCTGCTCGTGCGAGTTGCAGATCGGCTCAAGAACTTCCGTGCGGGCCAGGGACTCGTTGAGGTGCATGGCACCGCCGCCGGTCACCAGGAAAACGTGCTTTACCCCCTGCGCGGCCACATACTGAAAAACGAAATCGGAAAGCTTGGGCATGTCCTGCTAGCCTATTTCCCCTGCACCGCGAGCACGGCCTCGATCATTTCACGCACGGCACCGTTGCCGCCGCGCGCCTCTGTTATCAGGTTGACCCTTGCAC
>CAXTSG010000056.1:0-6865 GCA_964246825.1 uncultured Acidobacteriaceae bacterium | reverse complement strand
GCCCGCCAGCTCCATGGCGGGCAGGTCATTCACATCCTCGCCCATGAAGGCGATTTCAGGAAGCCGCAGCCCCGCCGTGCCGGCCCACTCGCGCAGCGCCGCTCCCTTGTCCTTGATCCCTTTGCTCCAGTACCGGAGATCCATCTTTTGAGCGAAGCGGTCCACCAGCGGGCTGTCTTCGCCGGAGATCAAGGTCACGACAAGGCCCGCGCGCTTGGCGCGGGACACCCCCATGATGTCCGCGAAACAAAATCGCTTCCACTCCTGCCCGTCCGGGCCCCACCATACTCCGCCGTCGGTCAAGGTGCCATCCACATCAAAGGCAAGCGCGCGCAGCTGCTTCATACCGCCTGTAGGCGCGTGTTCACCCGCCGCAGCTTCTGCATGATGGGGATTTCGCGCTCATATACGCGCTTCTCCCCATCGCCCATGGAGCGCTCCACAAGCCGGATGTCGCGCACCAGGCGCTGGATGCCGTTCGGCTCCAGCGATGCCGCCTGATCGCTGCCCCACATCGCGCGGTCCAGCGTAATGTGCCGCTCCACGGCGCAGGCCCCCAGCACGGTCGCCGCAACCGTTGAACCCAGTCCGGTTTCATGCCCGGAATAGCCGATCGGCACACCGTACCGCTCAATCATGGCCGGGATCACCTTGAGGTTCAGTTCCTCGTAGTGCGCCGGGTAGGTCGAGCAGCTGTGCATGACGATAAGATTGCTCTTGCCCAGCACGGAAACCGCATGGTCAATCTCCTCATACGTGCTCATGCCGGTGGAAAGTATGATCGGCTTGCCGGTCGCGCGGGTATGGCGCAGCAGGCGGTCATCGGTCAGGGAAGCCGAAGCAATCTTGAAGCAGGGCACGTTGTAGTTGGCGATGGTGTCCACCGCATTCTCATCCCAGCAGGAAGCGAACCAGGGAATCTTCACCGCCCGGCAGTAGCGGTCCAGCTCGTCGTACTCTTCTTCCTCAAACTCAAGGCCGAACTTCAGGTCGCCGTTGGTCGCGCCGAAAGGGTTTTCCCGCGGCTTGCGCAGCTCCTCCTGCGTGTACACCACCTCAATGGTGCGCTTTTGAAACTTAACGGCGTCGCAGCCCGCCGCGACCGCGACGCTGATGAGGCGCTTGGCGATGTCAAGGTCGCCGTTATGGTTGATGCCGATCTCCGCAATGATGTAGGCAGGCTGCCCGGCGCCGACGAGCTTGCCGCCGAGTTGTATCGCTGGGGGAAAAGTGCTCATGGGGTGTCCTCCGGCTCCGTGGGAGCGTCCGTGGCGCGGTTGCGGCATCCGTGGACGTTTTTTTAGAAACGCATGCACCGCGGATGGGTAACCGAGGCTGATCATACCCAAAGGTGTACCGATTGTGGGAGCGAAACGCCGCCCGGCGGCGGTTTTCAACGAAAATGCACCTATGCCGATACGCGACCGAGCCGGTACCCTGCCGCCGGGGCCGCCTTTGCTCCCCCGCGATCTTTCGTATTTCGAGGAAAAAACGCGCCGCCTCGTCCCGCTTCTCCATGGAAGGCGCATCCTGCTCACCGGCGGCACGGGCTTTTTCGGTAAATGGCTGGTGGAGTGCCTTCTCCACCTCAGCCGGGTACACACGCTCGATCTGGAGCTCTGCCTCCTGACGCGCGACGCCCGCCGGTTCGCGCAAGGCTCGCCCCATCTTGCCGGGTGCGCCGGGGTCGCGCTTGTGGAGGGCGACGCGCGTGCCTTCGCACTGCCGGGCGGCCGCCTGGATTACGTTCTCCACGCCGCCGCCGACAGCGTGGTGCCGCCGGGCACGAAGTGGGAAGAGCAGCGGGACTCCATTGTAGAAGGCACCCGGCATGTGCTCGATCTTGCCGGGCAGAGAGGGGCGAAGCGTTTTCTTTTCGTCAGCTCGGGCGCGGTCTACGGACCGCAGCCGCGCACGGTGCCGCGCGTTGCCGAGGACGACCCATGGCAGCCTTACGAAAGCGCCTATACGGCAGGCAAGCGCGCGGCGGAAGCGCTGTGCCTCCGGGAGCTTCGAGTGCCCTGCATCCTGGCACGCGCATTTGCATTTCTCGGCCCCCACCTGCCGCTCGATGCGCACTTCGCCGCCGGCAACTTCCTGGCCGACGCGCTTGCGGGCAGGCCTATGGAAATCCGGGGCGACGGCACGCCGCTGCGCTCCTACCTGTATGCCGCCGACCTTGCCGTGTGGCTGTGGACCCTGCTGCTGCTCGGCGAGCCCGGCCGTGCGTACAACGTCGGCTCGGACGAGCCTGTGTCCATCCTTGAGCTGGCGCAAAGAACAGCCGCGGCCGTCCATCCCGGGCTCCCCATCCACGTCCGTGGCAAGCCGCCGACCGACGGCGAGCCGCCTCCGCGCTATGTGCCTTCCGTCGAGCGCGCCCGGACCGAGCTGGGGCTTTCGGCCGGTATCGGGCTCGACGAAGCCCTTCGCAGAACGGCGGAGTGGCACCGTCTGAGAGAATAACCGTGTGATCGACGCCCCGCAGCCCGCGGCAGTCCCCGCAGCGACCGGGCAAAGCCGCTTCCGGCGCCTCACCGGCCATATCCCGCGGCGGCAGCTCATCCGCTACGTGGTCATCGGTGCCTGGAACACCCTCTTCGGTTACCTGGTGTACTCCGCGCTCACCGCGGCCTTTACGCGCATCACGAGCTTCTACCCCTATGTCTTCGCCGCCGTTCTATCAAACGTCGTCAACATTACAGCCTCATTCCTGGGCTACAAATGGTTTGTTTTTAAAACCAAAGGGAACTACCTGCGGGAGTGGCTGCGGGCGATGGCGGTTTACACCACTTCCATCACCATCACCACCGTCTCGCTGCCGCTGCTGGTGGGCCTGCTCCGCCACACCACGCCGTTTCCGCGCGCGGCCCCCTACATCGCCGGGGCCGTCATCTGCGCGGCCTCCGTCACCATGAGCTTCTTCGGACACAAACACTTCTCGTTCAAGAGCACTACGACCCGGTAGCCGCCTTTGCCCGCGCCCGAGCCCGGGAGCGGTTCACAATCACCTGCCGCAGCGGGGCCAGCAGCTGCGGATTCACCCGCTCCAGCCACCACCAGGTGCGCGCATACAGAGGAAACACAATAATGCGCGTCCCTGCGGCGGCACTCCCCAGGATGCGCTCGGCCGCGTAGTCGGCCGGCATCGGCTTCATCAGCCCGGAAACATGCTCGGGCAGGATGCTAGTGGCGATATTGCCCGGGCAGGCCACCGAAACGCTGACGCCCATGCCCCGGGCCTCCTCCGCCCGCCCCCGCGAGAAAGTCACCACCCCCGCCTTGGCCGAGGAATACGGCCCCAGCAGCGGCGTCAGCGCAAGCCCGGTCAGCGAGCCGATGTTCAGAATGGTCCCCCCGTCCTGCGCTGCCCTGATGCGCAGCGCGGCGAGCGCACCGTCGATGGCGCCCAGCAGATTCACTCGGATCACCCTTTGCCACTCCCCGAAAGGGATCGCGAGCGGCTCCCCGTCGACGGAAACCCCGGCATTGTTGATCATGAGGTCCAGACTGCCGAAGCGCTCCTTCACATTCCCGAGCAGGGATGCTAGGGCACCCTCGCCGCAGATGTCCAGCTCGACCGCCTCCACGCCCTCGGCGGGCGGCAGGGGAAAGCGGAGATCGACCGCGACAACGGCGCGCGCTCCTTCCCGTACCAGCGCTCTGGTAAAAGCAGCTCCCAAACCCGCGCCGCCGCCCGTCACGACCGCCACCTTGCCTCGAAATCCCGCTGCCACGCTTACCTGCCTTCCCTGACAAACTGGCGCAGCGAGGCCGCCGTGTACTCCAGCATGGGCTCGGTGAGCCCCGGGTAAACGCCGATCCAAAAGCTGTTGCGAAGAATGTAGTCCGTGTTTTTCAGCTCACCGACCGTGCGGAACTCCCGGCCTTCATAGGCGGGCTGGCGCGTCAGGTCGCCGCCGAAGAGCAGGCGCGTGCCGATCTTGCGCCCTTCCAGGAAGCGCAGCAGGTCTTCGCGCCCGATGGGAGAGCCCTCGCGCAGCGAAAGAGGAAAACCGAACCAGCTCGGTTCGGAGCGGGGTGTGGGCTCGGGCAGCAGGAAAACGTCTTCCAGCTCGGCCAGCGCTTCCCGCAGGTAGCTCCAGTTCTTTCGGCGGGCGGCGATAAAGCCGGGCAGCTTCTTCAACTGCGAAACGCCGATGGCCGCCTGCATATCGGTGAGCTTCAGGTTGTAGCCGATGTGCGAATAGGTGTACTTGTGGTCGTAGCCGTAAGGGAGGCCGCCGAGCTGCCAGTCCCAGCGCTTGCCGCAGGTGTTGTCCCGTCCGGGCTCGCACCAGCAGTCCCGCCCCCAGTCGCGGAAGCTCTCCGCCAGGGTCTTCAGCAGGGGCTTGTCGGTCAGCACGGCGCCGCCCTCGCCCATGGTGATGTGGTGGGCCGGGTAAAAGCTCGCCGTGGCGAAGTCCCCGAACGTGCCCACGGACTGCCCGTCATAGGTCGCGCCCACCGCATCGCAGCAGTCCTCAATCAGCCACAGGCCATGGGCGCGCGCCCAATCAGCGACCTCGCGTACAGGGAATGGGTTGCCGAGCGTGTGCGCGACCATGACGGCCCTGGTGCGCGGGCTTCGCGCCGCTTCCAGCATGGAGATATCCACTTGGTAGTTCGGCAGCGTCACGTCGACAAACACAGGGACGCAGCCGTGCTGTAGCACCGGATTGACCGTGGTGGGAAAGCCGGCCGCCACGGTAATCACCTCATCGCCCGGCAGGATGCGCCGCTCGCCGAGCCGCGGGCTCGTGAGCGCCGCAAACGCCAGCAGATTGGCTGAAGAACCCGAGTTGACGAGCAGGGAAGAGCGAACGCCGAAAAACCGGGCGAACTGCTTTTCAAAGTCCGCGGCAAAGCGCCCCGTGGTGAGCCAGCCGTCCAGGGAGCTGTCCACCAGGTTGCGGATATCCGCGGCATCGAGAACCTTGCCGGCAACCGGAATAGCCGAGGCTCCCGGGAAAAACGGCTCGGGCGCGAACTTCTGAGCGCAGTAGCTTTCGGTCAGTTTAAGAATCTGGGCGCGGAGTTCTTCGGGAGTTCCATGTGTGAGATCAGCCATGAGCAGTCGTCTTCGAGTGTAATCTGTAGCGGATTGCCTGCGTGCGGGCAAAGGAGACACCACCGGGATGCCCGCGTCATTTACCGTGCAGGACGTTCGGGAGATTCTCCTCGCGCTTCCCTTGTTTGCACCCTACCTTCTCCTGCCGGGGTACGCGGCCGGCTATTTTCTCGATTTTTTCTCGTTCCGCTCCCTCGGCACCCCGCTGCGCCTTGCGGCCTCGCTGGCGCTTTCGCTCGCGATCGTGCCCATTGCCGCGAACCTCCTGGCAAGGGTCTTTTCCGTGCGGCACTGCGCGTGGGGGTTCGCGGGGGCGGCCGTTCTGCTCGCGGCGGCGGCGCTTTTTCATGAAGCCCGCTTTCGGAAGCAGCCTTTCCGGCTGAAAAGGCCGCCGCGCGGGGCCGGGGTCATGCTCGGCTTCGCGGCAGCCTGGGTTCTCCTGTGCGTTGCCTCGTTCCCCGACATGCAAGTCGGAGGAAAGCTCTGGACCAGCGTACTAATTTATGACGGCGCGCTGCGGGGCGCGTTTATTGACGCAGTGCTGCGCACCGGGGTGCCCCCGGCGAACCCGCTGTGCTTTTTCGGCTCGCCCGCGCCTTCGCGGTATTACTACTATTGGAGCACGATCTGCGCTCTTCCCGCCGTGCTGGGCGGGCTGCCCGCCCGCGCGGTGCTTGCGGCTTCCTCCGTATGGGCAGGCTTTGCATTGGCTGCGGCGATCCCGTTGTTTCTGCGCTTTTTCCTCCACCTGCGCGTCGGCCTGGCCCGCGCCGGCATCCTCGGCATCGGGCTGCTGGCTGTGACCGGCCTCGATCTCATCCCCACGGCGATCAGCTGGACGACGCAGGGGTTTGTTCGCGCCGATATGGAATGGTGGGACGGCACCGAAATCCCGTCCTGGCTGGATTCCGTCCTTTGGACGCCGCACCACGTCGCCGGCCTCCTATGCTGCCTTTTCGGCTTTCTCCTGCTCTGGCCCGCGACGCAGCCCGGGGCCGCCCGCTACCGAAAAAGAGCGGTTGCCACCGCCGGCCTCGCCTGGGCCGGGGCCGCCGGGCTTTCGGTGTATCTTCTTTTCTGCTTCGTGCTTTTCCTGGGTGTTTGGCTGCTCCGGCTCGTCCTGCGGGGGCGTACCCGCTCGGCTTTGCCGTTTCTCGCCGCCCTCGGCATTGCCGCCGTGCTTTCCCTGCCGTTGCTCCACGACCTGCGGCAGCCTGCCGCGCACCAGACGGACGCCCGCAGCGGAAAGGCCGCGCACCTGCTCACCACCGGGCTCCGCACCTCCGGCTGGGTCAAGGCCCATGTCGGCGCAAAGCTGTGGTGGCGCTTCCCTCTTCTCCTGCTCGACCTCCTTACGACCTACACGCTGGAGTTCGGCTTTTTTCTCGTCATCGGCTGCATCACCGTCCGCGCACTCTGGCTGCGGCGCAAAGCGCTCGGGGAGCCGGAAGCTGCGCTTTGCTGCCTCCTTGCGACCGTCGCCCTGGTCATGACCTTCCTGAAATCCGAAGCCATCCGGTCCAACGATCTCGGCATGCGCTCTCCCCTGCTCGCGCAGTTCGTGCTGCTGCTCTGGGCCGTTCCGCACCTGGATCGGCTATTCCAAAAAGGAGCCCCCGCCCATTCCCTTCCGGTCCTTCGACTGCTCCAGGCCACCCTGCTTTTAGGCGTCAGCGCTTCGCTTTACCAGGTCCTGCTGCTTCGCTTCGCCGCTCCCTTGAGCGCTTCGGCGGCAGCCCGGGGAGCTGCGCCGATCGCCGGGCTGCCCGTCAGCCTGGATGGCGCAACCGCCCT
>CAXTSG010000055.1:3436-14425 GCA_964246825.1 uncultured Acidobacteriaceae bacterium | reverse complement strand
AATCTACGAGAGAAACTCCAGCTTCAAATGGTAGAGATTTCCAGGGGCAGGTCACACCCTCGATGGTTCTGCGCTCTGACGGTTCAAAAGGGAAGACCTCGTACCAGTCGGTCCGGCCAAGCTTCCGTACCAGGCAGTCGTGAATAGCATTGCGCAAGGTAACTTCTAAGCATTGCACGACACCATACAATGCTTCCGAAATCTGAGTATTCCGTTCATAGAGCCGGATTGCTACCCACTGATCACCGCGAGCATAGGCGGTGTATGCTGCCAGTCGGTCCAACGAGATGTATCGCTTGAGTGTGACGAGTTCGGCTGCGCTATAAGCAAACACTGCTTGACTATCATCTGCCATTGTTTTAGTTTATAAAGGTATGCTTTAGCCGGACCGCTGGAAACACGTCTCTAAAGCGCCAGGAAGTATGAAAAAGCCGCCTTCGGGCGGCTTTTTCCATTCGGCTAAGACTTTTGAACCGTCAGGCCTGCTTACAGGATTCAGGGCTCATCCTAAGCAGTGCATCTTCTATGTGCAGGAGTACTCCGGTACCAGAGAACGTTCCCGCCGCATCGCTTCCACAATCACCTTTGAAGCATCCTCGGCACCCTGTAGCTTATCCATACGTTATGACTTCTTTGAACGAACTTTTGGCCGAGCCAGCCGCCATGCCGCCCGTCGCACAGCAGAGCGCGCCTGCGCAGGACTTTGATGTGCTCGTGATCGGCGCGGGGCCGACCGGGCTGGCGTGTGCGCTCGAAGCAAAGCGCCTGGGGCTGAGCGTGGTGCTGGTGGATAAGGGCTGCCTGTGCAACTCGATCTACCATTACCCGTCGCACATGACTTTTTTTACGACGCCCGAGCTGCTGGAGATCGGCGAAGTGCCATTTCCGAGCCAGAACCAGAAGCCGAACCGCAACGAGGCTTTGGAGTACTACCGCAAGGTCGCGGAGCGTTTTCAGCTCGATGTGCGGCAGTACCAAAACGTGGATGCGGTGGAGGGCGGGGACAGCGATTTTCAGGTCCATACGACCGACCGCTTCGGCCGGAAACAGCACTTCCGTGCCCGCAAGCTCATTGTCGCAACCGGCTACTACGATCTGCCAAACTATCTCGGCGTGCCGGGCGAGGATCTGTCGAAGGTGATGCACTACTACGACGACCCGCACCCCTTTTACGGTATGGACGTGCTGGTGGTCGGCGGCAAGAACTCGGCCGCGATCGCGGCGCTCGACCTGTGGCGGCACGGCGTGCGCGTCACCCTTGTGCATCGCGGCCCCGAGATGCACAGCCATGTGAAGTACTGGATTCTGCCGGACTTCAACAATCGCGTGAAGAACAGCGAGATCACGGCCTACTTCGGCTCGCGGGTCGAGTCCATCGCGCTCGATTCCGTAACGATTTGTACGCCCGAGGGCACAAAGACCATCCTGAATCAGTTTGTCTTTGCGCTTACCGGCTACCATCCGGACTTCCGCTTCCTCCAGTCGCTTGGGGTGCGGCTGGAAGGCGAGGACCGCATGCCGGTGTGCGATGCCCGGACGCGCGAAAGCAATGTGCCGGGGATTTATCTGGCCGGGGTGATCGTGGCGGGGAATCGAACGAACGAGATTTTCATTGAGAACGGGCGCTTCCACGGCAAGGAGATTGCCTCGGACCTAAGAACAAAGCTGCCGGACCGGGTGGCGGAGCCGGCGCTGCGTTAGCCGACTACGCGGCGCAGGAAACTTCGCAGCCCGAGGCTGCCCAGCACGGCAAGCGACAGGAAGAGACCGGCCAGAATCGCCGCCACCGGCATATGCGGCACGCCCGGCGTTAGGGCGGTGCGCAGTCCTTCACTCATATAAACGATTGGGTTGAGCAGCACGGCAACCTGAAGCCAGCGTACATGGCTCAGGAGCGACCACGGATAGTACACGCAGCCGAGAAACGTGATCGGGATAACGACGATCGAGAACACGAGGCCGATTTGCCGGGGCTGGACGCTGGCCCCGATGGCCAGGCCGAGCGCGCCTGAAACCAGGCTGGCCAGGAACATCACAATCACAAACACGGGCCAGCTGGTAACGTGGAGCACCACGGGAGTTGCCGGGATGTAGTAGGCCAGCGGCAGTACCAGCAGCGCGGCCAGCATGCTTTGCAGGGCGGAAAAGCAGACTTTCTCGACGGCAACGGCATACACCGGCAGCGGACACATAACACGATCGTCAATTTCGCGGGTCACGCCGAACTCGGTGGAAAGCGGCAGCGCCACGCCGGCAATCCCCGTAAACATAATAGCGACCGCCATGAGGCCCGGCAGTAGGACGGTGGCGAAGCTGCCGCCGCCCATGGTCATACCCGCGCCCGAGCCTAGGCGGGGAAAGAGGTAGGTAAAAACAAACAGAAACAGAAGCGGCTGCATAATGACGCGCACCGCGAAAGGGAAGAGTTCGCGGCTCAACACGCGCGCATCGCGCAGCATAAGCGCGCCGAAAGCCCCAAGCGCGTGGGAAGACGGCGACTCAGTCACGCAGCTCCTTGCCGGTCAGCTCCAGGAATACGGTTTGGAGGCTGGGTTCGTACAGCGTCAGGTCGCGCAGGCCGGCGGCCTGGGCCGCGGAAACCACGGGCGGCAGCAGGCCTTCCAGCTGCGAGGCGCGCACCCGGAGGCCTTCCTCGGTCGCTTCCACCGAGGCGACGCCCGCAAGGCCGCGCAGCCGCTCCAGCAGCGCCGGGACAGCAGTGCGGTCGCGCAGCTTCAACTCCAGCACGGTTTGCGCCCCGTGCGCGTGCTTCAGCGCTTCGGGCGTATCGAGCGCCAGCACCCGGCCGGCATCCACCACCGCAACCCGGTCGCAAAGCGTGTCGGCTTCCTCCATATAGTGTGTTGTCAGCACAACTGTGATGCCTTCCTTACGGAGGCCGCTTACGCTGTCCCACATGGCGAGGCGGCTTTGCGGGTCGAGGCCGGCGCTGGGCTCGTCGAGAAACAGCACTTTGGGTCGATGCGCGATGGCCCGGGCGATCTGGACCCGCTGCTGAAGGCCGCCGGAAAGCTGCGACGGGAAGGCTTTTTCGCGCTCGCCCAGGTGAAACTGCGCCAGCAGTTCGCGGGAGCGCTTTTTGGATTCAGCTGAGTTCATGCCAAAGTAGCGGCAGTGGAAGTACAGATTTTCAAAAATAGTCAGCGCGCGATCCAATGTGTTGTACTGCGGCACGACGCCCATGGAGACCCGTGCCCGGGCCGGCTCGCGCACCACGTCGAGCCCCGCGATAAGAACCGTGCCGGAGGTAGGCTTGGCCCGTGTGGTGCAGATGCTGATGGTCGTTGTTTTGCCCGCGCCGTTCGGCCCCAGCAAGCCGAAGACCTCGCCTTCCATTACGTCGAGATCGATGCCGGCGACCGCGACGACCTCTCGCGGCTGGCCCGCATACACTTTGCGAAGACCCCGGAGGGACACGATTGCATTTTCAGCGATAGCCGCCGCTCCTCATGTTCGCCTGCGAACCTAGACTAGCATCCCGGCTTCAAGCAGCCAGGGTCGGGTCGTCAGCCATGGCCGTGGCAGGCTCGCTCGTCTTGGGGGTTAGGCACAGGATGCCTGCCTGCGCCGCGTACATGCGCCGAATCTCGCGCCGGGAAAGCCGCCGCATCTCGTCCATGGAGTAGAACACCTTTTGCCCGCATTCCAGGCACACCATATAGCTTTGCTGTTGGATTGTGAAGGGCCGTGTCAGGCGGTCATGCCGGCAGCCGAAGACGGAGGTAAGCGCGTGAGCAAGATTGCGAATAGCTTGCATAGGTAGATCTCCCGATCGGCAGGAGCCCCGCTCCTCCGATGCACTGTCTACTGTAGAACGAGGGTAAGAGGATTCCGGTTCGAAACAGGTTGTCCGCTTCGTCCCTAGTTCCGAAATGGAACGGACTAGGAGGGGAGTTTCTATTCGGATGCTTCCACCCGCACCACGAGCTTGCCGAAGTGAGAAGCACTTTCCATCACCCGCAGCGCTTCGGGCAGATTCTCAAACAGAAACTCGCGGTCGATGACCGGCTGGAGCCGGGATAAAGCCAACGCCCGGTTCAACGCCGCGAAGTCATCGCGAGAGCCGACATAAATGCCGCGCACCTCGAGCTGCTTACGCAGGATGACCGCGACCGCCGTCGGCTCGCCGCCTTGCGAGAGCACCCCGATCTGCGCGACCGCGCCGCCGATGCGCGCGGCCTGAAGCGACTGCCCGAAGGTACCGCTGCCGCCTACCTCAACAACCAGGTCCACGCCTTCGCCGCCGGTTTCGCCGAGCGCCCACTCAGCCCAGTTGGGCGTCGTGCGGTAGTTTACGCCGGCGTCCAGGCCCCGGGCTTTGGCCCGGAGGAGCTTTTCGTCGCTGCCGGAGGTGCCGAGCACGCGCGCGCCCATGGCTTTCGCCAGCTGGAGCGCGAAGATTGACACGCCGCCCGTGCCCTGGATCAGCACAGTGCTGCCGCTGGTAACAGAACCTGCTTTTTGCAGGGCCGACCACGCGGTCACCGCGGCGCAGGGCAGGGTGGCCGCCTGCGCGAAGCTCAAGTACTCCGGCAGGGCGACCAGGCCCGCGGACGGCAGCCGCACGAACTCCGCGGCCATGCCGTCGATGTCGCCGCCGCGCGCGCCGCGGTATTTCCCCGCGGACGGGCGGCCTTCCAGCCAGTTCTGCATAAAGAGGGCCGCGACGCGGTCGCCCGGCTTCCAGCCCGTGACGCCCGGGCCGACGGCGTATACCGTGCCCGCGCCGTCGGAAAGCGGCACCCGGGGCCGCTGGAGATTGGGGCTGTATTTGCCGAGCACAATCATCAGGTCGCGGTAGTTGAGCGAGCAGGCCTTGACCGCAACCGTGACCTCGCCGGGACCGGGCTCCGGGATCGGCGCTTCCCGCTGTTCCAGTGCGTCAATGCCGAATTGCGGGATCGTCCAATACTTCATGAAAGGCGTCCTCGGGTAGGGGTGGGTCAGCTTTTCCGGTGGAACAGGAGCGAGTTGGCCTGGTCGATGGAGGTAAGAAGGATGCGATCGATATTGACATGCGCCGGACGGCTGACCGCCCAAAGGATTGTCTCGGCAATATCTTCAGGCCGCAAAGGAGTCAGGCCGGAGTAGACCTTAGCTGCCCGGGCCTCGTCGCCCCGGAAGCGGATTTTTGAGAAGCCGGTTTCGACCATGCCCGGGTCGACCGAGGTGACGCGCACGGGCGTCCCCAGCAGGTCCTGCCGCAGCCCTTCGCTCAGGGCGCTTTCAGCCGCCTTGGTCGCGCAGTAGACCGCACCTCCGGGATAGGTCATGTGTCCGGCGGTCGAGCCCAGGTTGACGACATGGCCGCGCCCGCGCTCGACCATGCCCGGCACCACGGCGCGCGTAACGTAAAGCAGGCCCTTGACGTTGGTATCGATCATCTCGTCCCAGTCAGAAGGGTCCGCTTCCTGCACCTTGTCGAGCCCGCGGGACAGCCCGGCATTGTTGATGAGCACGTCCACGGTACGCCACTCCTCGGGCAGCGACGCGAGTGCTTCGGCAACCGCGCCTGCTTCGCGCACATCGAGCGTGAGCGAGTGGATCGCGGCTGCGCCGGCTTCGAGGAGCTTTGCTTTAAGCGCTTCGAGCTTTTCCGCCCGGCGCGCCGCCAGCAGCAGCCGCGCACCCTCGCGGGCGAAAGTGTAGGCGCAAGCCTCGCCGATGCCGGAGCTTGCGCCTGTGATCAGAACCGCGGTGCCCCGGAGGCTGCTCATACCGGCAAACCTTTTGCCTCGCTGCGGACCTGTTCGAGGTAGCCCGCAGCCCAATCTTTGTCGCCTAGCCCGGCCTGCACGGCGGCATTGAGCTGCTGCTGAAAAATGTCGGCCAGGGGGGTGCGCGTTGCTGTTTCCTTGGCTGCTTCGCGGAACAGGCGGGTATCTTTAGCGCCTAGCTTTACGGTCGAGGGTGCATCGTCGCCGGGTTGGAGCATGGCCTTGCCGTAAGCGCCGTAGAACGGCGACTGAAAAAGCCCGTTGTTGACGGCTTCCAGGTAGACGGCCGGGTCAATGCCGTGCTCTTCGGCATAGGTCATGCCTTCGGAAAGCCCGGCAATCATGGCTGTAATGAGGAAGTTGCCGCCCAGCTTGATGGCATGCGCCAGCTGGGGCTTGCTGCTCACGACGGTTGTGCCGCGCGAAAAAACCTCCAACACCGGCAGCACATCGGCCACGGCACTTTCTTCGCCGCCAACCACGACCCACACCTTGCCTTCGGCCGCGGCCGCCGGGCGGCCGAATACCGGCACGCCCACAAAGCGCTGCCCGCGCCGGGCGTGCTCCTCGGCGAGCCGCTCGGCCAAAACGACGCTGATAGTGGACATGGAGGCATGGATCGCGCCTTCCTTGATCGCATCGAGCGCGCCCTGCTCAAACAGGATGCTTTCCAGCGCCGCGTCGTCAAACACCATGGTGAAAATAATGCCCGCGTCCTTGACCGCCTCGGCGGGCGTCGCGGCGGCCTGCGCGCCTTCGCGGGCCAGCGCTTCGGCTGCCGCCGGGCTGCGGTTCCATACAACCAATTCATAGCCTTTTGCCAGCAGGATGCGAGCCAGCGCGCTGCCCATTTTGCCTAACCCCAGAAATGCAATCCGCATCACGACCTGCTTTCTCTTCAGCGTGCTTCAGTGCCTTGGATGCAGGAGAAAGGGATAGTTTTGATGGAAACGCGGGGCAGGCGCGGGCTCCGTTGAAGCCGGGCGCAACGCCTGCTTCTCCTCTTGCCGGCTACTGCTGCGGACCGATCGCCGCGCCCGCGCCGCCTGCCGGCTGCGCCTGCTGCTGCACGCCGATCGCATCGCCCGAGACCACCAGCTGTACCCGGCGGTTCTGCGCCTTGCCCGCGGCGGTGCCGTTGTCGGCTACGGGGTTGCTCATGCCGAAGCCGGTAGCCGACACGTTGGCCAGCGGCACGCCCTGGCTTACCAGGAAGTCGCCGACCGCCTGCGCCCGATTTTCGGAGAGCTTCTGGTTATAAGCCTCGCCGCCTACGTTGTCTGTATAGCCCTCGACCTGCATCTTGAGCGTGGGGTAGGCCTGGAGGATGCCGGAAACCTTGGCGAGCTTGACCTGCGCATCGGACTTCAGCGTGTACTTGCCGGTGTCAAACAGCACGTCCGACATGTTGACAATAAGCCCGCGGGCGGTTTCCTGTGTGTTGAGCACGGCGTTGAGCTGGTCGCGCAGACGCTGGCGGATTTGCGCGGTCTGGTCGACGGCCTGCTGCTGAGCCTGGCGCGCCTGGGCCGCCTGGGCCTGGGCTTCGGCCGCCTGCGCCTCGGCCTTGGCCCGCTCGGCGGCAGCCTGGTCGGCCTTCAGCTTACTCTGCTGAGCTTCCAGAGCAGCCTGCTGGGCGGCTTGCTGCGCCTGCTCGCGCGCCTGCTGCTGCGCCGCCGCATCCAGGTCGCGCTGCTTGCGGATCGCGATTACGCGCGAATCTTCCGCCGACTGCACGGCGGCGCGGGCAAAGGTAATCTCCTGCTTGCGCTCGCTCTTGCGGTTGTCCATGGCCTGGGCATTCTGGAGATTCTGCATGGCTTTCGCGTAGGTATCGGAGGCCAGGCGATCCGCGCCCGCGGCCTTCGCGATCTGTACCGCATTGATTGCCTCGTAGAGCTCAAGCGGCGACTTGTCGTTGCGGGTAATCGGGTCGGCTACCGTGTTTTGCCCGCTTGTGGTGGAGTAGGTACCGCGCGGCAGCAGTGCCGCGTGCGCGACCAGCGGGTCGATGATGCCCTGGGTTTTGTCGCGGAGAACTTCGTTTTGCAGCACAACCACATCGCTTGGCTGGCTCACGTCAAAGTACGGCTCCGCACAGACAATCAGCGCGAACGCCTGGAGGTTGGTCGTCACCTTGAGATCAACCTTGTCGCCGCCGCCCGAGGGCAGCACTTCGCCGAGCGCCTGCGGGTGCCCGTCGGTTGTGACCGCCCACAGCACATAAGTCAGGTACTCGACGCCGAAGCCGTTGGCCGGCTTCAGGCCTTCCAGGTGCGCGTTGATGGAGATTTGCCCCTTGTTGCTTTCGACCGTGGCGTAGCCCTTAGCCGCGGGCAGCAGCGGCGTACCGGAAAAGCCGATGCGCGTGGACCCGCTGCGGTGAAAGTAGTTGATGGCCGGGATGTCGCGCCCGACCACCTGAATCTTGTAGACCGGCACACCGTTCTGCACCGAGGAAGGGCCCTGGCCCTGAGGAAACTTATCGGTCGCGGTCGGGTTCATCTCCTGCCCGTGCGCGTGGGCGGCAAGCGCCGCCAAGAGGAGCAAAGTCGAAGTTTGTTTCAGCATGGTCGATTGTTCCCTTAGTCTTTGACGCGGCGCTGCCTGCTCCGGTCTCGCCGACAGGGTACGGCCGCTATGTAAAAAGGAGATGCCTGGAGGAGAAGGGAGGAGGTCTGCATGGACGGTTCCGGTAAAGTTGTCCCGCTCCGGGACAGGCGCGAGTTTCTATGGACGCCCGCTGCCCGTCTCAAAGTCCGTCCTGCGGCGGCACCAGCTTGTTGGCAATGGCAAAGATCGCAAGCTCAAGGCGCGTAGAGATGTTGAGCTTCTCAAAAGTGTTGGAAAGATGGCGCTTTACCGTTTCCTCACTCAGGTTGAACTGTTTGGCGATGTCGCGGTTGGAGTAGCCTTTCACGATGAGGCCGACGACCTCCATTTCGCGGCGGGTTAGGCGAAAGCGGTCGCTGCTTTCCTGACGAATCTGTGTCCGGAGCTCGGCAAGCACAGTGGAAAGCAGGTCCAGCCGGCGGCCGTTGACCCAGAAGCCGCCTTCCACGACCGCCGTAAGCGCGGCGGCGATCTGCTCCGTCATTGCGCTTTTCAGCACGATGCCGCGCGCGCCGGCGTCAAAGGCATCGGCCAGCTGCTCCGGCTGGATGGCTCCCGTCAGCAGAACAATGCGGGTCCGGGATGCATGGGCCATGACCTGCCGCAGAGCTTCCAGGCCGGCGGTGTTCGGCATTTGGATGTCGAGCAGGAGGATTTCAGGCTGTAGGTTCTTTGTTTGTTCCACGGCCTGAATGCCGTTTTCCGCTTCGCCGACCACATTGAAGTGGCCGTGCGCGGCCAGGACGTTGCGGACGCCGATGCGGACCACCGGGTGGTCGTCCGCGATCACTACTCGGATAGGCATGTCGCGGCGCGGAGCCGGGAGGCGGCCTAGATGGAGACTGCCGATCACAGAAGCACCTGCCTCTGGTCCAGTGCCGCTTCCAAAGCCGCGCAGGCGGCCTTCATCTGCTCGGCTGCCTGCAAGGCGGGCAGACCGGGTACGGGAGCCGCTTCCAAAGCCGCGGCAATCTGCGCGAGGGCAACGGCTCCCATCATGGCGCAGGTACCGCGGATGCCGTGGGCCAAATCCGCCACTGCCCGGTGCGTTTCGGCCGCGGCCAGCCCTGGCAGCCGCGCGCGCGTCTGCTCCAGCAGCTCCCGGTAGATTTGACAGAGCGTTTCCGCATCCAGCATCTCCTGCAAAGACTGGAAGAGCACAGGGTCAAGTGCCGTAGACCCCGGCTCCGCACCGGCAGTTTCCGACAGCAGTGCCATGTGCCGGTTCTCCGGTCTTGCTCGAAGCTCTTCCTCGGATCGGTCCGGATGTACGGAAACCTGCATGCTCGGAAGATACCCCACTCGTAAGCTCTTTGCTTGTTACCTAAGTACCCGGGAGCGGTGGATTCGGAAGCAGGATATTCTCGACGCTATGCCGGCCGCTGAACATGGAGCTTTGCCCGGTTATAGAAACAGCAGTGCTTACCTGAAGACACGATGGAGTGCCGCCCATGGATTCCCTGGAAGCAGAACGGCTCCGGCAAAAAGTTGAAGCGCTGGAAAAAAGGGTAGCGGACCTGGAAGGGAAACAAGCCGCGCCGTTTGCTCCTCAAAGCAGTACTCCGGAGGCCGCGCAGCCTTTGTCGTTTACCGCTCCGGAGCAGCCGTCGCTTGAGTCCCGGATCGGCTCGCAATGGTTCAACCGCATCGGCATCCTCGCCGTTCTGATCGGGGCGGCCTGGTTTTTGAAGTACGCGGTAGACCGGGAATGGCTCGGCCCTCTGGCGCGGGTGCTGATCGGGACGGCTGCCGCTCTCGGGCTGATCGGCTGGTCCGAGCGTTTCCGGCGGCGCAGCTACCCGGTATTTTCTTTTTCCCTGAAGGCGATCGGGACGGGGCTGCTGTCCCTGGTGCTGTGGGCTTCCTTCGCGCTGTTCGGCTTGCTCAGCTACCCCCAGGCTTTTCTCGGGATGGTGCTGGTGACGGTCGCTAACGGTGTGCTGTGCTGGAAGCAGCGCTCGGAGGTTCTGGCGGCTTATGCCGCAATCGGCGGCTTCCTGACTCCGGCGCTGCTTTCCCGCCCCCACGCCTCGATATGGACGCTGGGCAGCTACCTTCTTCTGTTGAACGCCGGGCTTTGGACGCTGGCGGCTTTGGGCCGCTGGCCTCGGCTGCTCCTGGCCGCTTTTGTGGGCACGGCCGGCTACCTGCTGAGTTTTGCCTGGGATGCTTCCGCTTTGCGCTCGGGAGACCAGGCGGGTGCGGCCGCGGCACTGGCTGCCCTGTTCTTTCTGGCGTTTTCGCTTGCTCCTTCGCTTCTGCCGCAGTTCCGGGCCGCGGCCTCTCGTGTTGCGCTGGCACTGACCCTGCTGAACGGCCTACTGGGGCTTGTGGAGTTATGGCGGCTGCTGCCGGAAGGCTGGGCGCACGGGGTGCCGAGCTTGCTGGGGCTCTGGTATGCGGCGCTGCTTGTGTGGGAGCGGGCCCGTCGGAACGCCCGAGGTGCCCTGGGGGCCGCGTATGCCGGGCTCGCGGTTAGCCTCGCCGCCGTCGGCATCTGGTCCGGCTTGGGCCCGGGCGGGATCGGCGTGGATGTTTCGGTTATCGCCGGGTGGGCGGCGGAGGCCGCGCTGCTTCTACTGCTGGCCGGGCTGGGCAGGTCGGTTGAGACAAATCGCGTGCTTGCCTCACCCATGCC
>CAXTSG010000055.1:0-3426 GCA_964246825.1 uncultured Acidobacteriaceae bacterium | reverse complement strand
CCCATGCCGGCGGCTTCTATCCTGCTGTCAGCCGCGCTCATGCTGGTCATTGCGGCGCCCAGCGGCCGCCTGCCGGCGGGCGGACGCATGTTCCTGAACCGGCAGTTCGCCTTGTATCTGTTTGTGATCGCGGTCGCCGTACTGGCGGTGCGCCTGGCCGCGCGGCAGCATGCGGCGCATCGCGAGGGGGCTCCCGCGGCCGAGTGGACCGGGGTGGGACGGGGCGCGGCGATTACGGCCACCGTGCTGCTGCTGCTGGCCGGGGCGCTGGAAAACCATGGCTACTGGCAGGGTGGTGTCCCTTCCTTGGCCAACATAGTGGCCGAGCAGTTTTGGGATTCAGCCTGGGCGGCGCTGCTGGGCACGGCGCTGCTGGGGCTCGGCTTTCGGCTGCGCTGGGCGTTTCTGCGCTGGCAGGCGCTTGCGCTGCTGACGCTGGCCGCGGCCAAGGTGTTTCTGGTGGACACGCGGGCGCTGAGCCAGGGGTTTCGCAGCTTGTCGTTTTTGGGATTGGGCGTGCTGCTGCTGCTGGTGTCGTTTATCTACCAGCGGGATTTGCTGCGGCTACGAGGGCGGGAGCATGGGGGGTAGAAGCGCAAGTAAAATTCAGTTAGGGATAGCAGTGAAATGTCAGCCGTTATCAATAACATAGAGGCGAGCAGGACGCTAAAAATCACAATCAGGAGAGCTTGCATGACCGTTGATGAATCCGGCGTCCTATATATTTTGACGAATCCTTTTATGCCGGAACTCGTGAAGATAGGTTGCACTACAGGTCATGTTGAGGATCGTATCAAGCAGTTAAGTTCTTCAACAGGAGTTCCCGTCGCTTTTCAATGCTATTTCGCAGCGCGCGTAGAAAATATGGCCTTGAAGGAAAAGCGTTTGCATCAATTGTTCTCGGATAAGCGAGTGAACCCAAATCGAGAATTCTTTCAAATCGCACCGGAGAAGGTTGTGCTCGCGATTGCTATGGGTGCCTTTACCGAGGTAACCCCAGGCAAGGTGGATCTTCCGATGGAGGAAGAAGCGGCTGCGAGCAAGGCGGAGCAGGCCCAGACAAGGAAGAGGGCAAACATCAATTTAGCCGCCATTAACATTCCGCTGGGAGCGCTGTTGACTCTTTCCAGAGACGAAGGTGTGCACGCAACTGTAGTGGAAGGAAACAAAGTAAAGTTTGAAGGGCAGATTATGAGCCTTTCCGCATCAGCGCTGGAAGCACTTCGCAAGCTTGGTTATAAAACGGGTGCAGCTAGCGGGTCAGACTACTGGATGTTTGAGGGAATAACGCTTGATGAAATTCGTAAGGCGGCCGAGTCTGGTCGAGATGAACCTACTCCTGAGTGAACTGAAATCTGGCATGGCAGCATCCATTTGCAAATTTGGGTATGAACCTCGCCTGAATAAAAACTAATTTGATTTACTGCTTTGTTCTTACGTTTGCCAGTCAATATCTCAAATTGCTTTATGAAATCCTCGGTGTCCAGGAAGTAAAATAAGTATGCCTTCTTCAACATAACCTCTATGCAGTGCACTTCGGGCTTACTGTGAGAGCTATAGCTTGTTCCAAGCAAAGCCTTCACAGATTTGGCACATGCAGTGTAAGTGGTTTAGCTTTTCGCGCTATAAGCAACGATGCTCTGCTCCCTTGGAGCAAGGTGTTGTTGCCTAACGCAGGGCTTCGTCCGCATCCTTCAGCCAATTGGCCGGCTTCAGCAGTTCCCGTGGTTTGGAGCCCTCCGGAGGGCCGACTAAGCCGTCGCGCTCCATCAGGTCGATGAGGTGGGCGGCTCGGCCGTAGCCGATGCGCATTCTTCTTTGCAGCAGGGAAGTGGAGGCTTTGCCGAACTCGAAGACGAGGCGGACGGCGTCGTCGAACATGGGGTCGTTGTCGTCTTCGGCGGAACCCGCGGGGCCGCTCTCGCTGTCGATTTCGCGGCCGTTGGCGTCTTTCGGCGCTTCCAGGAAGGCTTCAACGTACTCGGCTTCACCCTGGGCCTTCCAAAAAGCGACCACGTTGGAGATTTCGGCTTCGGTGACAAAGGGGGCGTGGACGCGCTGAAGGCGCGCTGTGCCGGGCGGCAGGAAGAGCATGTCGCCGCGGCCGAGGAGCGACTCGGCGCCGTTGGCGTCGAGGATGGTGCGGGAGTCGACCTTGGTGGCGAGGCGGAAGCTCATGCGCGTGGGCACGTTCGCCTTGATGAGTCCGGTGATCACGTCGACCGACGGGCGCTGCGTCGCGAGCACGAGGTGGATGCCGACGGCGCGGGCCATTTGCGCGAGGCGCGTAATGGCTTCTTCCACGTTGGACTTATCGAGGATCATCAGGTCGGCGAGCTCGTCGATGATGATCATGATGTAGGGAAGCGGCTTTTCCTCGACGCCCTGCTCGTCGAAAAGGCCGAGCGTGTCGGTAAAGAGCCGGTTATATTGGTCGATGTTGCGGACCGAGCGGGAAGCGAGCAGCTTGAGGCGGCGCTCCATTTCGCGGACGGCATTTTTGAGCGCGTTCGCGGCGAGCTTGGGCTCGGTGATGATGGGAGTGAAGAGGTGCGGGACGCCCTCGTACATGCCGAGCTCGACGCGCTTGGGGTCAACCAGGATGAGACGGACCTGCTCGGGCGTGGCCTTGTAGAGCACGCTCATGATCATGGCGTTGATGGCAACGGACTTGCCGGAGCCGGTGGAGCCGGCGATAAGCACGTGCGGCATGGTGGCAAGGTCGGCGACGACGACCTTGCCGTTGATGTCCTTGCCCATGGCCATGGCGACTTTGGACTTTGAGGTAGCGAAGGGTTCGGACTCCATGATGTCGCGGAGCCAGATGGTTTCGCGCTCTCCATTCGGTACCTGGATGCCCACGGTGGATTTACCGGCCATGCGCTCGATGAGGATGGATTCGGCGGCCATGGCGAGGCAAAGGTCGTCAGCAAGGCCGGTGACGCGGGAGTATTTGACGCCGGCGTCCGGGCGGAACTCGAAGGTGGTGACGACGGGGCCGGGGTTGATTTGGGTGACCTGGCCGCCGACGCCGAACTCCCCGCATTTTTCGATAAGCACTTGAGCCTCGGCCCGCAGGGCCTCCTGGCGCACTTCGTGGGTTTCCTCCGAGCGGTGCAGAAGGGTAGTGGGCGGCAGCTTGTAGGCGCTCTCGTAGCCGTGGACGGAGCGGGCGGTCATGGTAACGGGGCGCTGGTTGGCGTCGGCGCGGGCGGTAAAGGCGATGGCGTCGGCAGGCGCCGGAGCGGCAGGCTCCGGTTCCGGCCTGGGAACAAGCTGCGGACGGGCCGGGGCTTCGTCTACTGCTTCATAGATAACGACGCGGCGAGGCGGCTCGGGCAGGACCTCGGCGTCATCCCCCCCGGTGGCCATGGGCGGGCGGCCTTCCTGCCCCTCGGCAAAGCTGCCGCGGCGGATGCGCGCCAG
>CAXTSG010000054.1:11391-14529 GCA_964246825.1 uncultured Acidobacteriaceae bacterium | reverse complement strand
CTGAAGCAGTATGCGGCCAACCTGGCGGTGGACCGCGCGGCGGAGCGGGTGCGCCTGACGCCGGAAGCGGACGCGGCGCTGGTCGATGAGTTTCTCCAGGGGTTGGAGCGGCAGCTTTCCGGCATGCCGCCGGACGGCAGCGGGGAGCGTTTGTAGTGGCCGATACGCAGGGGTATGCCGGCCGGTATGCGCGCGCGCTGCTGGATGTTCTGGAAGGGAACGGGGCGGACGCGGAAGCGGCGGACCGTGAGCTGGGCGAGTTTGTCGCGGCCTGGCAGGAAAGCCCGGGGCTGCGCAGCGTGTTTCTGGACCCGTCGTACCCGGCCAGGCAGAAGGTCGGGCTGCTCGACAAACTGAATGCAAAGCTGGGGATGTCCGGGCCGGTGCGGAACTTCGTGGCCGTGATCGTCAATCACGAGCGTATGGAAGGCTTTGAGGCGATTGTGGAGGAGTTCCGGCGGCTGCTGCGGGGCGATCTCGGAATCGACAAGGTAGAGTGGACCAGCGCGCGGCCGCTCGATGCGCGGGAGCGCGAGGCGGTGGAGGCGCGCATCCATGCCTTGACCGGCAAGCGGGTGGAGGCAACTTTTCGCGAAGACCCGGCGCTGCTGGGCGGGGCGCGTTTGAAGATCGGCTCGACCGTGTACGACGGCAGCGTGCGCGGCCGCCTGGACGGGCTGCGGGAGCAGCTGGGCAGTTGAAGGCAGGGTAGAGGGTAAAGGGTAAGGGCAGGTAAGGCAGGGCAGTTTAAGGTAATGGTTCAAAGCAGGTACAAGGGTAAGAGTAGGGTTTAGGAACCGGGTAGCAGCGGAAGATGGGAAGAGTGTTGTGGATTAGAGAAGCAGGAGAATAGGCAAAGTACGGAAAGATAATCGAGTTTTCTGTTGCTCCTGTTCTGATTGCCCTCCAACTTCTCTCGACTGCCGTTAACCCTCCACCCTCCACCCTGCTTTACAAAAAGGAAGCAATGGCAAAGATCAGCGCGGACGAGATTACAAGCCTTCTTCGGGAGGAAATACGGAACTACGACACGCGGATGCAGGTGGACGAGGTCGGCACGGTGGTGTCGGTCGGCGACGGCATTGCGCGCGTCCATGGCCTCGATAAAGTGATGGCGGGCGAAATCGTGGAGTTCCCGCACGGCATCGAGGGTCTGGCGCTTTCGCTCGAAGAGGAGCAGGTCGGCGTGGTGCTGATGGGCGAGGGCTCGGAGATCCGCGAGGGCGATGAGGTGAAGCGCTCGGGCCGGATCATGAGCGTGCCGGTCGGCAACGCGATGGTAGGCCGCGTGGTGAACGCGCTGGGGCAGCCGATCGACGACAAGGGTCCCATCGCGACTACGGAAACACTGCCGGTCGAGCGGCTGGCCCCGGGCGTGATCGACCGCCAGCCGGTGAAGGAGCCGATGCTGACCGGCATCAAGGCGATTGACGCAATGATTCCGATCGGCCGCGGGCAGCGCGAGCTGATCATCGGCGACCGCCAGACGGGCAAGACCGCCGTTGTCATCGACACGATCCTGAATAATGCCAAGAACAACCTGATCTGCATCTACTGCGCGATCGGGCAGAAGCGTTCTTCCATCTCGCAGGTGGTGCAGACCCTGACCGAGCGCGGCGCGATGGACTACACGATCGTGGTGGCGGCTTCGGCTTCCGAGCCCGCGCCGCTGCTTTATCTGGCTCCGTTCGCGGCGACCGCGCTGGGCGAGTATTTCCGCGACTCGGGCCGGCATGCGCTTGTCATCTACGACGATCTTTCCAAGCACGCGGTCGCTTACCGCGAATTGAGTCTGCTGCTGCGCAGGCCGCCGGGCCGCGAGGCGTATCCGGGCGATGTGTTTTATCTCCACTCGCGTCTGCTGGAGCGCTCGGCCAAGATGAACAAGGAGAAGGGCGGCGGCTCGCTCACGGCGCTCCCGATTATCGAGACGCAAGCCGGCGATGTGTCCGCGTACATCCCGACGAATGTGATTTCGATTACGGACGGACAGATTTTCCTGGAAACCGACTTGTTCAACTCCGGCATTCGTCCGGCTGTGAACGTGGGGCTATCGGTATCGCGGGTGGGCTTTTCGGCGGCGTACAAGTCGGTGAAGCAGGTGGGCTCGACCCTGAAGCTGGACCTGGCGCAATACCGCGAGCTGGCGGCATTTTCGCAGTTCGGCTCGGACCTGGACAAGGCGACGCAGAACCAGCTGAACCGCGGCAAGCGATTGACGGAGCTGCTGAAGCAGAAGCAGTTTGAGCCGCTCACCGCCGAGCACATGGTCGCTATCCTGTTCGCGGGCACGCAGGGGCTGCTTGATGATGTGAAGGTTGAGGATGTCGCGGTGTGGGGGGCGGGCTTCCATGCCTATCTGGACCGCTCGCAGGCAGCGCTGCTCAAGGATATTGCCGACAAAAAGGCGCTGGACGACGATCTGCGCGGGCGGTTGAAGGCCGCGGTGGACGGGTACAAGCGGGACTTTACGGCGGAGCATGGCCGGGCCACGGGCAAGGATGCGGTGCAGCCGATGAGCGGGGACGAGCAGCGCCGGGCGGCGCAGAAAACCCCGGCAGGCTCGCCGCCGGGCGCGGCAACCACCGCCGGGGGCGGCTCCGGGCAGGCGCAGTCGAATCAAAAGGCGGTCGAACAGGGCCAGGGAGCGGCTCGGTAGAGCATGGCAAACGTACTCGATTTACGGCGGCGCATCCGCAGCGTAAAAAACACGCGCCAGATTACCAAAGCCATGAAGATGGTGGCCGCGGCCAAGCTGCGGCGCGCGCAGGAGCGCATGACCGAGGCCCGGCCCTACGCGGTCATGCTGGCGACGGTGCTTGCTTCGCTGCGTCGGCGCGCCGAGGAGATTGATCCTTCGGAAAACGCGCTGCGGAGTCCGCTGCTTGAAGTTCGGCCCGAGAAAACCGTGCTGTTGGTCGTGGTCTCGGGCGACAAGGGCTTTGCCGGGGCGTTTTCCACGAACATCACGCGGTCTTCAACGCGGTTTCTCGCGGAAGCGCGCCGGACCGAAGGCAAACAGGTCGATCTTCTGCCGATCGGGCGCAAGGGGCGGGATTTCTTCCGCCGGAGCTTTCCGACGGCGGAGCTGCCGCAGCGGGCGCAGCCTGAGCCCGGTACCCCGTTTGACCCGCAGGC
>CAXTSG010000054.1:9629-11381 GCA_964246825.1 uncultured Acidobacteriaceae bacterium | reverse complement strand
AGCGGGCGCGCAAGGGGCCGGTCGAGTTTGTGGCCGATGAGCAGGCAGCCGCGATTGTGCTGGACCGGATGCGCTTTGAGGATGTGCGCGCGGTCGGCGAGCGGATCGTGGAGCGGTACGCGGCGGGCGAGGTCGATGCGGTGTACCTCTGCTACAACCAGTTCCAGTCAGTCATTTCGCAGCGGGTCGTGGTGGAGCGCGTGCTGCCGCTGATCGCGGAGCGGCAGGGCGGCTTGGCGCGGCCTGAAACGGCACAGGTCGACGAGCCGACGCGCGAGGAGCGCGAGCGCACGGCGCAGGCGGCGCTTTCAGCGGGTCTTACGCTGCGCGACGAGGAGCAGGGGGCGATTCGGGCGCAGTATGAGGACGAGTCCAAGCGCTTCGGCACGGCCGAGGTGGACTACCTGTACGACCAGTCGCCGGACAAGGTGTACCGGTCGATGCTGCCGCGGTATGTGTCGGCGCTCCTGTACTACGCCATGCTGGAGTCGGTGGCGAGCGAGCACGCGGCGCGCATGACGGCGATGGATGCGGCGTCGAGCAATGCTTCGGATATGATCGACGCGCTGACCTTAACCATGAACCGGGTGCGGCAGGCGGCGATCACGAAGGAGATTATCGAGATCGTGAGCGGCGCGGCGGCGGTGTAGGGGCAAGGGCAAGGGTAGAGGGTTCAGGGTCAGGGGTAAAGAGCAGGGGTCGGTAGGATTAGTAGTCAGGGATTAGAAGTCGCGGTGGGGTTAGTATACGGAGCCGGTGCAGACTGGAAGCCTGAAGTAGGTTGAACTTATAAGTAGGGAAGATCCCCGCTTCTTCCCCCCTCAACCCTTTCCCCTCCACCCTGCTTTTCAGTAAGTGAAAGGACACATGGCAGACACAGCAGTGCAGGAACAGATCGCAACCGACAATCTCCAGCGCGGCAAGGGCAACTTTGGGCAGGTGGTCCAGGTGTCCGGGCCGGCGGTCGATGTGCAGTTTGAAGAGTCGCGGATGCCAAGCATTTTTCAGGCGCTGCGCGTGATTTCCGACGGCTTCAACGTGCCGAACCCGATCGATGTGGTGCTGGAAGTGCAGCAGCATATCGGCGACGGGCGCGTGCGCTGTGTCGCCATGGAGGCGACCGAGGGCATGGTGCGCGGCATGAAGGTCGTCGACACGGGCGCGCCGATTTCCGTGCCGGTGGGCCGCGAAACGCTGGGCCGCATCCTGAACGTGATCGGGCAGCCGGTCGATCAGCTTGGCCCCGTAAACGCGAAGAAGTACATGCCGATTCACCGCGAAGCGCCGAGCTTTGAGGAGCAGTCGACGCAGGAGGAGATGTTTGAGACCGGCGTCAAGGTCATCGACCTGATCCAGCCGTTTGTGAAGGGCGGCAAGATCGGACTGTTCGGCGGCGCGGGCGTCGGCAAAACGGTCGTGATCCAGGAGCTGATCAACAACGTTGCAACCAAACACGGCGGCTTTTCGGTGTTTGCGGGCGTGGGCGAGCGGACGCGCGAAGGCAACGATCTGTGGCTGGAGTTCCAGGAGGCGGGCGTCATCAACCTCCAGGACCTGCCGAAGTCGAAGGCCGCGCTGATTTACGGGCAGATGACCGAGCCGCCGGGCGCGCGCCTGCGCGTGGCATTGTCAGCCTTGACGATTGCGGAGCACTTCCGCGATGAAGAAGGCGCGGACACGCTCCTGTTTATCGACAATATCTTCCGGTTTACGCAGGCGGGGTCTGAGGTTTCGACGCTGCTGGGGCGCATG
>CAXTSG010000054.1:0-9619 GCA_964246825.1 uncultured Acidobacteriaceae bacterium | reverse complement strand
TACCTCGACCAAGAAGGGATCCGTGACATCCGTGCAGGCCGTGTACGTGCCGGCCTACGACTACACGGACCCCGCGCCGGCGACAACCTTTGCTCACCTGGATGCGACCACCGTGCTGTCGCGGCCCTTGTCGGAGCTGGGCATCTATCCGGCGGTCGACCCGCTGGCTTCGTCCTCGCGCATCCTGACGCCGCGCATCGTCGGCCAGGAGCACTACGACGTGGCGCAGGGCGTCAAGCGCATCCTGCAACGGTACAAGGATTTGCAGGATATTATCGCAATCCTAGGCATTGACGAGCTGAGTGAAGAAGATCGGCTGACGGTAAGCCGGGCGCGCAAGGTGCAGAAGTTCCTGTCGCAGCCGTTCCATGTGGCGGAGCAGTTTACGGGGATTCCGGGCTCGTACTGCAAGGTGGCCGATACGGTGCGGAGCTTCAAGGAAGTCATTGAAGGCAAGCACGACGATGTGCCGGAGCAGGCGTTCTATCTGAAGGGCACGATTGAAGACGTGCTCGCGGCGGCCGAAAAGCTGAAGGCGCAGGGGTAAATGGCCGAGCGGAAGGACACACAGTTCGAACCGGGCCGGTTGAAGGTGCGGGTGGTGACGCCGGAGCGGGTGCTGCTGGAAGCAGACGCGGCCACCGTGACGCTGCCCGGGCTTTCCGGCGTGCTGGAGGTGCTGCCGGCGGCCGCGCCCTTGCTGACAGCGATCGGCGCGGGGGAGCTCCTGGTGACGGGCAGCTCCGGCGGGGAGCAAACGCTGATTGTCGCGCGGGGGTTCGCGGAGATATTGCCGGACCGCGTGACGGTGCTGGTCGAGTACGCGGAAGCGCCGGATGCGGTAGACAAGGCAGCCGCCGAGGAGCAGCTGCGGGCCGGGCAGAAGGCCGTGGAAGAGGCCGGACAGGACCCGGAGCGATACGGGTCGGCCCGGTTGACGGTGCTGGAAGCGGAAGCCAAGCTGGGGCAGGTCGGGGCGTAGGGCATATCGATCCGGCGCTTTTGTAGTTCTGGTGCTTAGTTTGCCTCAGACGACTGCCTCTTCCGAGACCTTTACTCGCCGGCAAGCGCGACGGTCATGGAGCAGCCGATGAAAGTCACGGTAATCGCGACTATGGCCCACGCCGTGTCCGGATGCTGAGCTTGCCGCAAAGCTGCATCGAGCCACAACTGCCATTTGACAGTGGATGCCGGGACTTGTGCACGCGCCGCCGCGAAAACACCCGCGACAACAAACGCCAGCGCGGCGAAGCAGGCGGCCATGCCGGGTGCGGCATGCTTCCAGGGAAAAGGGATGGCCGGCGGAGCGCAGGCTTCGCGGCGCACCTCGGCCATCACCGCATCGGTAAATCCGGAAGACGGCAGGATGTTGTCATCCGTGGAGCGGAATGCGCTATTAAGTTCAGTGTTTGGCAATCTCACTTTGTCTCCTTTGCAATTCGATAGGGAAGCCCAGAGGCAGGGCGCGCCTGCGTGAACTTGCGCCGCAGGATTTCGCGCCCGCGGGCCAAGCGTGTTTTGAGCGTTCCCTGCGGGATGCCGAGGGTTAGGGCTGCCTGGGAAACATCTTCTTCATGAAAGTAGAATAAAACCAGGGCGTCGCGGTACCGGGCCGGAAGCGCAAGCACGGCGAGCCGCAATTTCCCGGCTGTATCGGCTGCTTCTGCTTGGTTTGCAGACAAGCGCAGGTCCGGCGGTTCGGCGATGTCATCGAGCGAAAGCATGGTAGCCGGGTTCCGCTTGAGCTCCGTGCGGTAGACATTGGCGGCCAGCGAGAAGAGCCAGGTAGAAAAGGCTGACTCGCGGCGCCACTGCCCGAGATTGCGGTAGGCGCGCAGAAAAGCCTCCTGCGCCATCTCCTCGGCGCGGCCGCGGTCGCGGCAAAAGCGCCAGGCCATGTTGACGAGCGGGCCCTGCCAGCGGCGCACCAGCTCGGCAAAAGCATCCGTACTGCCGGCGAGTACGCGATCCACGCTTGCTTCGTCCTCTTGCCGGCCCATGCAGATGTACCCGGTTTGTAGGACTTACCGTAACTGCCGCAGGTTTCGTTTTGTTTCGATGCCGGGCAGAAAACATTTTTGAAACCGTTTTGCCGGTGCTCCGGTCGCACCGGGTAAGTCGGAAAGCTGTTCTCAGTGCTGATCGGCATAGGAGTTCTTACCATGGGAGCATTTAGCACGCCGTTTTCTGTATTTCTGTTTCTCAGTATCGGGGCGGTAGCGGTATTTTCTTTTTCGGCCGTGGCTGTGTGGTCTAGTGCCCGGCGCAAGGAGCGGGAAAGTTATTACAAGCACGAACTGCTGAAGAAGATTTCAGAAACGCCGATAGAAAATGCAGGTGTCGCCCTGCAGATGCTGCGGGAAGGGGATCGAACAGCGGCCGCGCGGCGGCGGAACGGGCTGCGCATCGGCGGCCTGGCCGTCGCGGCTATCGGCTTGGCGCTTATGATCTTCTTGCGGGTTTTGGTTCGCGATGCACCCGTATTTCTATGCGGCCTGCTCCCGCTGCTGCCGGGCCTGGCACTGTTTGCCGGCTCCTACCTGCCGGGCGGAGAAGGTCGATCTCAGAACCGGGAGGCATAATTCTGCGGCAGGGGAAAAGCGAAAGCGCGGGCCGGCGTTTGCCGCTGTTCTATGGCGCGCTGAGCGCGGTGCTGCTCTGGTGCGCGGCGGCTTTTGTCATGGACTCGCGGCGGTGGCCGCTGGTGGGCGATGCGCCGCTGATCCACTACTGCGTTTTTCTGATGCAGCACGGGCTTGCGCCGTACCGCGAGATTGTGGACCCGAACCAGCCGGGGACGTTTGCCGTGGAAGCCGCTGTGATGATGGTGCTGGGCAAGGGCGCGCTGGCCTGGCGGGTGTGGGATTTGTTGCTGCTGCTTGCAATCGGCGGGGCAATGGCAGTCATTTGCCGGGCAGGCGACGGGCCGGAAGCGCAGCCGCGCGATAGGCTTGGTGCCGGCTTTGCCGCTTTTTTCGCCGCGGTGTGCTTTGCCCTGATCCACGGGCGCGACGGGCTCATCCAGTTGGGGCAGCGCGACCTGCTGATGGCGGCCCTGCTTGCGGGTGCCTGCGCCCTTCTGCTCTCTGCCGTCCGCGACGGCGTGGGATGGTGCTTTCCCTTCGCGGCCGGCGTGTGTCTTGGAGCGGCGGCTGCCGTCAAGCCCGACGCCCTTCTTTTCCCGCCGGCCCTGCTTGCGCTTTTCCTGTGGGAGCAACGGCCCTGGAAGCGGCAACTCCTTCCCGCCTCGCTCGGCTTCGCCCTGCCGCTGCTTGCATCGCTCGCGTTTTTGCTGCGCGAGCATGCCTGCGCGGCGTACCTGGACACCATGCTGCACCTTACGCGGTACCATGCTTCCACCTGGAGGCTGCCGGCGCGCACGCTGCTCGGGGAATCCGTGTCTTCCGTGCTGCTGCCGTTGTTTTGCCTGTGGCTGCCGGTGTTTGTGCTTGGGCGGCGCTGGCGCTTCTTCCGGGATCGGCTGCTGCTGCTCGGGTTCCTGTTCGGCGTGTTTTCCTTTTGCGTGCAGGGCCGCGGCTACCCGTACCATCGCTATTCGTCCGAGGTGTTCCTGCTCCTTTTGGCAGCGATCGCATTTACCGAGGCGCTGCGGACCGAAGCCGCGGATGGACGGGCATGGTGCATCCGGAGTTTGGCGGCGGCGGGGCTTATGTTCGGAGCGCTGGTTGTTGTGCCGCGATCTTTAGCCGAAGTGCGGCAGTTCGACTGGCGGCACGACAGTTTTGAAAGCTCTCTGAGCGCGGATCTGAACAACCTGGGAGGTCGGGCGCTTGCCGGCCGGGTGCAATGCCTGGACATGGCCGGCGGCTGCATCACCACGCTCTACAACATGCGGCTGCCGCAGAGCACCGGCTATCTGTACGACTGCTACCTGTATCCGATGGACGACCAGGCGAACGCGCACTTGACGGAGCGGGAGCGATACCGGCTCGGCTTCCAGACGGCTTTGCTGCTGAATCCTCCGCAGGCTTTGGTGGTCAGCAGCGACGAGTGCGGGCCGCCGGACTTCCGCTATCGCAAGCTGGACCGCTGGCCGTGGCTCGCGGCGTACCTCCGGGAGCATTACACCCTGGTGCGCGAAGAGGTGCCGACAGCGCTCCAGCGATGGGGCGGCAAGCCGGTACTGCCGTATGGGTATCGTGTGTATCGGCGCAAGAGCGAAAATCCGGGTAAAGAAGGGCAAGCTGCGCTATACTCCTCGCGAAAATAGAGGTGAGCGGATGGGCAGCTTTCTTCTGGCAGGAGTGGTGCTGAGCGGTGCGGCCGCTTTTCCGGCGCAGGCAGCGCCGACCTCGACGGTTACGGGCCACGTGTTCCTTTCGGATACGAACGGACCCGCCCGGCTGGCGACGGTGGTGCTGGAGCCGTCCTCGGCGATCGATGGGTACAAGTCGGAAATGACCGAAGGCGTTTCCGCACATATGACAAGCGTGAAAACATTGCCGGACGGCAGCTTCATTTTTTCGCGCGTGGCCCCGGGCGCGTACTACGTGTTTGCTTCCGTGCCGGGGTACGTGTCGCCGCTGGAAGCACTGGGCTACTCGCGGGAAGAGCTGGAAAAGCCCGACAAGGAGATGAAGGAGCGCATCGCAAACGCGGTGCCGCGAGTGCTGGTGCAGGCAAACCTGCCGGCAACCGGCGATGTCACGCTGGAGCGCGGAGCCGCCGTCGCGGGCACCGTGCTGTATGACGACGGCAGTCCCGCGACCGGCCTGCGAATCAAGGTGCTGGTACGGAAGAAAGACAAGTGGGTGGAGCCTGAAGCGGAGCCGACGCACACTCGCCCTGCAACTATGACGGATGACCGGGGAAGCTTTCGGCTCAGCGGGCTGCCGGCGCGGGAGTATCTGCTGGAGGTTGATCTGGAACTCGGGCGGTCTACCATCGATGTCGGCCCGCACGGTATGTCCATGAGCGATTCCGGAAGAACGACCATACCGGTTTACGGCGGCGGAGTGTTGCGGCAGAAAGAGGCAACTCCGGTAAAGGTAAGGCTCGGGGAAGAGCGGTCCGGTGAGAATGTACAGATTCCGCTGGGCAAGATGCACGGGGTTTCCGGTGTGATTACGGCGGCAAGCGATGGGCATGCGGTGAACAGCGGAACGGTGACGCTGCTGTATGCGGATGACAGAACGGAAGCGATGCGGACGGAGTTGACCCGGGACGACTCCGGGTTTTCGTTGAGCTTTGTGCCGGAAGGCGACTACGTGGTGAAGGTATCGAATGCGGCCGATATGGAGTACACGGAGGTAGCGAACTCGCCCGGGAGTTGGCCGAAAACGCACACCGACGCGCATGCGGTGCACAGCTACGGTCCGGGCGAGCAGCCGCTCCATGTCGCGGGCGAGACAACGGGGCTTGCTGTTTCCGTGCCGGAGCCTGCGCACAAAAGCACTCCGTAGCACGCGGCTGCTCTGGGCCACACGACATTCCCACCATGGGAATCCCGGAGGGCTGCGCGGCCGGCTTTGGAGGTCAACTGTTCAGCGCAGCGTGTAGAGTAATGCCGTGGCTACACTGCCGGCGGTTGAAACAGCTGCGCTGAGTGACGCGGGACGGATGCGCGCGACGAACCAGGATGCGTGGTGCCACTCGCCCGCGGCCGGGGTGTTTGCGGTGTGCGACGGGGTAGGCGGGGCTCCCGGGGGCGAGATCGCCAGCCAGCTGGCGGCTGAAGCCTTTGTAGAAGCGCTGACAACGGTTGCGCCTGCCGGGCGAACCGGCAAAGCGGCGGCGCAGGCAGTATGCGCCGCAAACCGCCGGGTGCATGCGCGGGCGCTGCATGAGCCCGCGTTGAGCGGCATGGGTACGACCCTGGTGGGGCTGGCGCTGCGGCAGGAACCGTTCGGCCGGGAAGCCCGCGAAGCCGTGCTGGTGCACGTGGGCGACAGCCGCGCTTACCTGTGGCGCCGCGGCATGCTGGAGCGGCTGACGGAAGATCACTCGGTGGTCGCGGAACAGGTTCGCATGGGGCTGCTGACGGAAGAAGAAGCGGCACGCTCGCCGATGCGGCATGTGATTACACGCTCGCTGGGGACGCGGTGCTCGGTGATGCCCGAGGTGCGGGTGATTTCCCTGGAGCCCGGCGACGCGGTGCTGTTATGCACGGACGGGCTGACGCGGGAGCTTGCGGAAGAAGCGATTGCCGTGGTGCTGGGGCGCGCGGAGTCGCTTGAAAGGCGGGGCCGCGCGCTGGTGGAGTCGGCCCTGCGCGCCGGAGGCCGGGACAATATTACGGCACTGCTGCTAGAAATCCGGTAAGCCGAGGGGGGGTATGCCGGCCGGTTGCTCCGCCTTCCAGCGTCTTGTCTTTCGAGGGCTTTGCCGCTGCGTCGATAGGATAGAAGTGCTCGCCGAAGGGACAATTCGCGGGGAAGCAAGGGAGTAATCTGGAGTTATGGTACGGATGACGGTGCTCGCGAGCGGATCGCGCGGCAACTGCACGGTGGTGACGGGCGGGCGGACCACGGTGCTGGTGGACGCGGGCCTGAGCTGCCGCGAGATTGTGAAGCGCATGACGCAGGCGGGCGAAGATCCGCGCAAGCTGGATGCCGTTCTGATTACGCATGAGCACCAGGATCACGTCCAGGGCTTGTCCGTGCTGGCGCGGCGGCTTGGCATTCCTGTGTACTTTACCGAGGCTACCCACCGGGCGTGGATGCGGTGGATGGTGCCGCAAAAGCGGATGACCTATGCCGACTGGCTGGCGGCGCGCAAGGCGGAAGCCGCGGGCAAGGCCGGGGAGGCCAATGCGGATGAGCTGTGTACGGAAGAGTGCTTTAAGGCCGCAGGAGCCCCGGCTAACGGCCTGGCGGCGGAGGCTGAAGGCGCGCGGAAGCGAGCAGCCGAGGCTCCGGACTCAGCCCTCGCGCCCGCGCGGGAGGCGACGAGCCCGCCTGCCGTGGATGCACCGGACCCGACAGCCCTGCCGGCGGTGGAGTATTTCCGGGCGGGCAAGCCTTTCTCCATCGGAGACCTTCATGTCACGGCGCTGACCATCCCGCACGACGCGGCGGATCCGGTTGCGTTTGTGCTTGGCGCGGAAGGGGTGAAGGTGGGCCTGGCGACCGATCTCGGCTATATGCCGGCCAATGTAAAGGAAGGGCTGCGCGGCTGCGATGTGGTGATGCTGGAGTCGAACCACGACCTGGATATGCTGCGAGACGGGCCGTATCCGTGGTCGGTGAAGCAGCGGGTTCTGTCGCGGGTAGGGCACCTGTCAAACGCGGCGGCGGCGGAGTTCCTGGAGCGCGGCTATGACGGGCAGGCAGCGTATGTGGTGCTGGCGCACCTGTCGGAAAGCAACAACCTGCCGGAGCTGGCGCGCATGGCGGCCGAATGGGCTCTGCGAGACCGGATGAAGCTGCTTGCAAACCGGCTTGTGATTGCGGCCCAGCATGAGCCGACCGAGTCGATCTGCCTCTAGAAACAAGAGGTTAGCGGCCCGGCCGGAATCAAAAGTGGAACCCCGCCGGTAAAACGACTTTCGCCGGCTCCGCGGGGGAAGGTGCCTTGTTCGCTTACAATGAGGAGAAAGCACGTTGACTTTTTCTCTGCCGAGGATGCACGGCATACCGTGCCCGGCGGCTGCGCGCAAGTTCCAGTGCATCGGGCCGCGCGAGCAGAGCATCGAAAGCAGAGCGAGGAGCAGTATGAGTCAATGCACTGATCCCGTTGTGGGCGATATCCTTTCCTCCTGGCGGTACGACATTTCAGGGTCGAGCCCGGCAGTGCGGGGCGATCTGGAAGAACATCTGGAAACCTGCCGGCAATGCCGGCGGCGGCAGCGGCTTCACCGCACGATTGATGTGACTTTAATCGGGGTAGCCACGCTTTCTATTCTGGCGTTTCTGCTGGCCATTGCCGTGATTCACCGGATTGAGCCGCTGCGGACCTGGGCGGTCGCGCTCCACATGCGGCAGATGAACTTCCCGGTTACGCTTCAGGAGCTGGCCTTTGCCGGACTGCTGCTGTCCGTGCTGCTGTGGCTCGTGGTAGCCGCGGTTACGCCCGCGCCGACGTTTTTGGGCGAAGTGGCTATGGCGCAGGCACGGGAACTTCGGAATCGGTCGCTGCGCAAGGCTGCTTAGGCGGCGTTCCCCTTGATCCAAAGCCCTCGGTTCCCGGAGGGGCTTTGGATTTTATGAGGCGAGCCGTTATCCCATACAGCCTCTACTTCTCTCCTACCTTTAAGGATGGTTTACCGGCAGGGCCGGGCAGCCGGGGCGCTCCGTCAGGCAGGCTGGAAACCATCCCTGGGGCGGGCGGCTGCGCTTCTACGCCGGTGCGCCCGGTTTCAAAGGAGCCGGTAAGGGTGCGGACCTCGCGGACGCCGTTGCGGCTGCACCATTGTTCCAGGCCCGCGGCCACCTCTTCAACCGCGCGCGGGTCGGCGTAGGAGGCGGTGCCGACCTGCACGGCGGTCGCCCCCGCCATCAGGAACTCGACCGCGTCCTCGCCGGAGCGGATGCCGCCGACGCCGAGGATGGGAATACGCACGGCTTCGGCGGCTTCCCACACCATACGCACGGCAATCGGCCGAATAGCCGGGCCGGACAGGCCGCCGGTGACGTTGGCGATGCGGGGCCCGCGGGTGCGGATATCAATGGAAAGCGACAGAAATGTGTTGATCAGGGTCAGGCCGTCGGCTCCTGCCTCTTCGGCCGCGCGGGCCATGGCGGCAATCGAGGTCACGTTGGGCGAGAGCTTGACGAAGACGGGACGGCGGCTTGCCTTCTTGGACTGAGCCACAAGCTCGCTTAGAAGGGCCGCATCCGCGCCGAAAACCATGCCGCCATGGGCTGTGTTGGGGCAGGAAGCATTGATCTCGTAGGCGGCAATGCCTTCAGCGTCGTTCAGAACGCGGATGACGGCCAGATAATCCTCGATGGTGTAGCCGAAAACATTGCAGAAGACGGCGCAGGGCGGCGGATTGCGGCTGAAAGCCGCGAGCTTTTGCGTGATGAAGGCATCAACGCCGACATTCTGAAGGCCGATGGCGTTGATCATGCCGGCGGCGGTCTCGATCAAGCGCGGAGCGGCGTTGCCGGCCATGGGCTCGCGGCTCAGGCCCTTGGTGACAAAGCCGCCGATGCGGTCGAGCCGGACAATATCTTCAAACTCGACGCCGTAGCCGAAAGTGCCGCTCGCGCCCAGCACGGGATTTTGGAGCGTAATGCCGGCCAGGGAAACGCGCATATCCGGCTTCACAGATGGGCTCCGGAGCGCGCGGACTGAGCATGAGCCGGGCGGCGGGCGCGCTTTGCGGGCGCGGGCTCCTTGGGGTAAGGGAACTCGCCCGCGGGGCGAAGAGCTTCGGTAAGCACGCGGCCGATGGAGGCGGAGGGCTGGTTGATGCCGAGCACGGAGGCAAGCGTAGCGGCAAGATCTATCGGCTCGACGCGGCCGCGGTAGGTACCGGGAACAAAAGCAGTGCCGTAAAAGCCCAGCGGGACGTGGCGATCGTAGGACCAGGGCGTTTCATGGGTGACGCCGGAGCCGGAGCCTTCCATCTGAAAAGCTTCCGGGAAGGCCGCGACGTACCAGCCGCCCGCGGGGCTGTAGCTGTGGGCCAGCAGCCGGCCGAACTCCGTGGGAG
>CAXTSG010000053.1:8901-14561 GCA_964246825.1 uncultured Acidobacteriaceae bacterium | reverse complement strand
TCGATAGCTTCTTCCGGCCACGCGCTTGCCCGCAGCCCGATCTTGACGGGCGGGGGAAAGGTGCCTTGGCGGATGCGGACGTAAATGGTGTCTTTCGATAGGGGAACGCGGGCAAGTACCTCAGGCAGTCGCAGGAAGCGGGTAGGCATGGATTTTCCTCAAGTGGGATAAGTGCGGACGCAGCCATGCGCCCGGCTGGGGAGGCCGGTGCGCGCGGAAGTTAGGTTGTCGGGAGGTAGGGGAGAAGTCGGGACCAACAGAAAAACGCCCTTCCTGCATGACCACCTCATGCGGGTACGGGCGCTTGTTTCTTCCGTGTGTGTTCCGGGTCTAAGTTGTAGTTACCGCGCCTCATCGGGACGCAGTTGTGCTTAGGGTGTCAAACCGCGAAATGCGGAGGAGCGCGTTTGTCGGCTTACAAACCTTGCTGCCAGTCGGGACGGCGGCCCTTTGTTTCACTCCCGAGGCAAGGGGATTCCCCCAAAGTGAAACCAAAGTCGTTTTAGAGAATCCGTATGGCTCACGGATTATCAGGGACGGCGGCCCTTTTGTTTCACTCCCGAGGCAAAAGACTCCCCCGGAGGTGAAGCATTCGTTTTGAGGCTTATACACCCCGGGAACGGTGGCCCTTGTTAGTGCCGCGCCTCTGTTCGCGCGGGCGTTATCGTTTGCGTCAGCCTGCTGCCCAACCGGGCGCAGCTTGGCTAACTAGAGGATCAATGCGGGAATCCCGCATAGGGGCTCAACGTTTGTCGGCATGCAGCCCTGGTACGCCGGTAGGGACGGAGGCCCTCGCCAATCTGCGATACCCGCTGCTTCGGTGCTACCAGGAAGTAGCTTTTCGGTGCGGTATCGCCTATTCCGATATTTCGGGAAAATTACCCTGGTATCGTTGCAACATCAGTATGCCATACGTCTTTATCCTTGACAATTCGACTTCGGCCTTGGCTCCCTGTGCATCTCGTGGAAAAAGCGGTACGGAACGCATGATTCTGCATCCTCGCCCTCACCTATGCTGATTTACCTCCCGCGCCGGACCCTGTGAAACGCGCGCGCACGATAGTTCTCCGGGTTGATTTACCCTCCCGAGTTCCGGCACCGGTACGTGCAAGGCGAGCCGAAGCAGGCAGAGAAGCTGCGGAAGCATCCAAAAGCCCCTAGCAAGAACATTTTGCGGGTATTTTTGCGGGTATTCTCAAAAGTGCTGACAATTAAGTCATTCATTCCGGGCAAGTTGGCGGCTTAATATAGATCCCTCTCCCCCGCCACAGAAACTCTGTTTTCGCTTCCGACAGGTTTTATACCGTTGCAACGGACTTTACTCCCGCATAGCTTGCATCAAGCTCTGTCCCGAGCAGAAGAATGCCTGCAATCCTTCGTACCACCTGGGCGAAATAGACTGCTTCCTCCGGGTGAAGCGGGCGGCCCAGCAGCGCCGCTTCCCGGTAGGAGAGCCACTTCTTGAGCACCTGGTAACCGCCCAGCGTATAGCCCCACACCTTCTCCGGCACTCCCGCCCAGTGTGCCGCGCCGTTTAGGTGGACGTCTACCGCGTGCTCGCCCAGCAGCGCGAGAACTTCCGCTAGCGGCAGCCCGAACTCCGCCCCGAGCTTGTGCAGCCGTTCGCGTTCCGTGTCGGTCCAGCCGCGCCGCGGAGCGAGGCCGCGCCCCGGCATCACTGTCTCGCCCTGTCCGCGGTAGCCCCATCCCGCCGTGATCTTCAGGTGCTCGGAAAGGTTGAGCGGGACGGGCAGCACCAGCTTGCCCAGGAAAGACCACGCGCCCGCAAGCTCCAGCGTCGATTCCGGGTCCAGCAGCTCGGCGAGCCTTCGCCCCAGCGCCGCGGAACGCCCGAGCGCCGCCGCGTCGCGAGGCAGCGGGATGCGCGGCCAGTCGCCCAGCAGCGCGCCCGCGTTGTCGGCCCGGTATGTGGGTGTGTGCATGATGGCGAGAGCGTGGAAGAACAGGTCTTCTGCCGGAGCAGCAATCTTTTTTAGGTATTCCCAGGCCGCAGCGCTGGTTCTGCATCGGAACCGGCCATCGGACAGCAAACCTCCCAGGTTGTCAAGCACTTCCAGAGGAAATGTATTACAGCCGCGCTCGTTTACGTGAAGACTCGCAAGTTCGCGCGTGACATAGGGCCCGTCATACATGCGACGGTTGGATTGTGCCGAAACAATTGCGGGGGAGCTGAATGTGACCGCTCCCACATACTCCTCCCGCTTCTCATCCAGCAGCTTCGTTTCCGGCTCCCAGTAGACCCATCGCAGATCGAACGGCCGATAGCAGTACCGCAGCACCTGCCAGGGCCGAAAGTTACTTTGCCGCTTGGCGACCCCTTCCGCTGTGAGCCCTTTCTCCAGCAGCACCCGGCGCGTCCTTACAGGGTCGAAACGCGCTCCGGACTCCATCGCGCACGGGATTTCCAGCGCCAATTCGGCATCGCTTACCTTCAGGTCAAGGTACCGGCGCATCCGCGCTTCCAGCCGCTCGCGGTCGATGTCCACCACCAAGGCATCGCGGCTCGTTTTCACGCCGGGAAAGGACACCGGGAACAGCTCCGGCAGTCGAGGCCAAGTCAGATACTCCGCCCCGACAGCGCGAGGGAGAAACGGCAGCCCCAGCCCCGCGCTCGGTTTCAGCTCCGTGTACTCCGGCGCGGTACCGCCGCGCGCTTCCTCCTCCAGCTGCGCCAGCTTTCCCGTGCCCCAAAGATCGCGGAACGCTATCGATCCCGCGCCGGGAACGCGGGTCCGCACCAGAGCGGCCACCGCCGTACCCGGCTGGATGCCCTCCCGGTTGCGTTCCGTTGAAAATACGCTCGGGTCCGGCCTGCCTTCCGGCGTTGTTTTGCCTGTGCGGAACTTGTCCCCGTTCAGGTTGTCGATAAACACTCGGCGGAATGCATGGAGATAGTGCGAACGCATGGAAGGATGCGAAAGCCCATCGAGCCAGTTATTGTTCGAGATGAAGCAGATGATGCCTTCTCCGCCGGGCTCCCGCGTCACTCGCCGCTCCGCCACGCGAAAGAAGCGGATATAAAGATCATTCAGCCCCTGCCCTTGCGGCTTCGGCACTCCCGTTACTTGGCCCCGGTATGCCTCCTTCAGGTCGCGTTCTTCCTCGATCTGAGCGATGCCCGCGTAGCCGTTGTACGGAGGATTGCCCAAAATCACCAGCAGCGGCTCCGTCTGCTTTACTCGTTCCGCCGCTTCCCGCTCCTTCCGAAACTCCTCAAAGATGACAGACTGCGGATGCTCCTCCGGCACCCATCCGGTAAGCGCATTCGTGAGAAATACTCCGGCCCGATCCCGCTCGCCCAGGGCCGCGCCCGCATCCTCCAGCAGCGCGGCCAGGCGCATGTGCGCGATCACGAACGGCGCGGGCAGGATCTCAAAGCCGAAGACCCGCTTGAGCGCCGCTTCCCTAAGCGCGTAAGGCACAAGCGCCGCATCGTCCCCGGCCTTCTCCTTGAGTATCCGGTGGATGCGCTCCAGCACCGCCGTCAGATACGCGCCCGTCCCGCAGCAGGGGTCCAGCACCAGTACATCCTTGGACGCAAGCCCGTCAGGCCGCCCGAGCTCCATTCGGAGCAGGGTATCCACCCGCTCCACCATGTAGGAGACGATCTCGCGCGGCGTATACCAAACGCCCAGCTCCTCGCGAAGCCGCGGGTCGAACGCCTCCAGGAACGGTTCATAGAAGTACGCCACCGCGTCTTCAGCCCGAAAGATCGCGAAGAACTCGGGCTGGACCCGGTCCAGGGCTTCCCCGGCGCGGTCCAGGATTTCCTGCAACTGCCATGCATTCAGCGCACCGGGGTTTGCAACCTCGCCGAATAGCTTTTGCAGTACCGGCACCCGCAGGTGCCAGGCCGCCTCGCGCCAGCGAAACCGCGCCCCGGCGCGCCTGCCCTCCTCGGTATGCCGCCACAGCACCCAGGCCGAGAACATGCCGTAAAACAGCGTTTGCACCAGGGTAGAGCGAAAGAAGTGGCCGCCCTTTTCTCCCTCGAACCGGATGCCGAGCGACTCCTGCAAGGCCAGGCGAAGCGACTCGAAGCTGCCGAGCGGGTGGTCCTCGGCCCGCGCCCGCGCTTCCCGCGCGTAGGAAGCCAGCACCCAGGCCACATCCTTGGGCTGCACCAACGGCGCGCGATACAGCATGGCCCGCGCCAGGAAGTCTCCGAGCAGCGCGTTATGCTTCTTCCACTCTGAAAGCGGGGCGTTCCACAGCTCTTCAGCCGAGCGCGCCAGCACGTATCTTTCCAGAGTTCGCGCACCGCCGTCCTCGCCCGGCCTCAGCAGCCGGAACTCCCGGAGATTGGTAGCGAGCACCAGCCCATAGTGCGCGAGGTATTTCTGAATCTGCTCGCTTCGCGCAAGCTCCTCCAGGTCCGCATCCGCGCCTTTCGCCTCTAGAACGCCCCGCTCCGGCAGCGCGGCAAGCGCCGGCTCCGTGCGTCGGGCCCTGCCCGAGGGACGCACAAAGAGGCCTCCATCCGGCATGCCGGCACCTCCGTTGCTGAGCTGAAGCGTGCAGAGCACTTGCGGCTTGAGGGCTGCTCCAGCCGCGTTCAGCAGCCGTTCCAGAGGCGGATAGTACGACGTTTCGGCGGTCGCGGATCCGGTAGCTCGAATGGCTCGAAGCGCGGCTACGTAATGCGTGGCAGTAAAAGTTTCCGGCACGGTATGCCAATCCTCCCATGAACCGCAACCCCGCGGTTCGAGGTGGTAGACATTTCCAGTGAAGCGTCCCTAGAAGCTAAACCTGGCCTGCGTAGTCAGAGCAAAAATCTACATCGTTTGAGCCGCTACCGCCCGCCAAACGACGGCGGCCGGTCTTCCGGCCTCGCGCCCCAGGTTTTGTTTGGGGTACTGCCCAACACGAACTCGAGCGTACCGCCCGTGAGGGCGAAGCTTTCAGGGAGCCAGGTTTTTTGCATCGGCTCGCCGTTCCACTTCAGGGCCTGCACGTAGGGTGCGCCGGGGCCGGCCTCAGGGGCCAGGATGCGGATGTCTCCGGCGGCGCGGTGGATTGTGGCGCGCGTGAACAGCGGGCTCCCGAGCACGAGCTCGGCGCGGCCGGGGATTTCCGGGTAGAGACCGAGCGAGGCGAACACGGCCCAGGAGGACATTTCGCCCAGGTCGTCGTTGCCCGGGATACCGTCGGGCGCGTTCTTCCAGATGGAGTTGAGCACTTCGCGCACAAGCTGCTGCGTCTTCCAGGGCTCGCCGGCGAAGTTGTACAGCCACGGCGTTTCAATCGAGGGCTCGTTGTCGAGCTCAGCGTGGAGCGGGCCGGCCTTGGTGACGGCGGGCGCGCCTTTCTCGTCGTAGAAGAAGCGGTCGAGCCGGGCCGTCGCTTTTTCGACGCCGCCCATCTGCTCAAACAGGCCGGCGACGTTGAACGGCACCATCCACACATACTGCGCGGCGCTGCCCTCGACAAAGCCGTCCTCGGTGGACGGGGTAAAGTCCCTGGGCGGCGTGTGGTCCGGGTCTTCGCCGTCGCCCTCACGCACCTTGGGCCAGGTGCCGTCGGCGTTGCGGTTCATAAAGTAGCCGCCGTCGGGCGCGGCTCCGGGGTTCCAGATATTTTTCCAGTATTGCGCGCGGGCTAGAAAGCGCCCCTCGGTCGCGCGGTCGCCGAGGTGGCCG
>CAXTSG010000053.1:2210-8891 GCA_964246825.1 uncultured Acidobacteriaceae bacterium | reverse complement strand
CTGCCCGACGCACTCCACCGGGCAGCCGTCATGGCTCACGTCTTCCTTTGTCGGCACGTCGGCCGCGTGTACGAGCGAAGCAAGCGAGGCTTTCGCGTCGAAGGCACGGCCTCCGAAGGCCCAAATGTCGGCGATCGCGGCGGCTGCCGGGTCGCCGTTCATCACATGGGTGGCGCCGCTCAGGTGCGTCCAGCGGTCCCAGCGGCCGCCGTCCTGCACCGACTGGTTCAGGAGGCTCCTGGCGATGTCGCTGCCCTGCCCGGGGTCAAGCCAGGTCAACAGCTGGAACTGCGACCGGTACACATCCCAACCGGAAAAGTTGGCATACTGCACTCCCTGTCCGGGCGCAAGGCGATGCACGGTACGGTCCATGCCGGTGTACTCGCCGTTTGCGTCGCTGTAGGTTGTGGGCGTCATGGAGGCGTGGTAAAGCGCGGTCGTAAACACGCGGCGCTGCTGCTCGGTGCCGCCCTCGATTTCAATCCGGGACAGCCGTCGGTTCCACGCGGCACGCGCGTGCGCGGCGACTTGCTCATAAGCGGTGCCGGCGGCGCCCTCCGCTTCCAGATTCGCAAGGGCGTTGCCGCGGCTCACGTAGGAGATGCCGACGCGCATGCGCTCGGTGCCGCCCGCGCCGAAGCCGACCCATGCGCCGGAGCCCAGGCCCTCCGCCGGATACCCCTGCAGGCCGAAGCCCGTACCGCCCTTAGAGCTCACGGCACCCGGCGTGACGGTCTTGTCATGCCACGCGCCGGTTTCCGTAATAGGGCGGTCAAATACGGCGACGAAGTAGAGCGTGTAGTAGGGCCGGCGGTCTTCCGTGCCGATGTAGCCGCAGAAGTTGCCGCTTGTGACTTGTCCGCTCACGGTTCTGGCCTGGACATCGATGGATGTTTCGGCCGCGGAAGAGCCTGCCTCCGAGTCTGAAGTGCGGACGAGTACCCGGGCCGGCTTGCCCGCGGGAAACTCAAATTCGGCCGCACCCATGCGTGTTGCCGCGGCAAGAGACACCCTAACGCCGTTGCCGAGCTGCACCCGGTAGGAGCCGGGCTCGGCCTTTTCTTCGGCATGCGTAAAGTCGGAGGCGTAGGCAGTCCGGAAGTCGGTCGAGGGAGACTGCGTAACGGCCTCGGTCGTCGGCAGGAACGGCACATCGCCCGAGCCGCCGGCGCAGCCCCAGCCTTCCACGTTGGTCAAGCTGAAGCCGCGGATTTTTGTCGAGCGGTATTCGTAGCCGCCGGGCGCGGCGATCTTTCGCTTTTGATTGACAGGCGTTGCCTCGGGCGAGAACTGCACCATGCCGAACGGCACGGTGGCCCCGGGAAACACATTGCCGCCGTTGGCCGTACCGACCAGCGGGTTGACGAGCGATGCCGGGTCAGACTGCGCCGATGCGGCTGCCGCGAGGAGCACAACAGAGGCTGCGAGGAAGCGTCGGAGGAGGGGGCGCATGGGTCCAGAGTATGCGATGCCGCCGGCTTCGCATACCCCTGGGCTTACCTGGAACCGGCATCCCCGGTAAAGGCAACGTAGCTGCGTCCGAAGTACAAACGATACCTGCCCGGCTGTGCCTCGGCGACTACCTGAAGGGGGGTCGGCCTTTTCATCTCGGCATCGTGCTCGGCGGCGGTGTGAAAGATCTCCTTGTCTCCCAGGTTCAGGACCAGAAACTGCCCATTGACGAATCCGCAGCCGTAAGCCCCCGGGTCCAGCCGCTTGCCGCCGAGCGTAACCGGTGTGTCCAGCAGCAGATACGCCTGGTAGCGCTGCTGCACACCGGTGCTGTAGCCGGAGGTATCCACAAGGCCCGCCAGCAGAAAGCCGCCCGCCAGGTGGGCGCCGCCGGTGTTGCGCTGCTGCACCGGCGCTACCTGCCCGGCGAAGAAGACGGTAGCCGGCATCAGCGGAGCGGCGCTCTCGTGCGTGAGCGGGCCCATGGGTACGGATTTCGCGCCGGCGGGCGCGGGCTGCGCCATATTGCTTTGCGCGAGCAAGGGGGTAGCAAGCAGGAGCAGGGAAAGCGTGGTGCGTCTAGTCAAGGCGAGCCATCCAGGAGCCGTATGCCGGCAGTTGCACTGCGTTGAGGTCGGTTTGCTTTTGGAGCGCGGGAACATCGGTGAGAAGTGTTTGCGCATGCGCCGCGCCGGCATCGCGCAGGGAAACGGTCTGCCCGCTCCCCGTGCAGTTGACCGCGACCACGACCGCATGGCCGTCGGCGGCTTTGCGCGTGTAGGCCAGCACCGACGGTCCCGTGCTGAGCATGGTGAGCGTACCGGAGCGGAGCGCGTCGTCGGTGCGGCGCATGGCAATCAGCGCCTTGTACCAGGAGAGCAGCGAGTCTCGCTCGCCGGATTCAGTTTGCACGTTGATCTGCCGGTAGTCCGCGGCTACCGACAGCCAGGTATGCGGGTCAGTCGAGAAGCCGGCCTGCGGGCCCGCAGTCCACTGCATGGGCGTCCGCTCGCCGTCGCGGCCTTTTTCACGCGGCCAGCCGGTGATGCCGATCGGGTCCTTTACGTCTTCCCTGCGGGTGGGCGTGCTTGTCACCATGCCCAGTTCTTCGCCGTAGTACATCAGCGCCGTTGCCTTTGTGGTAAGCAGGATTGCGGCGATGGCGCGGGCGATCTCCGGGTTGTGCACCCCGTCGCCGTAGCGGTCCCAGCTGCGCCGGTTGTCGTGATTGTCAAAAACAAACAACGGCTGGTTGCCGTCGAGCTCCGTTTCCGCCTCCGTGATGCGCTTGCGCAGCGCGCCCGCGTCGAGCTTCGCCGCGAAGCCTACCTGCATGTCCATCGGCAGCTGTAGCTCGTCGTGCTTCGCGCCGCCGTACCAAAGGTCGAGGTCGGCGGTGCTGGGCAGGTAGGTTTCACCGATTAGCACGCGGTCTCCGGGGTAGCTGTCGACCACGGCGCGCAGGCGGCGCATCACGTCGTGCACCTCCGGCAGGTCGTTCGTGTAGATGTCGCTTAGGTTCGGGTCGCCCTGCGCGTTTGTGCCGCCGAGCGCGGGCTCGTCGCGCAGCTGCGGGTCTTCAAACAGGGTCGGCACGGCATCGAGCCGAAAGCCCGCCACGCCGCGGTCCAGCCAGAAGCGTACCGTATCGAACATCGCTTTTTCGACCGCGGGATTGCGCCAGTTCAGGTCCGGCTGCTGCTTGTAGAACTCGTGGTAGTAGAACTGCTTTCGGGCCGGCACCCATTCCCACGCGGAGCCGCCGAAGCCGCTTACCCAGTTGGTCGGCGGGATGGGCTTGCCGTCGGCGGTAAAGCCCTTGGCATCGTGCCACACGTACCAGTCGCTTTTCGGGTTGGTGCGCGAGCTTGCCGACTCCAGAAACCACTTGTGCTTGTCTGAAGTATGGTTCATCACCATGTCAAGGCAAAGGCGGATGTTCTGTTTCTTGGCCGCGGCGAGCAGGCGGTCAAAGTCCGCGAGCGTCCCGTACTGCGGGTCCACGTTCTCATAGTCCGAGATGTCGTAGCCGAAGTCGACCTGCGGCGAAGGATACATGGGCGTGATCCAAACGGCGTCGACGCCCAGCGCGTGGAGGTACGGCAGGCGCTGGGTGATGCCGTTCAGGTCGCCGATGCCGTCGCCGTTCGAGTCCTGGAAGGACCGCGGGTAAATCTCGTAAATAAGCGCGTGCTTCCACCATGGATCGGCATCCTCGGGCCGAGCCTGCGACCGGGCCGGGGCAACCGCGCAAAGAGCAAGCACAACCGCGGCATGCGTGTAGGCCCGGATAAGTTTGCGGCGCAAAGTGCGTTGCATGGTGTCGGGATCTCTCCAGTGCTGCAACTGCGAACGAGAGGGAGCATACCACTTTGCCGCGAGAACAGGCACCCGGCCCCTACCTGGGGAATTTCGCGGGTGCCTTGCCGCCGCGCTGTGTCTGGAGAAATGCGACCAGCTGCTCGATTTCATCGCCGGAAAGGATGTCGCCGAAGGCGGGCATGGCCGAGCCGCCGTCGTGGACCTGCTTCCGCAGCTCATCCGGCTTGAGCCGCTTGCCCGCATCGGCAAGGCTCGGACCGATTTCGCCGCCCTCGGCATGTTCGCCATGGCAGTGCGCGCAGCCGGAGCCCGCAAAAAGCTTCGCGCCGGCCGCGGCCTGCTCCTTCGCGGGCCCGGCGGCCAGGGCAGCCGGGGCGATACACAGAACAAGCAGGAGGGCGGTGCGCATTACTGCATGGTAGCGGTAAAGGTGGAAGGCTGCGCCGCCGGGTCAGCGACGGCCGCATCCGGGTGGTCAAGGTCGTGTACATGCCACAGCACGCTTTCCTGCGCCACCTCACGATGCTTCTTTAGGTAGGCGAGCGCATAGGCGCTTGCGGAAGGGTCATCCTTTTGGTCGGCGAAGTAGGCCGACTGTTCCGCGGCTTTTTCTTTTTCGCCCATGCGCCGGTACAGGATGGCAAGGTTGTAGTGGGCGGCCAGGTCGTCCGGGTCGATTCCCTGCACCGTTTCATACTCGGCGCGCGCTTCCGGGTATCGCCCCTGCTGGTAGTAGGTAAAGCCGAGTTCGCGGTGTGCATCGCGCGAGCGGGGAAACTGCGCCGCTACCTTGAGCAGGTCGGCGATGCATCCGTCCACATCGCCCGCGTTGCGTTCCACCAGGGCGCGGTAGTAAAGCGCGCGGGCGCGCGGCACGGACTTCTCGGGCGCGAGCGCGATTGCCTTCTCCAGCGAAGGCATGGCATCGCGGTAGCGCTGCCATTGCAGGTCTACCAGTCCGATGTTGGTGTAGGCGTCCGGATAGTCCGGGCGCAGCGCGGCCACATGAGCAAAGGCGGCGGCGCTCCCGGCATACTGCTGCGCGTCCAGCAGCGCGATGCCGTAGTTGTTCCAGCGCATCCACTCCTTGTTTTCAGCGGGGCCGGGCGGGACAGGCTTATTTTCGCCCGCGTACAGGGTGCGCGACGCGCTCACCATGTCCACGATCGGCTGGCCGTAGTGCTTGCCTTCGGACTCGTTCGCGCCGAAGTCCATAAAGTGCTGGTTAAAGCGCCGATAGCGCACGGTCGCCGTCACGGTGACGCCGCCGTCCATCTGCTTCGGCAGGGTAAAGCCGTAGCGCACCAGCTGCGAGCGCCCGGACTGGATCGTGTTGTTGTAGGCGACGATGCGGTTGTTCCACACCTCATGGTGCCCGTTCAGATCGCCGTCCTTGTTAATAAGCCGATTGGTAAAGCTGTGCGCCGCGGGGTCCAGCTGCTGGTCCGCGTTTACCGCGCCGCTTTCGGCAAGGATTTTGCCCGCCGCATCCTTGACCGTGAAGTCAACCCAGCTCTGATACATATCGCGCTGCTCGGGCACATGGCTGTGCGCGATGCCCTTGTTCTGGATGACGACGGACAGCACCACGTATTGCCCGGGGGTGAGCGAGTACGAGGAGGAACCGAGCGGGGCGACCAGCGCGGGCGCGGGCTTCCCCTCCGCGGCTACCGCGACAAGCCGGGGCGCGGCGGGCGCGGGCGTTGTCGCTTCCAGTCCGAAGATGTCCACGTTGAAGACGGCGGCCTGTAAAAAGGCGACCACCGCCGCGGCCTGGTCCGGGTACTTGTAATACTGCGGCACCACCGTGTTCGCGCCCAGCCAGCGATGCGAGGCAAGCGTGCCGTTCTTCGCGCCGTAGTCGATGCCCTGGAGCGCATTGCGCGGCATGTGGCAGGTTTGGCAGGTGGAAACTGAATCCTTCACATAAAACGGCAGCGGCGACTGCTTGGCGAAAGACGAGTTCTGCCACTCGTCGTAGAGCGAGATCGCCCGCTGCCACTTGTAGCCGTTCAGGGTTTGGGGCAGCGCGGCCTTGTGGCAGCTGGAGCAGAACTCCGCGGTGCGATAAAAGGGCTTCATCACGGCCGCGCTGTGGCGGTCCAGGTGCGCCAGGATTTCCGCGTCCGACACCTTGCGGTAGATGGGCGCGCCGTTTTCGTCAAGGAGCACCGCGGGCTGCGCCATGGTGTAGCTGCCGGTGCCGCGCGTATCCACCTTCTGGATGGAGTGGCAGGTCATGCAGGTCACGCCGTCCTGGTCGTAAGGCCGCTTCAGCGGCTTGCCATCGGTGAGCGCGCCGGCCATGGTCGCTACCGGGTCATGGCAGCCTTCGCAGTGCCGGGTGTAGCCGATCCCTTTTTCCGCGGTCAGCAGGTTCACGTTGCGCAGGTACCAGGGGGCGCGATTGCTGTTGCTGTGGGCCGACTCGCGCCACTCGTGGTAGCTGGCCTGGTGGCAGTGCTGGCAGTAGGAGGCTGTCGGCACGGTCGAAGGATCAATAAACTCGCCGGTATCGGTCGCGGCGTTGGACGGCAGGAAAGGATGATCCTTGCCGTACAGGTAATGGTAGGTGGCCCCGATGCGGTCCGAGTAGGCGTGCCGCGCCTCGGCCGCGGTCGCCGCGGTTGTTTCGGCCTGCACCACGGTGCCGCGCTTTATCGACCAGCCGAGCAGCAGCGCGAGCGCCCCTGCTAAAAGGAGGCTGACGAGACCTCCTGACCGAAGGCGGGATGCGAGATGAGGCACAGCGGTTGGCTTGGACATACGGCAAGGCTTACCGGCAAAAGTGTAGTACAACCGGGTCGCGGCTGTCATGGCCTTGCCAGTCCGCTCCCCAGTACTTTTTTGGCCGCCCGCATGTGGGAACCGCTAGGATGAAGCCTTATGCCATTCCCCGCCCCGCTC
>CAXTSG010000053.1:0-2200 GCA_964246825.1 uncultured Acidobacteriaceae bacterium | reverse complement strand
GTCTTGCTGCCGTCCTTTTCGCGCTGCTGCCCATTGCGGCCCGCGCCCAGGCTCCGAGTCCAACCATCCAGGTGGCGATTGTCGGCCTGGTGCACGGGCATGTGGGCGGCTGGTTTGATGCGCTGGCTTCGCACCCCGAGGTGCATCTGGTGGGCGTCGCCGAGCCGGACGCGGCGCTCCGGACCCGCTACATGACGCGCTACCATCTCCAGCCGTCGCTCTTTTACCCGACGGAAGCCGAGATGCTGGCCCACACGCACCCGCAGGCGGTGCTGGTGTACACCGACATTGCCGGGCACCGGGTGGCGATTGAGGAAGCGGCCCGGCGCGGCATCGGCTCCATGGTGGAAAAGCCCCTGAGCACCACCCTTCCGGACGCGCTCGCCATCCGGCAGCTCTCGCGGCAGTACAAAGTGCCGGTGCTGGTGAACTATGAGACGACTTGGTACGCCTCGAACACGGCCGCGGCCAAGATGCTGTGGGGCGGCGAGATCGGCGACCTGCGCAAGCTCGTCGTCCACGACGGACACAAGGGGCCGAAGGAAATCGGCGTCGGCCCGGAGTTCCTGGGCTGGCTTACGGACCCGGTCGAGAACGGCGCGGGTTCGCTGTTTGACTTCGGCTGCTATGGAGTGGACCTCGCCGTCTGGCTCATGCACGGGCAGGCTCCGCTGACGGTGACGGCGGTGACGCAGCAGATCAAGCCGGACGTGTACCCAAAGGTCGAAGATGAGGCAACCATGATCCTGACTTATCCGAAGGCGCAGGTCATCATCCAGGGCTCATGGAACTGGCCGTTTGACCGCAAGGACATGGAGGTTTACGGTGCCACGGGGTATGTCGATACGGTCGCAACAGATGGTTTGCGCATCCGGCTGCCGGGCGAGCGGGCGGAACACACCGCGGCCGCGCCGCCGCTTCTGTCGCCCGAGGACACGCCGCTGCACCTGCTCCTGGCCGTGCTTGAGGGCAAAACGGAGCCTGCCGGCGACCTTTCCGCGCTGGATACGAACGTGACGGTGATGAGGATTCTGGACGCGGCCCGCACCTCGGCCAAAACGGGCCGCACCATGACGCTCTTACCCAATTAAAACTGCAAACGCCCGAAGAACTCGATAACGCGGCCCTCATCGGCCGAAGGCGCGAGGCCGAACAGGCTGTTCTCAACCGTTGCGTTTTGCGTGCCGAACTGGATGGGCGCGAGATTGAGCTTGTTGAAGGCATTGTAGAAGTTGGCCTGGAAGCGCAGCTGCGCTTCGTGGTCGTGGATCGTGATGGTTTGCTCCTTGGCCGCGGTCAGATCGGTATCCAGGTAGCAGGGTCCGTTGAACGAGTTGCGCCCGATGCCCGGCGGCCCGGAGTGGCTGATGTTGAAGAACTGCTTGCCGCCGCCCGGGAAGTTGGAGCCGCTGATAAAGGCGCTGTTGGAGCAGCTGTTGCCCGCGCCGCCGGAGTAGCCGATGGGTCGGGTCGGCGCGATAGTGGCCGCGCTCTGCACCACCGCCACGGTCGGCTGCCCGGTGACCGGCGTCCACGGAAAGCCGGTGTGGTACTGGAAGATGCCGTTGATCTCAAAGCCGCTCAGAAGCTCGCCCGCGAAGCCGTGCCCCTGGTGGAACTTCGGCAAATCCCAGTTGCCCGCGACCTGGACATGGTGCCGCACATCGAAGTCCGAACGGCCGTACTCCGTGATTGGGTTCGCCGGGTCGGTCTGGTTTGAAAGCGCGCCCGGGCCTTCGTTCGAGCCCTGGTCGAGGCTCTTCGCGTAAGTGTAGGCCGCGTTCAGGTTGTAGCCGTGTGAGAAGCGCTTCTGCATCGTCAGGTTGACGCCGTTGTAGTTTGTCGCCACGTCGCTGGTCGGGATGTATGCGCTGTTGAACGGGGAAAGGCCGCTGGTGCAGCTGCCGTCCGCCGCGATGTTGGCGCAGGTGGGATAAAGGAAGTTCTGGTTCACCAGCCGGATAAAGTGGTGCCCCACCGAGCCCTGGTAGGCCGCGCCCGCGACTAGCTGTTACGGCAGCTGGCGCTGAAGCTGCAACGAGTAGCTTTCCAGCATCGGCTGCGCCGTATGGTACGAGCCGCCGTACACCTCGATCTCGCCCGCGCCGCTCGGTAGGCCCGTCGCGGGGTCCGTCCCTACCGCAAGGTACTGGTTCGGGGCGAAGCTGTAGGCCGAGCGGGTCGCGCCTCGCTCAAAAGC
>CAXTSG010000052.1:0-14677 GCA_964246825.1 uncultured Acidobacteriaceae bacterium | reverse complement strand
GCCTGTACCTGCACGCCGTAGGGCAGCACGGCTTCCAGATCGCTCATGGTCGCGGTCCAGGAAAAAGCCTTACGATGGAAAAGATCGTTCAAAAAAGCGGACTCCTCCAGGACAGTTGCGTTCGGTCCCTCGCGGGCCAGGGTGCGCACGCGCGCTTCATTCTGCCGCAGCAGGGCAATCATGTTTTGGAGCTCCGCGACGTGCTGCCGCGCGGCGCGGGCTTTCGCTTCCTCCACATGCAGCAGCAGGAGCAAGGGCACCGCCAGCACGAGCAGCACCACGGCCGCGGCGCGCAGGCGCGCATACACCGGGCGCAGCTCGATGTAGGGGCGCGTGGCAAGATTGAGATTGATTCTCATGCGTTGAGCAGGGCTCCCGTGACCGGTGCCAACAGCGAGCGGGGCACCGTGCGCGACGGCAGCTCCGGCGCCGGGCCCAGGTTGCTGACGGCGATGGTCGGTTCGCCGAGCATCGCGTGAAACGCAGCGGCGGTGCCGGGCCCGATATAGAAGAGCTCCGTGGCCGCCGCGGCGAGTGTGTCTTCAAAGTACGCGAGCGCGACCGATACGCTTTGGCGGATGTCGTCCTCTTCCGCCCGCTCGCGCAGCTCCGCGCTGCGGGGCAGGCGCGGCGGCGCATCCGGCGGCAGCTCTTCCGTGCCGCTGAAGTCGAGCGCGCGATGCAGCAGCAGCTCCTGCCCGCGCAGGATGGAGGTGGTCAGAGTGGAGCCGTTGCGATTGACCAAAAGGGCCGGCTCCGGGCCGACCAGCGGCACGGCGGCCAGCGTGCTCGGCAGCACCACTCCGGGCACGTAGCCGGCCTCGCGAACAAGGCTCTCATATTCCAGCAGAACGTCGCGGGGAATGGTTGTCACCAGAACGCGAAGCCCTTCGGGGCCGGTGCCCATGGTTTGCCAGGTGATCGCGGCATTGTCAGTCTCAAACGGAACCAGCTTGCGGAGGCGGAAGCGCAGGATCGCCAGCACCTCGGCGCGCTTGGAGGGCAGGGAATCGAAGTCGAGCAGGAGCACGCGCACCGCGGCATCGGGAACAATCAGCGTGAGCGCGCGGTTTGCGGGCAGGCTGCGCCCGCCCGGCAGCGGCCGACCGCGGGCCGCGACGGCGCTTACCGCTGTCCGCACGGCGGCTACCACCGTGGGGCGGTCCAGCACGTTGGGCGACTTGAGCCCGGGCTGGAGGGTACTGGCCGCAAGCGGCACAAACTGCGTGCCGAGGCCGCTTGCGGCATCCTGACGGGCCGCAAGCACCCCATACGAAGAAACTTCGCAAGCCAGCGCCGGGCGCAGCGAGATACCGGGAAAAAGCGCGGAAAGCCACTCAAGCATGAGCGCGGCTCCGGGCTGGAACGTGGGATAAAACAGAAAACATCAGCTGCACTAGCGGTTGGCCTCGATAAAGGTGACTTTGTTGATTTCCTTCAGGGTAGTCAGTCCGCGGCGCACCCGGTCCAGCGCCGACTCGCGCAGGAACTGCATCCCTTCGCGCTGCGCCAGCTTCCGCACCTCGGAGGCAGGCTTTTTCTCCAGAATCATCTCGCGGATGGGATCGGTCAGGTCCAGCAGTTCGTGAATGGCGGTGCGGCCGCGAAAGCCCGTGCCGCCGCACTCGACGCAGCCGCGGCCCTCCTGGAACGCGAACCCGCTCCACTCCCTCGGGTGGAGGCCGGAAAGCTCCAGCTCGGCGTCGGAGTAGGTGACGGAGCGGACACAGTGGTCGCAGATCATGCGGACCAGCCGCTGCGCCAGAATGCAGTTGAGCGCGGAAACAAAGTTGTAAGCCTCAACCCCCATGTTGAGAAAGCGGCCCAGCACGTCCACAACGTTGTTAGCGTGGACGGTGGTAAAGACAAGGTGGCCGGTCAGCGCGGAGTTGATGGCAATTTGCGCGGTTTCCTGGTCGCGGATTTCGCCGACAAGGATTTTGTCGGGATCGTGCCGCAGGATAGAGCGGAGGCCGCGCGCAAAGGTCAAGCCCTTTTTCTCATTCACCGGAATCTGCGTGATGCCGCGGATTTGGTACTCGACCGGGTCTTCAATCGTGATGATTTTATCTTCGTCGGACTTGATCTCATTGAGCGCGGCGTACAGCGTGGTCGTTTTGCCGGAGCCGGTCGGCCCCGTGACCAGCACCATGCCGTAGGGCTCGCGGATGTAGCGCCGGAAGCGCCGGAGGTCTTCTTCGCCGAAGCCGACCACGTCCAGCGTGAGCGAGCGAAACTTTTCCGACATCGACTCTTTATCGAGTACGCGGAGCACGGCATTTTCTCCGTGGACGGTCGGCATGATGGAAACGCGGAAGTCGATCAGGCGGCCCTTGTAGCGGACGCGGAAGCGGCCGTCCTGCGGGACGCGGCGCTCGGCGATGTCAAGCTCGCTCATGACCTTGATACGCGACAGGATGGTCTGGTGGTGCTCGCGCGCGATCGGCGCCATGGCCGGGTGCAGCACGCCGTCGATGCGGTACTTGACCAGCAGCTGATCGTCGTAGGTTTCAATGTGGACGTCGGAAGCGCGGCGCTCCAGCGCGGTAAAGATGGTGGTGTCGACCAGCCGGATAATCGGCGAGATGTCCTCATCCGCCGTCAGCTTTTCAATCGTGATCGACTCATCATCCTGGTCGTTGACGGAGATGACGTCGAAGGTCAGGCCCTCGGTCGCTTCATCCAGCACGCGCTGCGACTGCTCGGTTTTTTTCAGCAGGTCGTTGATCTGCGAAAGCGTTGCGACGCGCGTGACCAGGCGCTGGCCGAGCAGGCTGGCAATCTCATCGAGCACCATGAGCCGGCTCGGGTCCGCAACCGCGATCGCCAGGCGGTCTTCCATCTGCTCGATCGGCACGAAGTTGTACCGGAACATCATGTCGACCGGCACCGAGCGGAACAGGTCGTGCTGGATGCGAAAGTTTTTCAGGTCGACAAAGTCGCAGCGGTAGCGGCGGGCCAGCATCTGCGCGTGCGCCTGCTCGTCCAGCTCGATCGGTACCGGCGGGGCCGGAATGGGGAGTACGGGGGCTTCTGCCATGAATTCTGTCTCGCTAGTGGATCGACATCTTGTTGGGCCGCTTCCGGGGCAGTGTATCGGGCCGCCGCTCAAGGCCGAGTTTTTCTTCGATTGCGGCCAGCCGGTCTTCTATCAGGCAGATGCGCTCTTCCCGCAGCGCTTCTGCTGCTTCCTGCGCGTCGTACAGTCTTGTGGAGGCGGAACTGAGCCGTTCCAGGGAATCCACAAGGCGAACTTCCATGCGGTCGATACGCTCGTACAGAAACTTTTCCAAAGGGGTGAGCGGCTCCTGCGCGGCATCGGCCGCACCGGTGCCCGGCTGTTCGTTGTCGGTTAGCGGTTTTTCTTCTTTACTCACGATTCACTCTCCCCTGCTGGATGCATGCATTACTGATGCTGAAAGTTGCTCGCGTTTCCCAGCGAGAAGATCGGCAGATACAGCGCGATCAGGATGATGACGACCACCACGCCCATCACAATCAGGATCGCAGGTTCTATCAAAGCGAGCGACGCGGTCAGCGCGGTCTGCACGTCCTCCTCAAAAAACTCGGCGACGGAGTTGAGCATTTGCGGCAGGGCACCGGTCGACTCGCCGACCTCGATCATCTCCGTCGAAAGGGCAGGGAAGACGCCGGTTTTTACAAGACTGGTAGATAGGCCCTTGCCCTCGCGCACGCTGACGACCGAAGAAAATACCGACCGGGAGATGCGGGAAGACGAAATGGAGCGGGCCGCGGTTTCCAGCGACGGCACCAGCGGCAGCCCGCCCGTCAGCAGGGTGGAAAGCGTCCGGGCAAAGAGCGCAACCTGGTACTTGAGCCAGATCGCCCCAAAGATCGGCATCCTGATGCGGACGCCGTCAATGGTATCGGCTCCCTTAGTGCTTTTGCTCCAGCGGTAAAGCAGGTAGCCGAGCAGGAGCACAACCGGAGCGACATAGAAGAAATAATGCTGGGCAAATTTGCCGAGCGCCAGCAGCCCGAGCGTCAGCGCCGGCAGCTTAGTCCCGACCTGGTCGTAGAGCGTGGCGAACTGCGGCACCACAAAGGTGATGAGGAAGATAAACAGCCCGATCACGAGCAGAATCAGCAGCACCGGATAAATGAGTGAAGCCTGCAGCTTTTTGCGGAAAGTAAGCGAGATGCGCTGAAAGGAAAGGTAGCGCCCGAGCACTTCTTCCAGGTTGCCGGAGCGCTCGCCGGCCAGCAGGGTTACCGTGTAGATCAATGGAAAGCCGCCCTGCGCTTCAAACGCGGCGGAAATGGACTCGCCCTGCCGGACGCGCTCGGAGACATTTTCCAACTGAGCCGCAAAAGTCGGGTTCTTCTGGCTTTTTGCCAGCATGTCGAGCGAGCCGAGAATCGGCAGGCCGGCGCGGATCAGCGTCAGGAACTGCTGATTGAAAATCAGGAAGGTTTCCAGCTTGACCTTGCGCTGGCCGCCGCCGACCCTGCCTAAACCCTTGGCCTTGACGGAAAGTACATGGTAGCCGGCCTGGGTGTAGCGCAGGCGCAGCTCGTCGGCAGAGGCGGCAGCCTGCATCTGCTCCTGCATGCGCCCGCGCTCGTCGGTCAGTTTGACGAGAAACTCTGCCATTCATTCCAGCCCTTTCGGGGCTGTCTCCCTTACAAGGTCTACGGTGCTGGCGCTAGGTTACCAGCTTTGCCCTACGTTATAGACGAACGGCAGCGGCATCCGGTGTAACCGGAGGGTAGGGCAAGCGCTTCCGGTTACGCCCGTACCGTAGCCGCTGCCGGTACTTTATGGCAGGGCGCTTCCGTTCAGCTTGCCGATGCGCCCATGCGGGCCCACCACCCAGGGCAGGCTGAGTGCATTCCACTCGCCCGCCTTGCCGATGCTTGCGGGGGCGTGCTCCAGCGGCTGCCAGGTACGCCCATCGTCGCGGGAAACGTCGGAGCCGTTCGGTCCGACCGCGATCCAGGCTTTTTGAGCTTCATCCCAGCTAACAGCAGAGCGGTAGCCGCCCGGGGGCACCGCGGATGCGGTCCAGTGCTCCCCGCCGTCAGCGGTGTAGGCAGCGGTTCCCCTCCGTTCGTCCGGCTTGCTGTAGTCGCCGCCCACGGCCAGCCCGAGCTTTTCCGTGCGGAAGTTGAGTGAAAAGATGCCCGCGCTGGGAGACCCGTCGGCAAGCGGCGCGGCTGCCCGGTGCGTCACCCAGATTTCCTTCCGAGCGTTTCGGTCGTTGTCGATAAGGGTACCCGGAGATGCATTCTGGTAGACATCCCCGAGGAGCACGAAGTCCTTGACAGCGCCGCCGATGCCGAGCCAGAAGCGGTGGCCCAGGAGGAAAAGAGAAGAGTTGCTGGCGGCGAAAGCCCCTTCCTTTCCGTCGCTGCTCATGCCGTCATCCAGGTCTTCCACCTGCCGAGACCAGGTTTGCCCGCCGTCATGCGTGGCAAAGAGTTGAAAATCCAACGGCTGCTGGTTGCCGGGGGAATTCGTGGAAGCCTCCTTGCCGGCCGAGGCGAACAGTTGATGCATTACAGGTACAGGATCGCCGAAGATGTAGCCCTCCCCTCGGTCGGAAAAAGCCAGCGCATCCCAAAATCCGTCCTTGTCCGGGTTGGTGTAGAGCAGGCTCCAGTGAGCGCAGCCGTCGGTAGTGCGGTACACGCGCGAAAGTGGCCCCGGCCCGCTCGACATGACCAGTGCGGTCCGGTCGTCCCAGGCCCAGATCGCACGAAAGTCCAGCTTTTCCGCACCGGGAGGGATTGCGCACTGCTGCCACTCAAAGCCGGAATCCTGTGAGCGCAGCACCGTGCCGCCCGAGCCCGACGCCCACACGACCCCGCCGCCGACCGCGTGGATGCCGCGCAGGTCCGCCGTGGTTTCGCTCGGCTCCATCTGCCACGGAGCAGGCAACTGAGCCGGGGCGGACGCGGCCGCGAGGAGCAGCAGGAAGGCAAGAAATCGCATGAGCACAGAGTACCGCTTCCCCCACTACATGGGGGCGATGCCGTCGACGATATGGACGCCGGCCGGCGGCACAAAGACAAACGCCGAAGCCGGCGCGGGCGCGTTCGGCTGCTCGCCCCCGAACTCGAATGCGGTACGCGCACCATCTGCCTCTTCTACTGTGAGCTTACGAACCGTTCCGTCCGGCGCGGCGGTAACGCTCAATCGCTCGACGCGCCCTTCCAGCCCGCGCGGCACCCCGGAAAGCGTGGCATCCCCGCTCGCGGCCGGGCTCAGGGTGAGGCCGGCAAGCTGCTTTGCCAGCTCCGCATGGCCCAGCAGCAGCGCCAGGGGGGAGCGAGGATCATCCTCCGCGCCAAGCTGCTTCGCCGGCACCCGCTGCGCCTCGGCCTGCCCGGGCTCGTAGAAGTAAGCATCGCGGCCGTCAAAAACAAAGAGCTTTCCCGGCGGTGTGCTGTAGGTCCAGCGCATTCGGCCTGGGCTGCCCGGTAAGCGGCCGCCCTTGCTCAACAGCAGGCTGCCCCGCTCCACGCGGTGCATCCCCATGCCGTCATAGGTTTCCGTAAAAGTGACCGAAAGCGAATGAAGCGCGTTGTAGTGCTTGTCGATATCTGCCGCGAGCTGCCGCGGGCCTCTCTGCGCCTGCCCCGGCCATGCGGTCAGGAAGAGGCACAGGAGCGCGCGCCTGAGGGGCGAACGGTACGGCACGGCTACGGCAGGTTCTGCGTGCAGTTGGCACCGCCGGTGGGGTCAGCCTTGATTTCACCGCCCTGATCGATGCAAAAGCCGCGATGGCCGGTAGTGCCCACGGTCTTCGGAATCGCCGTGACCTCGAAGCCGGTGTGAGTGTTGCGATTTGCCCCTTCGCCCTCTATGCATTGTTCCACGCTGAAGCGGTAGCCGCTTTTTTCTCCCGAAGCCAGGTCGGCAGGCAGCACCCGGGCCTGTTCCGCGCTGGGGGGGGGGCCCCCACCCCCGGGGGCCCCCCCCCCCCCCCCCCCCCCCCCCCCACGCCCGGAGGGAGCAGGCAAAGCCCCGGGAAGGATAGGTGCTCTCGTACAAAACCTCGGCCGCGTAGATGCCGCGCAGGGCCTGGATCGCGGAAACCTCGTTGGCCTGGATCTTGCGGCCGGGCAGGTTGGGAATCACAATCAAGGTAAGCAGCAGCAGGACAGAGACCACAACAAGGACCTCCATCAACGTGTAGCCGCGCTCTTCCCGCCCGGCACCAAAGCCGGACCCGGCATCGAGCAGGCCCGGCATTCCTCCAAGCAAGCGGCGGCCCATTGTGCCTACTACTGCGAGCTGGTCGTTGCGCCGGCAGCGGGCGCGGCTTCCCCGGCGGGAGCGGGCGCGGTACCCGGCGCGGCCTGGAGGCAGTTGGTACCGCCGGTCGGGTCGCTGGTAATCGAGCCGTTTACATCCGTGCAAAAGCTGGCGCGGCCTGTTTTGCCCACCACCTGCGGCTGCGCGACGACCTGGTAATAGTTCACGGTGCCGCCCTTAGAGCTGCAGCCGGAGAAAGTGAAGTTGTAGCCGGCCTGCGAACCATTGGCGAGGCTCTTATCCAGGAAGGAACTTGCGCCTCCGGTCAGGTCGGAAAAGTTGCAGGTAAAACCCTTTTCCGGGAACGATGTGGCGTAGGAAAGCTCGGCCGAGGTGATGTTCTTCAGGTCGGCGCGGGCGGCGGTTTCGTTGCCGGCGATGCGTGCCGAGGTCAGCTGCGGAATCAGCACCAGCATCAGGATAACCACGATGGAGATGACGATCAGCAGCTCAACGAGTGTAAAACCGGCTTCCGGGTGTGCCCGGCGCTTTGGATCCGATACTTTAAGCAAGGTCATGGCTATGCGACTCCGCGAAAGGCTGGCAGGTGAGCAATCCCCTCGCTCCAAATGCTAACTGACGGAGCGGTGTCTGTCAGCCGTTGCCCGCCAAGGACGGTTTTGTAGGGTCGCAGCCCGGCTTCCGCCATACTTGGGAGCCGGGCTGCTGCGGGGCTTCGGCATCGAACCGGGAGTACGTAGCAAGAAGGAGCCCGATGCAGCTTGGCCTGGATAGTTTTGTCGCGATTTCGCCTAACCCTTCCACGGGCATCGCGCCCACGGCTGTAGACCGAGTGGCGCACCTGCTGGAGGAGGTCGTGCTGGCCGAGCAGGTGGGGCTCGATGCATTCGGTATCGGCGAGCACCATCGCAGTGAGTTTCTTGATTCCGCCCCGGCGGTTCTTCTGGCCGCGGCTGCCGCCCGCACCGAACGCATCCGGCTGGCAAGCGCGGTTACAGTGCTCAGCGCGGCCGACCCGGTCCGGGTTTTCCAGGAGTTTGCGACGCTTGATTTGATCTCTCAAGGCCGGGCGGAAATCGTGGTAGGCCGGGGATCGTTTATCGAATCCTTCCCGCTGTTTGGCCTTGATGTCGCGGACTACGACTCATTGTTTGCGGAAAAGCTCGACCTGCTGCTCCGGCTGCGCGAGCAGGTTACCGTGTCGTGGGCCGGCAGGCACCGAGCGGCGCTGACCGGGCAGGAGGTGTACCCGCGGCCGGTGCAGGCCAGACTTCCGATCTGGCTGGGTGTCGGCGGGACGCCGCACTCTTTTGCCCGTGCCGGTACGCTTGGGCTGCCGCTGATGGTTGCCATCATCGGCGGCGAGCCGCACCGTTTTCGCCCGATGGTGGACCTGTACCGCGAAAGCGGCCGCCGCGCCGGGTATGCTCCCGGGCAGCTCCCGGTCGGGGTACACGCCCTGGGCTATGTCGCGGAGACCAACGAGCAGGCCGAGGCCGACTTTTTCCCCGGCTACGCGGCCATGTTCACGCAGATCGGCAAGGAGCGGGGCTGGCCGCCGACTACGCGGGCACAGTTTGACGCGCTTCGCGGGCCGAAGGGCGCCCTGGTCGTGGGCGACCCGCAAGCCGTCGCCGAAAAGATTGCGTACTACAGCGAGGCGCTCGGCGGGATTATGCGGCTGAATCTACAAATGAGTGTCGCGGCGCTGCCGCACGGGAAGCTGATGCGGGCGATTGAGCTGCTGGGAACCGAGGCCGCGCCCGTCCTGCGACAGGCGCAGCGCTAACTAGCAGGCTAACTGTTCGCGCTCCACCTTAACCCCGTCCAAACGCCCGAGCATGGTCAGCGCGACGCGCTCCGGGTCGAACAGCGACTGCGCCATCGCCTGGATGTCCTCAACCCGGACCTCCTCCACACGCGCCAGGATCTCGTTCGGCCCGAAGAAGTGGTTGAAGTACATCTGCTGGCGGGCTAGGTTCGACATGCGGGAGCCGGAGCTTTCCAGGGAAAGCAGCAGGTTGCCCTTGAGCTGGTCCTTGGCGCGGCGCAGTTCGTCGGCCTCGACCGGCGACTCCTTGAGGCGGCGGAACTCGGCCATGACCAGACGGATCAGCTCGGTTGCCTTGTCGGCAGAGGTACCGGCAAACACGCAGAGCGAGCCGGTGTCGCGGTACGGATTGAGATCCGAGTAGATGGAGTAGGCCAGGCCATGCTCCTCGCGCACCGTCTGGAAGAGCCGCGAACTCATGCCGCCGCCCAGGATGGTATTGAGCAGCAGGGAAACATAGCGGGACTCATCCGCCAGCGGCCGCGCCGGCACACCCAGGCAGAGCTGCACCTGTTCCAGAGATTTTTTGCTGCGCAGAATGATTTTGGCTGCGGTCTTCGGCGGGGCTTCCACCGTGAGCGACTCGCCCGGAGGCAGGGCGGCAAACTTGTCGGTCACCATTGCGACAAACCGCTCGTGATCGATATGCCCGGCGGCGGAAAACACGATGTTGCCGCCATGAAAGCGTGATTCATGAAAGTTGACGATCTTGGCGCGGTCAAAGCCGCCGACCGTCTTCTCCGTCCCTAGGATCGGTTTGCCGAGTGCGTGGCCCTGCCAGAAGTTCTGCGTAAAGATCTCGTGAACCAGGTAGTCGGGGTTGTCCTCGTCCATCTTGATTTCTTCGAGGATGACGCCGCGCTCGCGCTGAATTTCATCCTCGGCGAAGGTGGGGTGCAGCACCAGGTCGGAAAGGATGTCGAGCGCCTTGGGCGTGTGCTCATCCAACACCTTCATGTTGAAGCAGACGGTTTCCTTGCCGGTAAACGCATCCAGGTTGCCGCCGATGCCGTCGACCTCGCGCGCGATGTGCTGGGCGGAGCGGTGGGCGGTGCCCTTGAAGACCATGTGCTCCACGAAGTGCGAAATGCCGTTAACCTCGGCTGCCTCGTGGCGGGAGCCCGCGCGCACCCAGGCGCCCATGGCGACCGAGCGCACATGGGGCATTTCCTCGGTCAGAACAATCATGCCGTTCGGGAGTGTGGTGCGGCGGATATTACGGTCCGGCGTGGTGTAAATCGACTCGGGTGCTGCTGTCATGCTTGCCCTTCTCTGCTTCGGCTGCGGTACCCTGAAGATACCGGTCATGGAAGCTCTTACACAAAATGAGGTATTCCCTATTGTACGTGGGGGCTCCGGTCCGAAGCCGGTGCCTTTGTTTGGCATGGACGCTTCCGCGCTGCTGGCCGCGGCGCAGCGGTTCGGCGAAAAGCGCTTTCGCGCGCAGCAGTTGGAGCATGCGCTGTATCGGCAGTGGGCCGGCTCACTCGATGAGCTTTCCACCCTGCCGAAGAGCTTTCGTGAGCAGCTTGCCGGGGCCGGGTACACGGTGGGACTGCCGGAGATTTTGGAAACCTACCGCTCGGTCGACGGTACGGAGCGCTACCTGATCGCCGGGCTCGACGGGCAAACCGTGGAAACGGTGTGGATGCCGGGCGGCGACGGCGCGGAGCGCGTGGAGGAGTCGGAGCCCGAGGACACGCGCGGCAGCAGCGGCCCGCAACGCCGGGCGACCGTCTGCGTGTCTTCGCAGATCGGCTGCGCGGTGAACTGCCAATTTTGTCTGACGGCAAAAATGGGCATGGTGCGGAATCTGACGGCGGGCGAGATTGCCGGGCAGGTCGCGGCGGTGCTCAAGCGGCAGAGCGTCCACCTGGGCCGCGACCGCATCAACCTGGTGTTCATGGGCATGGGCGAGCCTTTCCTGAACTATGACGCCTGGATCGCCGCCTTCCGCCTCTTGATCGGTCCGATGAGCCTCCAGCCTTCGCGCATGACGGTGTCGACCTCGGGCATTGTGCCGGGGATTCTCCGGTTTGGCGCGGAGCCGGTGCGGCCCAAGTTGGCGATTTCGCTCAATGCCTCCAACGACGAGGTAAGAGAAGCGGTGATGCCCGTTACGCGCAAGTGGAACACGGCGGCAGTGATCGACGCCGTGCGAACGATCCCGCTCGGGCCCCGCGAGAAGATCACGTTTGAGTACGTGCTGCTGGGCGGGGTCAACGACCGGCTCGACCACGCCGATGAAGTGGTGATGCTCGTGAAGCGCGCCGGCTTTCCGGCCTATGTCAACCTCATCGTGTGGAACCCGGGCCCGGGAACACCCTATGCGCAGCCCGCCTCGGAGGCGGTCGATGCATTCCAGCGGCGGCTGATCGCGCGCGGGGTCACGGTCTACATCCGCAGGCCAAGAGGGCGGGATATCTATGCGGCCTGCGGGCAGCTGAAGCGGACTACGGGCTGACCGGCACAGAGCTGTGTATTGCTTCCTGCTGCAAGCGGTATTACGTTGGGGCATGAGAACGGTGACATGCAAGTTTCCTGAAGCCTTAGCTGCCAAGCTGGATGATTTAGCCAAAGAGAAACGTAGCTCCAAGTCCGCCGTTCTGCGTGAGGCGCTAGAAAATTAGCTAAAAAGAGCAGTGCAAAGCAGGTTCGTGCATTTGACCTGGTGGGCCACTTATGCGGCTCCGTAAAGGGCGGCCCAAGCGATCTCGCAACTAACCCGGAACACATGCGCGGTTTTGGCGAGTAAACCGACAACCCTACTGGATACAGGCCCATTGGTTGCGTTTCTTCCATCGGATGAAATCAACCGTCCTTGGGCCGTCGCTACTCTAGCGAATTTGCCGGTTCCGTTTGCAACGTATGAGCCGGCATTGGTGGAAGCATTTCTCTGCTTTCACGCCAGAACAACGGCCCGCAACAACTTTCCAGTTTTTGGCTTCGGGAGTTCTGGTGGTTGAGTTCTCAATTTTGCGCGAGTGGAAGGCGCTGCAAACCCTCATGTACAAGTACAAAGATTTGCCGATGTCACTGGCGGATGCGAGCTTGGTGCGCATGGCGGAGCTTCATCCCAAGGCTGCCGTATTTACCCTTGACCACCGTTTTCATATCTATCAGAAAAACGGGCGGCAAATCATACCCATTGTTATGCTGAAATTATAAGTACAACGTTAGCTCTTTTAGCGCAAACGCTTTTTCGCCGCACGCTCCGCAAGCGCCAGGCGCAGCGTTGTTCTTGCCACAAAGTCCGCATCGTGGCGAAGCACGTCGCCTTCGGCTGCGAACGCGCCCGTGATGCAGCGAATTCCCATCTTCTCAATTTGTTCCACGTCGGCGGCGATAACCTCGGCTCCTTCGGCGGCGTAGCGCTCGCGCACGGCGCTTGGTACAGGTGCCGTATTGATCAGGGCGTAGTCAATGAACGGCTCGCGTACATGCTCATGGATGCGCCGGATGTGTTCGGAAGCGGAAAGGTGGAGGCTTTCATTGCCCTGGGTCATGAGGTTGCATACGTAAACGCGGGTGCCGCGCGCTCCGGCCAAGGCTTCCGGGATGCCCGCGACCAGCAGGTTGGTGATGACGCTGGTGAACAGCGATCCCGGGCCCAGGGTAATCAGGTCGGCGGCGGCAATCGCTTCCAGGGTTTCCGGCAGGGGCGCGGCGTGCGCGGGCTCCAGCATCAACTCCACAATCCGCGATTTGCTGCCGGTGATTTGTGTTTCCCCGCGGATTGTTTCCCCTGTGTTCATCAGCGCGGCCAGCGTTACATTGGCGTTGGTCGCCGGGTAGATGCGCCCGCGCGTGGCGAGCACCTCAGCCGCCAGCTTGACGGCCTGGGCGAAGTCGCCCGTAATCTCCTGAAGCGCAGCGACGAAGAGGTTGCCGAAGGCGTGGCCTTCCAGCTCGCCGCCGGAGCGAAAACGATGGCGAAAAAGCCGGGACAGAAGCTGCTCGTCCTCAGAAAGAGCGACCATGCAGTTGCGCAGATCGCCGGGCGGCAGCATGTTGAAGTCCTTGCGAAGCCGCCCGGAAGAGCCGCCGTCATCGGTAACGGTCACTACCGCCGCAAGATCGGCAATCAGGCACTCGGCAGCGGGGGGAGGCGCGGCAAGCGGCGACTTGGAGGCGGTAAATCGCTTGAAGCCGCGCAGCAGCGTGGACAAGCCCGTGCCGCCGCCGATAGCGACCACACGCAGCGGTTCGCTGCCGGGAGCTTCCGGCGAAACAGGGCGCACCGGATCGGGTTGTACTGGGGGAACTTCGACCATACCGGGCGAAACGCGCTCGAGCTAAATCGCCTCAGGGTACAGCAGTTCGGTAAAGCGGGGGTCATCCGCCATCTGACGAAAATCCACGTCACTGCGCGCGTGGATGCGGTTGTGCGGGTTCAACTCGATCGCGCGCTCCAGGTGGTGGAGGCAGCCTTCCGCCTGGCCGGTCATGCTGTGCAGCATGGCAAGGCCGTAGTGGGCGTAGTCGGTCTCGTCGGCCCGCTCCAGGATAGCTTCCAGGTGCTCACGCGCTTCCTCGTAGTCGCTGTTGTTGATCAGCGCGATGGCATAGTCAAACTGCTCTGAAGCCGTCTCAAAGCGCAGCTCGGCGGCGCGCTGCTGCAGCTGGCGCCGGCAGGCCTGCTCATACACGCGGGCGCGCTCGCGGACCTCCGCGGGGCTGTTGCCGTCAATCGACTGAAAGCTCGCAAGCGCTTCTTCAAACTCGCCGGACTGCATCGCCTGCAAGGCAGCCGCGTAGACCTGTAAGGCTTCCTTTTGCGCGTTGTTGGTAAAGGGGCGAATTTTCGCGGCCAGTGTTTTGGGTGAACCGTTGGACTTGGACATACGCTCGGCCTTGGGGGTCTCCATGTGGTCCGCACCTACAGGTGAATCAGTCTAACTTGTAGAAAGCATACAATCGGCTGCCTCGTTTTATACGCAGGTACGCGCGTTCCGTCAACTTTAAGCGCGGCGGCGCAGAGAGCCGCGCTTCCTTACCGGGCAAGCGGAAGCGACGCTCCATATACGGCCGGGTTAAGGCTGGGATCGTTGTACATCTTGAGTTGCCGATACAGCTTGAAGCGGCGTTGACCCACGAGAATCTCCAACCAGAGAGCCTGCAGGCAGGCCGCGAGATCGTCCCGTTGTTCGCGGAGCAGCAAAAGGCGTTCGCAGTTGCGCCGGTGATGCGCTTCGTCCGCGCCAGAGCGATGTGTTTCTTCTTCTGTGTGGAAGATCTTTAACGCGAGGATGGAGAGCCGGTCGATCATGAGCCCCGGTGTTTCGGAGTGCAGTGGTGACTGTGAGGACATTGGAGGAGCGCTGTCGATGAGCATCCGGTCGAGGCGTTCGGCTAGGTCGTTGCGTCGCTGGTTGAGCTTGTCGATGGCGCGCTTGACGGCAGCGATGGCCTGGTCGGCAGCCATTGGGTCACGGGCAGCGTCTTCTCGGTGCCATAAATCGAAATTGGCGCGGTGCTGTTCGAGCACCAGCTTGTCAAACGCATCCCGCGCGTCGGGTGCGACGTGCGTCGCGTTGTGCCAATGTGAGTTGGCTTGATCGTGGAGGTGTGCGAGGTGTGTGGCGTCCAGCATAACGTATTCG
>CAXTSG010000051.1:9099-14779 GCA_964246825.1 uncultured Acidobacteriaceae bacterium | reverse complement strand
GCGCGCTGGCCAATCACATACTTGTCGAGCTCGGCCACAATCTCGCGCGGCGTCAGGTCTTCGAGCGCAAGCTCCTGGTCGTCGGCGGTGCCGGGGAGGTAAATAGCCATCGCGTGTATGTCTTCCTACGGCCTGGGCGCGGCGGCGGGGCCGAGCTCTTCTACCAGGACGTTGCTGTTGGTATAAATGCAGATTTTCGCGGCGATGTGGAGCGACTTTTCCGCGATGTCGCGGGCGCTCATCTCCGTGTTGTCATGCAGGGCGCGCGCGGCGGCCAGCGCGTAGGAGCCGCCGGAGCCGATCGCGGCAATGCCTTCATCGGGCTCGATCACGTCGCCCGTTCCGGAGATCAGATAGCTTTCCTTCAGGTCCGAGACGATCAGGAGCGCTTCCAGCGAGCGCAGCATCTTGTCAGTGCGCCAGTCCTTCGCAAGCTCCACCGCGGCCCGGCCGATGTTGCCGGCATACTGCTCCAGCTTGCCTTCAAACCGGCTGAACAGTGAAAACGCATCCGCGGTTGAGCCGGCAAAGCCCGCCAGCACCTTGTCCTGGTACAGACGGCGGATTTTGCGCGCGGAATGCTTCAGCACGGCATCGCCCAGGGTCACCTGGCCGTCGGCCGCCATCACCACGGAGGCGCCGCGGCGCACGCAGATCACCGTGGTGCTGCGAATGCGCCGGCCGCCCGTGAGCGACAGGTCTCCTTCCGCGGAGCGAAGCGTGGATGCGGACGGAAGAGGTTGAGGATGAGCCATAAGGAATCCACTCAGTATAGTATGAGGTCCCGGCGGCAGCCGCTCCCGACCTGGGGTATGCTTCCTGTACGTGGCACGGCGAGACCGCGCTTGCGTCGGGAGTGAGTGCGGCAATGAACGGGCTTTCCCTGCGGGACCACCAGGTTTTTGCCACCCTTGCCGCCGGAATCGCCTGCCTGGGCGGTGTGGCCTGGTACATGGCCACCCGTACGCGCACCAGCGAGGAAGAGCTGGAGCGGACGCGCCGCCAGGATCTTGTGCTCGGCGGCCGCATCATCGACGGCACCGTAATTGATGTTTCCGAATTGGATCCCTACGAAGCGGGCCGGCCCGAGGGCATGCAGCTCATTCTTTATAAGTACGAGATTTCCGGCGTCAGCTATGAGTGCTCGCAGGACATCACCCATCTGAAAGAATTCATTGCACTTGCCGACATCCGCATCGGCTTCCCGTGCTCGGTGCGCTACGACACCCGGCAGCCCGAGAACAGCATCGTGGTCGCGGAAAACTGGATCGGCCTGCGCGATACGGCCAACTCCATTCCGGTACGCCGCTCGCCGCGCCGGCGCTGGGTCAGCCCCGCCGGCAGCTAAACCGCCCCTTTCCTTCAGCAAGTTAAATCCTGCACCAGCATTGATAGACATGCACTCATATTTCCTGCATCTTTTACAGCGCTGCGTGCGTCTATACCGATGCGGCACAACAGGGTGCCTTCCGTTTCCGGTCCGTTAAGGGCTTGTAGACGGGAAAAGTCGGGACAACGGCTGTCGGTCCGTTGTATCCCTGAAGTGAAGAAGGTTTACCCATATGGCTATTCGTTGGGATAAGTTCACCGTGAAATCGCAGGAGGCCTTTCAGGCTGCAAGCGCCGCCGCCGGCGACAACGGCAACCCGGAGCTCCTGCCGCTCCACCTGCTTTCCGCCCTGCTGGCCGATCGCGAGGGCGTCATTCTGCCGGTGCTGGAGAAGACCGGCGTGCCCACGGCGCAGCTGGACGGCAAGATAAAGGAAGCACTGGGCAAACTGCCGAAGGTTGCCGGCGGCTCGCAGCCCGGCTTGGGCCAGGCGCTCCAGCGCGTGCTGGACCAGGCCGCCAAAGAGGCCGCCAACTTCAAGGATGAGTACGTCTCGACCGAGCACCTGCTGCTGGCCCTGGCCGAGGCCAAAAACGACGGCGCGGGCCTGCTACTCGCGAGCTTCGGCGCGACGCATGAGGCCATCCTGCGCTCCTTGACCGCCGTGCGCGGCTCGCAGCGCGTGACCGATCAAAATCCCGAGGCCAAGTACCAGTCGCTGGAGAAGTATGCGAAAGACTTAACCGAGCTTGCCCGCCGCGGCAAGCTCGACCCCGTGATCGGCCGCGATGAAGAAATTCGCCGTGTCATCCAGGTACTTTCGCGCCGTACCAAGAACAATCCGGTGCTGATTGGAGAACCGGGCGTGGGTAAGACCGCGATTGTCGAGGGTCTAGCGCGCCGCGTCGTCTCCGGCGATGTGCCCGAAATCCTGCGCAACAAAAAGGTCGTCTCGCTCGATCTCGGCTCCATGCTGGCCGGGGCCAAGTACCGCGGCGAGTTTGAGGACCGCCTCAAGGCTATCCTGAAGGAGATTGAGGACTCGCACGGCCAGATCATCCTGTTTATCGACGAGCTGCACACTTTGGTCGGCGCGGGCGCGGCCGAAGGCGCGATCGACGCGGCCAACATGCTCAAGCCGGCGCTTGCGCGCGGTGAGCTGCGCGCCATCGGTGCAACCACGCTGAACGAGTACCGCAAGTACATCGAGAAAGACGCTGCGCTGGAGCGGCGGTTTCAGATGGTCTATGTCGGTGAGCCGAACGTGGAAGATACCGTCGCGATCCTGCGCGGGCTCAAGGAGCGCTACGAAGCGCACCACAAAGTGCGCATCAAGGATGCGGCCATCGTCGCTGCCGCAACGCTCTCGCACCGCTATATCTCCGACCGCTTCCTGCCCGACAAGGCTATCGACCTGGTAGATGAGGCCGCGGCCTCGCTCGCCATCCAGATCGGCTCGGTGCCGGAGGAGATCGATCAGCTGGAGCGCGCGACAACCTCGCTTGAAATCGAGAAAGCCGCGCTGCGCCGCGAAACCGACCCCAACTCGCGCGAGCGCTTGCAGGCGGTCGAAAGCGAGCTTGCCGAGCTCAAGGAAAAGTCGACCGGCCTGCGCGCCCGCTGGCAAAAGGAGCGCGAAGCGATCACCCGCCTAAGCGAGGTCAAGCAGCGCGTGGAGGCTTTGCGCTTTGAAGCTGACGAGCAGACGCGGGGCGGCAACCTGGAGCGCGCCGCGCAAATCCATTACGGCGAGCTGCCGAAGCTGGAAGCCGAGCTGCGCGAGTTGAACACCTTGCAGGACGACATGGAGCACGGCGTCCGCATGCTCAAGGAGGAGGTGGACGAGGAAGACATCGCGTCCATCGTCTCCAAGTGGACCGGCATCCCGATCACGAAGATGCTGGAAGGCGAGGTCCGCAAGCTGGTTGCCATGGAGGGCCGCCTGCGCGACCGCGTCATCGGCCAGGACGATGCGCTTCTCTCGGTCGCAAATGCGATCCGGCGCTCGCGCGCGGGCCTCAGCGACCCCAAGCGGCCCATCGGCTCGTTCCTGTTCCTGGGCCCGACCGGTGTGGGCAAAACCGAGACCGCCCGCGCCCTGGCCGAGTTCCTGTTCGACGATGAGCAGTCCATGGTGCGCATCGATATGTCGGAATATATGGAAAAGCATGCGGTCGCGCGGCTTATCGGCGCGCCGCCGGGCTATGTGGGCTTCGACGAGGGCGGTCAACTCACGGAAGCAGTCCGCCGTCGGCCCTATGCCGTCATCCTGTTTGATGAGATCGAGAAAGCGCACCCGGATGTATTCAACGTGCTTTTGCAGGTGCTGGACGACGGCCGGCTTACCGACTCCAAGGGCCGCACGGTGGACTTTAAGAACACGGTGCTCATCATGACCTCTAACCTTGGCGCGCAAGTGCTTCAAGGCGAGGCACTTGAAAGCGAGTCCGGCTGGGAGCTGGCGCGCGAAGAAGTCATGGACGTGCTGAAAGGGCACTTCCGCCCCGAGTTCCTGAACCGCGTGGATGACATCGTGCTCTTCCGCCCGCTCGGCGAGGAGCAGCTGACGCACATCATCGACCTGCGTCTAGATGACATGAAGCGGCTGCTGGCCGACCGCAAGATCACGCTCACGATGACAGAAGGCGCGCGGCGTCAGCTCATCCTGACCGGCTACGACCGGGCGTATGGCGCTCGTCCGCTCAAGCGCGCGATCCAAAAGCTGGTGCAGGATCCACTTGCCGTCAAAATCCTCGACGGTGAGGTGCTGCACGGGGATCATGTGCTGGTCGATGCCGACCCGCTGAACAATCGCCTGCTGTTTGAGGTAGGCGGCCGGCAGGCGGTTCCTGCATAAAAGCCGGGGACGCGTTCCCGGCTTTTAGAACGACACCACCGGCCCCAACTGGAAAGAGTACCCGCCGCGATTGATGAAGTTCTCCTTGGAAAGCCAGCTCAGGTAAGGCGGCACGCCGATGCCCGGCGCGTTGACCTTATCCGAGCGGTAACGCACAAGGTTCTCGTTGATGCCCGCGCGGAAGGCCAGGTGCGGCGTCAGCCGATAATCCGCGCTCAGGTTCACGTTCCATACAAAGTGGTGGATCGCGCCCAGATCGGGCTCACCAGGCAGTCCATGGGCATCCACCACCCCGGGTTGGGTATCTCCGACGGGCGCGGTTTGCGTTGTGCCCACGCCTTGCGGGTAGGTGTTAATCACAAAGGTTCGCGGGCTCGTGAGGTAAGCGCGGCTGTAGCGGACGACGCCGGGCCGCAGACCGAGGTGGACGCCGTAGCTGCGCCATTCTTTGGTCGCGCCCAGCCCGAAAACCGCGAACAGCATGTCGCCCCCGGCGCGGTCGCTCGGCAAGGGGCTGGCATTTGCCTGCCGGCTTACGGCAGCGTCAAAGCCCAGCCAGCCGCGGATGTTTGCTGTGGCTTCAAAGCCGGCCCCGCGATGGAGCGCCGTGCAGTTGAAGCAGCTCGCCGTGTTGGTTGCAAGGGAAAACCCGCTCACAAATGGGGCAATCTGTATGCGCGGCACCTTCCGCCATGCCGCCGCCTCGTCCGAGGGAAAGAAGCGGACGCGGTCCGGCTCGGGCAGCCCATGCTGGAAGTCGCGATACCAGGGGTTTTGCCAGCGCAGCAGGTTGGCAAACGACCGCGAAGGGTTGAGCCCGCCGCGCACGACCTTCGGCCACAGCTTGCCCGGGAAGCGCTCCGTCAAGCGGTCGCTGACTTCTTTATCGAGCACGTCTTCAGCCGCTACCCACAGCATGCCGACCGTGGGCGTAATCACAAAGTCGGTCCAGCCGGTATTGTTGGTGTACTTGGTATCCGTTGTACCCGGTCCGAAGGTCGCCGCGGTGCACAGGTAGTGGCACTGGTTGCCGTAGGTAAAGCCGCCGTCGTTGCCGACGCCGGCCTCGCCTGCCGGGCTGATCTTTTCGTGCGTGCTGAATACCGTCGCCCACAGAAAACCCTTGAACCGCGAGTGCAGGTAGCCCGGGTCGCCCCACTCGATGCGCGAGTCGGTCGGGCTGTTTTGAATTTCAAGATACGCCGACACAGCCCCCTGCATAGGGTGCCCCACCTCGTCCACCAGGAAGTCATCACCGTCGCTGAAGCGGCCCATGTTCCATTGCTTGTTCGAGGCCAGCCAGTCGTGCCAGAACGGCTTATGCGCCAGCAGGTCGCGCATCACGTAGTCGCTGGGGATGCGAAAGCCGTTCTCCGCCAGGTCGAACTCCACCGTCTGCCAGATCAGCCCGCGCCAACCGTAGCCCCGACCCCGATCGTCGTCCTCGTCCTTTACTGACGGCAGGGAGCGGCTTTCGGTCGGGAGACCGGCGG
>CAXTSG010000051.1:8367-9089 GCA_964246825.1 uncultured Acidobacteriaceae bacterium | reverse complement strand
GCCGATCGCTTGCCCGGATGCCTGCGGGACCACGGCAGGGAGAAGCATTGCCGGCAGCAGGCTGAGGAAAGAAAGCAAGTGCAACCGCAAGGAGCAAACCTTTCAAGCCGCCCGCTAGGGGGCGCGGATTTTTCTAATCTCTACCGGAAACAGCGAAGCCGTACTGTTATCCGCCGCACAAATCACACGGAATCAAGTTCCTCCTTACGATGCGCCGTAACCACCCGGGCGATCAGCTGAAGATCTTCAAGAAAAATCGGCTCCGTCCATCGGGCGTCGGCCCGGAAAAGCTCCCTCAGCCTGTCTGCCTGCCCCGCTCCCAGCTCGCCGGCAAACAGTCCGCCGGGCCGGAGGCAGCCCGCCGCCTGCGGCAGCAGTCGGCGATACACCGCAAGGCCGTCGTCGCCGGCAAACAGTGCTTCGTGCGGCTCCCAGTCCGCTACCTGCGGCTCCAGAACCTCTCCGGCGGCGACGTAGGGCGGGTTAGATACGATGCAATCGTAGGCGCGGTCCCGTACGGCATGGAGGAGGTCCGATCGCAGAAACCGCACCCGCGCCGCAAGCGCATGCGCTTCCGCGTTTTCCCGCGCAACTTGCAGCGCGCCCGGCGACAGATCGAGCGCATCCACCTCGGCAAGGGGCAGCCCGTGCGCAAGCGCGAGCGCGATAGCGCCGGACCCAGTACCCACAAACGCCATCCACACAACCCGGGCCCCCCCCCC
>CAXTSG010000051.1:0-8357 GCA_964246825.1 uncultured Acidobacteriaceae bacterium | reverse complement strand
GATCCACACAGCGCGGTCCCGCGGCAGCCGTGCAAGCACCTCTTCCACCAGGTGCTCGGTCTCGGGCCTGGGTATCAGCACGGCGGGCGTTACCCGAAGGCGCAGGCCGTAAAACTCCTGCTCGCGGAGGATGTACTGCATCGGCTCGTGCCGGAGGCGGCGCGTGAGCAGCACGGTGTATTCCGCAATCTGTGTCGGGGTGAGCGGAGCTTCCGGATGCGCCAGCAGCCAGGCACGGTCGCGTTTCAATACATACTGAAGCAGCAGCCCGGCATCACGGCCAGAATGATCGGACACCGTGGCGAGAGCACGACTACCCTGCTCCATAACTTGCCCGGCAAAATGAAGCTCACTCGGCATCATCTGCCGAGTTTAAGAAATTGGGAAGCCCGATGCGCATCTCTAAAAGTTACCGCTCCGATCATGAGACAGCACGGCGAGTGGTATCGCTCCTGCTGTCCGGCCCTTTTTCAGCTTTTTCAAATGCCACATACGTGCAATGCTCGTGGACAACTTGCCGCACGACGCTCTGGAGCACCGAAAACCTTTTCTCTCGATCTTCTTCGGAGAAGGGACCAAACGCCCGCTCCCAACGAGAGCTATGCTCGCCGATATGAGCTCTCCGGTTACTTCATCGCCATGCAGCTTTTGAAGCTCAGTTTGTATGTCGGAAGCTTCATCGTGGTACTCGTCCCCCGGGAGCGCCTGCCGCTAATAAGCCTTCAATAGCTTCTCTCTTTAGAATGGATTCTATTGCGGTCAGCGAAATATTTATTTCCCTCCACCAGGAGTGATTTTTCCTGCGTTTCTGCCCTTCGTTTCAGTAACCACGGTCAAGCCGTTTGTCCCTAAAAACTGCATCTGCAACGTTCCATACTTATCCATCTTAGTGAAAAGCCGGCCGCTTTGGCTTGCACTTTGGGTGGCCAACTCAACATCTTGCGGCGCAAAGCCGCGTTCCGCGGCTCTGCGTTCTCCGTGTGCGGTATGACCTGTATACTTCACCTACTCAAGCCGCTTCCGCCTTCAACCGCTCCGCGTTGAAGTGCGCGATCAGCGCATCAATTACCGCCTGAATCCGCCCTTCCATCACCAGGTCCAACTGGTGCAATGTCAGCCCGATCCGATGATCGGTCAGCCGATTCTGTGGAAAATTATAAGTTCGAATCTTCTCGCTGCGGTCGCCCGAGCCGACCTGCGACTTTCTTTGCGCGGCTTCCAGCTGGTGCAGCCGTTCCTGCTCCACCTCGTACAGCCGCGCCCGCAGGACCCGCATCGCCTTTTCCCGATTCTTGATCTGCGACTTCTCATCCTGGCAGCTTACGACCGTGTTGGTCGGCAGGTGCGTGATCCGAATGGCCGAGTACGTCGTATTCACCGACTGCCCGCCCGGCCCGGACGAGCAGAATGTATCGATCCGCAAATCCTTCTGCTCGATCTTGACATCCACTTCTTCGGCTTCCGGCAGCACCGCGACCGTGATTGCGGAAGTATGCACGCGGCCCTGGGTTTCGGTCGCCGGCACGCGCTGCACCCGGTGGACTCCGCTCTCATACTTCAGCTGCGAGTAGACCTTGTCGCCTTCCACCACAAACGACACATCCTTCAGCCCGCCGACCGACGACTCCGAACTTGAAAGAATCTCCACCTTCCAGCGGTGCAGCTCGGCAAAGCGCGTGTACATGCGGTACACCTCCGCCGCGAACAGCGAAGCCTCGTCGCCGCCGGTCGCCGCGCGAATCTCCACCACCACGTTCTTCTCGTCGTTTGGATCTTTCGGCAGCAGCAGCAGTTTCAGCTCTTCTTCCACACGCGGCAGCCGCTCTTCCAGCTCCCGAAGTTCTTCCTCGGCCATCGCGCGCATTTCCGGGTCATCCTCGGCGAGCATCGCGCGCGCTTCAGCGATGCCGTCGGAGATCGTCCGGTACTTGCGATAACCCTCGACCATGGTTTGGAGGTCGCGGTGCTGCTTGGCGACTTTCTGGTAGCGCTGCTGGTCGGAAACAATTTCCGGCTCGGCCAGCTGCGCCCCCAGCTCCTCATACCGCGCGGCAATCTGCTCTAAACGTTCAAACATGACACTTCCCCTCGTACTTGGCAGCTTTCAGGATTCTAGGGCGGCAGCCGACCCGGCACGCAAGGCCGGATTGCAAGGGAGCAGGAGCCGCTAAAGGGGGCCGAGATGGTCGGCGATGCGCATGGCATCATTTTACCAGCCGCCGCGCGGCTGTTCCTGCATCTACCCTCAGCGAACCCATGAGCAGCCCTCCCATCCTCAGACCTGAGCCGCCCGGCAACGCCGGCCTGCTCGCCCCGTGGGCCGCCACCTGTGAAGCCCTGGGCGCTACGACGAAAAAGCTGGAAAAGCGGGCCATCCTTGCGGCCTATCTCCGGTCGCTTTCGGTCGCGGACGCCGCCCGCGCGGCGCAGTACATCGCCGGAGCACCGTTCCCCGAAGTGGACCGCCGCAACCTGTCGGTCGGCGGGGCGCTGCTTTCTAAAGCAGTTGCGGCCCGCGCCGACGCATCGCCGCCCGCGTTCACCCACGCCCTGCGCCGCCACGGCGACATCGGTGCCGCCGCCGAGGAGCTCATCATGCAGCAGGCCGGGCCGCCCGCAGCAGGCCCGGCACCGACGCTCGCTGAACTGGAAGGAGCACTCGCCGCCATTGCCGAAGCGCGCGGCCCCGCGGCCAAGCTCAAACTGCTCAGCCCGCTGCTCCTTCGCTGCTCTGCCCTGGAGTGCAAATACATCCTCAAGCTCATCTCGGGCGACATGCGCATCGGCGTCAAGCAGTCGCTGGTGGAGGATGCCGTCGCGGCGGCTTTTGAGCGCGACGTGGCCGAGGTGCGCCATGCCGGGATGCTGCTCGGCAGCCTGCCGGAAACGGTGGAGCGGGCCCATGCCGGCACGCTTGCCGAGGCGCGCATGCGCTTGTTTCACCCGCTCGGCTTCATGCTGGCAAGCCCGGTGGACTCAGTGGACGAAGCCATGGCCCGGTTTGCCGATGAGATCGCCGCTGAAGCCGGCGGGCCTGAAACCGGCATCGCGGAAGCGGCACCCGCGTTGCCCCTGCCGCGGGAAGGGCAGCTGGAAGACAAATACGACGGCATGCGCGCGCAGCTGCATGCGGGCGACCCGTCGCAGCCCGGCCGCGTGGGGCTGTTTTCCCGCAATCGCGAAGACCTGTCGAGTGCTTTTCCGGAGCTGATGGAAGCCTTCGCCGCACTGGGGGAAGCAGCCATCCTGGACGGCGAAATCCTGGCCTGGCAGCCCGCCGCCGAGGACGCTCCGGCGCGCGCCCTGCCGTTTTCTTCCCTGCAACAGCGGCTCGGCCGCAAGCAGGTTTCCGCCGAGCTGCGCCGCACGCATCCTGTGGTCTTTATGGCGTTCGACCTCCTCTACGCCGACGGCGCGCTCCAGCTCGACCGGCCGCTCTCCGTGCGCCGCGAGCGCCTGGAGCGCTACCTCCATGCGCACGCCGCAGAAACCGACGGCCGCGCCGCCGCCGCGCACAGCCCGCAGCCTCCACTCTTCGCACAGGGAGCTCCGGAAGCCGCGCCCGCCGACCGGCCCGCCTTCCCGCACCTCCTGCTCGCCCCCGCCATCCGTTTAGCAAGCGCCGACCAGCTGAACGCGGCTTATACCGAAGCCCGGGCGCGCGGCAACGAAGGCGTCATGCTCAAGGCCGCCGGCAGCCTGTACCAGCCGGGCCGGCGCGGCCTCGCCTGGCTCAAGCTCAAGCGCGAGCTCGCCACGCTTGATGTAGTTGTTACCGGCGCCGAGTTCGGCACGGGCCGCCGCGCCCGCTACCTCAGCGACTACACTTTTGCCGTCCGCGGTGAAGGGGGCGAGCTGCTCAACGTCGGCAAAGCCTACTCCGGCGTCACCGACGCTGAAATGCACGCGCTTTCCGCCCACTTCGACGCGCACACGCTTGAAGACCACGGCCACTTTCGCACGGTCGAGCCGGACACCGTGTTTGAGGTCGCGTTCAACAACATCACCCGGTCGACTCGCCATGCGAGCGGCTTTGCCCTGCGCTTCCCGCGCATCCAGCGCATCCGCACCGACAAGCCGCTGGATGAAATCGACACGCTGGCCCGCGTAGAAGAACTGTATCTGAACCAGCCCGACCGCCCTGTTGAGCCCGCATAAGCAGAGTCGGCTCACGGCACGGCCAGAATCCGCCGTAGGGCTTCCATTACCGCCTGCGTCGCTTCCGCTTCCGTCAGCGGGGCCTCGGCGGCGCGCCAGGCGACGTGAGCATCGGGGCGCAGCAGCAGGCAGCCGGACTCCCGCACTTCGCGCAACTCCGCCCACTCGCCGTAAGGGTCTTCCACCAAGCACCCCAGGCCGATTGCGAAGGAGGCTACCTCCACGCCGAACCGTTCCGACGCGGCCCGGGCGGCAGTGCTCCATGCCTCGCCCCCAGGGCCGGTAAGGAGGCAGAAGCGGCCTTTGCCGGCCAGGTCGAGCGTGGACACAGGCTTCCGATCCCGCTCAAGCCATGCATGGGGGATCCGCGCCCCGGCCTCCGTGGTTGGAACGTAGAACAATTCGGCATCCACCGGGTCGCCGGGTGCAACGCGGGCCGGCTCGGCTGGGGAATCCGGGAGAACCGCTCCGGAGCGGTACCGTTGGTTCATCTCGATGCCGTGGCAGTTAAAGTCACGGTTCTTGGCAGCCAACGCCCTGCGAAGCTCCGCTCGGCGGGCCGCACCGTCCGGCGTGTTGGCTGCCAGAAAGGCATTTGTGTCTTCCCCGTCCGGGGGCGTGAGGGCTTCCATGATGGGCAGGTAGTCCCACAGGCTTTCCGTGGAGCGCTTTACCGCCTGCTTGCCCACGGGCACCCGCTCGGCATCGTAGGTGTCCAGCAAAGGAGCCCCGGCCTTGCCCCCAAGTACAAGCGCGAGCTTCCACGCCAGGTTGTATCCATCTTGAATCGCGGTATTGGAGCCGAGGCCGTTTGCCGGGCCGTGCCGATGCACCGCGTCGCCCACGCAGAATACGCGGCGGTCGCTGTAGCGGGTGGCGTACAGCGAGTTCAGCTCCCACGGGTCGATGGCCGTGATGCGGACGGGAATGGTTGCGTTCCCCAGGTGGGAGCGGACAAGCTCCAGGGCCTGCTCTTCGGTCAACTCAGCTTCTTCCCGGCTGAAGATGAAATTCTTGGTGAGCACCCACTCATCCCAGGGGCGCACGGCGCGCAAAATCCCCAGGCCCGCGCCGCCCGGGTCGGAAGCGGTGCGCATCACGAAGTAAAGAAAGCCGGGGCGCTGTTCCACATACTGCGAAAGATCGGCTTCAAACACGATGTTGGCGCTGTAGGCAATCGCCGACTCGCCCGTGAACGGCAGCTTCAGCTCGGCGGCGACGCGGCTTCGGCCTCCATCGGCACCGACCAGGTACCGGGAGCGGATGGCGCGCTCTTCGCCCGTGTGGCGGTCGCGGACGGTCGCGGTCACCCCTTCCTCGTCCTGTACGCTCGCGAGATATTCCGTTTGGAAGCAGATGCGCGCCCCCCGGGAAAGCGCATGGTTGAGCAGAATCGGCTCCAGGCGGCTTTGAGGCAGGTCGGCGATGATGCCGGGGCTCGACTCAAGATAATTTCTGAAGTGCTTCGGATCGTTGTCGGCAAATCGGATCCGTCCGAACTCCTGCCCGGCAAGCGTGCGGGTAAACAGGATGTTCGGCATCCGCGTGTACGAGGTAGCCTGCGCGAGGGTTTCCGCCTCAATCCCGAGATCCCGAAAAATCTCAAAGGTCCGCTGATTCGTGACATGGGCGCGCGGCGTGGGCGCGGCCCCGGGATGCTTGGTGATGAGTGTGGGACGGATGCCGTAAGCGGCAAGGTTGAGCGCCGTGGACAAGCCCGCGGGTCCGCTGCCCACAATAAGAACGTCGGTTTCCATGCTCGGTTGGACTGCCGGGGTGTCGGACAGGGTTACCCGCGCGGCACCGGACGGCACGCCTTAATGGGCGTGCCCGTGCCCAGGGTGCTCGTGTCCGTGCTCGTGGTGATGACCCTCCAGCTCGTCCGCTTCAATCGCCATGACACAGCCGTGCTCGGTCTCGCACCCGGTGTTCTCAAACTGGATGGTGGTGTGCAGGATGCGGAAGCGCTCCCGCAGCGCCGCCTTTACGCGGCCCAGAATGGCGCTGCTTTCCGACGGCGGAATATCGGCGATGCGGATGTGCGTCGCCAGCGCATGCGTCTGCGAGCCGAGCGACCACACATGGAGGTCATGGACATCCTCCACGCCTTCCACCCCGGCGATAGCCGCGCGGACCGCGGGCAGGTGCATCCCCTCGGGCGTGCCTTCCAGCAGGATGTTGAGCGTTTCCCGCGCGATGGAGATGGAGGACCAGAGAATCAGCGCCGCGATCAGCAGCGACAGGGCGGGATCGATCCAGAAAAAGCCGGTCAGCCGAATAGCTAGGCCGCCGACAATCACCGCCGCGGTGGAAAGCGTATCGCCCAGCATGTGAATCAACACCGACCGGAGATTCACGTCAGACCCGTGAGCCCGGACGCTGACGCGCCACAGCATCGTCGCGATCAAGCCGTTCATGACCACGCCCGCCGCCGCTACCCACATCATGACGCCCGGCGCTACCGGCTGCGGATGGCGCAACCGCGCCACCGCCTCAATTGCGACCCAGGTGGAAACCGCCACCAGCGTCAGCGCGTTGAAAAATGCCGCCAAGACCCCGGCCCGCTGGTAGCCGAAGGTTTTCCCGTCGTTCGCCGGCCGGCTGCCCAGCCACACGGCCGCGAACGAAAGCAGCAGCGCCGCGGCATCGGAAACATTGTGCCCGGCCTCCGATAAAAGCGCGAGCGAGTGCGCCCGCAGCCCCATGCCAAAGCAGACCGCGACATAAGCCACGGTCGCCAGCAGGGAAAATTGCAGAACGGTTTGCGTGCTGCCCGTCGGTGAGCCGTGCGTGTGCATCGCTCCCCTAGTGTACGAGACGGGAAGCGAAAGCATTTTCACTGAGGATGTGAGTCGGAAAAGCCCGCAAGGGTGCGGGGCCGTACTTTTTCAGTGAAAATGCCTTAGCCCTCCACTTCCAGCACAAGACACTTCAGATATTCCGTTTCCGGGATCGTCAGGATCACCGGGTGGTCGGGCGCGGCACCGGTCCGCTCCAGCAGCCGCACCCGGCGGCCCGCGTCTCCGGCGGCCGCGGCGACCACCGCCTGAAAATCCTCAAGCGACACATGGTGCGAGCAGGAGCAGGTCACCAGCGTGCCGCCGGGCCGCAGCATCTGGAGCGCGCGCAGATTCAGCTCCTTGTAGCCGCGCATGGCGTTCTCAGCCGCGCGCTTGGTCTTGGCAAAGGCCGGCGGGTCCAGCACCACCGTGTCATAGGCCGCGCCCGCGTCGGCCCACTCGCGCAGCACGGCAAAAGCGTCGCCCCGGTGCCAGTCGATTTCAATCGAGCCTAGTATGTCGCGGTTGAGCGCAAGGTTTTGCGCCGCCACATCGAGCGCGGCCTGCGAAGTATCCAGCGCCGTTACGGCCCGGCACACGGTCGCCAGGTGCAGCGCGAAGCCGCCCTGGTAGGTACACACGTCGAGCGCTTCGCCGTGCCCGTGCCGCGCGGCCAAACGGTAGTTGAGCCGCTGGTCCAGGAAAGCCCCGGTCTTTTGCCCCGCGTCCGCGTCCAGGCTGAAGCGCAGGCCGTTCAAACGGAACTCGGTCGCGGTCCGCGCGGCTGCCGGGTCGCCGCCAGCGCTCCACAACGGCCCGGCCGCCGGGGCCGAAAGCGATTCCAGCTCGCGGATACGCGGGTCCGGTCGCTCCAGGATCGTTTCAATGCCCCCGAGCGCGTCCCGGAGCTCCCCGACCACCGCCTCGCGGAACTCCGGGCGGTCCAGCGCCGCCGCCAGCAGCTGAAAAATCACAAGCCCGGCATACTTGTCCACGATCAGGCCGGGCAGCTCGTCGGCCTCGGCGAAAACCAAACGGCAGCTGTCTGTTCCGGCATCGAGCATCGCTTCCCGGCGGGCCAGCGAGGCGCGGATGCGCTCGCGAAACAGCGCGAGCCATGCGTCCTCGGTAAGCTCCCCGCGTGCAACAAGCCGAAGAGCAATCTGCGAGGTCGGGCTCCACAGCGCGGTGCCGAGCAGCAGGCTGGCCTGGTCGCGGACCTCTACCAGCCCGGCGGAAGCGTCGGCCATCTCGTGCCGCATGGGCAAAACGTCGGAGGCATATACCCAAACGTGGCCGGAGCGAAGACGTTCGGCGGCGCGCCGGGCGATGGTGGCCTCGGGGCGGCCGGTGCGCGGGAAGGCTTCAAGCGGTGAGGGCATGATTCCATCGTAACGGGCACAGGGGGCTGCCTTGCCC
>CAXTSG010000050.1:10863-14804 GCA_964246825.1 uncultured Acidobacteriaceae bacterium | reverse complement strand
CTCCTTGTCTTCCCGGGCGGCGGCTGACAATGCAAGGTAGTCGTCGAAGCTCATGTCGCCGCGGCTTCGCGCAACAGCCTCCATGCCGTCGAGCAGCGCCCACGCGCCGTCGTCCTCCGGGCACTTCGTGATCTCTCCACGGAGAGAACAAAACTGCTCGCCCTCGCCCTCCACCAGGGCGAGCCCGGCTTCTTCCAGCAGCAGAAGCAGCTCCGGCGGGCGTCCGTGAACAAACTCCGCCCCAAGCTCAACCGGCCGGCCCAGGCCGGGAACGTGCCGGGTGTGCATGCGTCCGCCCACCTGCCCCTGCGCTTCCATCACAAGAACGCTTCGACCGGCTTCGGCCAGGGTGCGCGCGGCGGCCAGACCCGCGATCCCCGCGCCCAGAACAATGCAGTCCTCCACGGCTTCCTGCTTCATCTCCTGCTCAGATGCTCCAGGGCGCGGCGCATCTGCCGCAGCGGGGTATTCCACGCGCCCGCTTCCATCTGCCGAAACAGCCGCGCCCGCGGATACCAGGGAGTTGTGTCGGCAAGGCCCCAGCGCCAGTCCGCCGCGAAAGGCAGCAGCAGCAGCACCGGCAGCCCGAGCGCCCCGGCCAGATGCGCAATCACGCCGTCCACCGTCACAACACAGTCCAGCAGCGATAAGCGCACGGCGAGGTCCGCAAGATCGGTTTCGATATTGATGAAGTGCCGGACCTCTGCCCGTTCCTCGGTGCCGCCTTGTTGAACGCTCCAGAACGTACAGCTTCCGAGCCCGTCGAGCGATGCCGACAGCTCGGAAAAAGGTACGCTGCGAAGAGGGTTCCAGTTGCTGGACCGCCACGACACCCCGACCTGAAGGCAGCCCTTGGCGCGTTTCTGCCGGATCAACTCGCTAAGCCTTCGCGTCTGCTCAGTGACAGGCAGCCGCGCGGCGCGCAGGTAAGCACCGGTCGGCACGTCGGCCGGGGTTGATCGAAAAGTTCGCGAAAGCTCCATGATCTCAATCTGCGCATCCCAGGGCGGCTCCACGGCGGGCGCATCCGGGCCCCAGCAGATCACCTGCCCGACGCCGTCGCAGGCTCGCAGCAGCGGCAGGAGCTCAGGGTTCGCTTCGACGCACAGCGAGGCGCTCGCCTCCTGTAAAAGCGGCGCGTACCGGATAAATTGCAGGGCGTCGCCGAAGCCGTGAAGGCAGCGAAGCATCACGCGCCGTCCGGCAAGCGGCTGCCCGTCCCAGAAGCGCTGCGTCCCGTCCGCCCGTCCTGCTTCTATCTCATCGCTCACCTGGTGGGCTTCATTCCAGCGGCCGAGAAGCATCAAGCACTCCCAGCGCCCGGCGTCGCAGGGGCCGGGCGCGGCCCCGGCACGCCGGGCGGCAGCAAAGCTGTCCAGCGCCGGCTCGACGGCGCGCGTTAGGAGCAGGCCCTGCGCATGGGCGAGTTGATTGTTTCCGGTTATTACTTCGCTCCCACGGATTCCGCGATGCGCTCCAGCTCCGCCGCGCGCGCGTCGCTTGTGTGCTCGGCCAGGATGCGCGCCCGCGCGGCCTCGCCCAGCAGGTTTCTTTCGCGCTCGCTCATGCCTCCGAGCACGGCCAGGACGTCCTCGGTTCCCGAGGCAAGCAGCACTTCCTTCCCAGGCGTCAGCAGCTCATCCAGACCCGGCCAGCTGTCTGAAAGAATCGCGGCCCCGCAGGCCGCGGCCTCAAACAGGCGCACCGACGGCGACCAGCCGGCGGCCGCCATGCAGTCGCGGGTCAGGTTCAAGGTAAAGCGCGACGAACAATACACCTCGGCATGCTCCGCCGGGGGCACATGCTCATAGCGCCACACGTTGGAAGGCCAGGAAATTTCCTCGGGGTACTGCGCCCCGCCGAGGATAAAACGTTCCGCCGGCATGCTTTGCGCGGGTTCCACCAGCATGGCCCGGAGCTTGGGCTGCCGATCCGCAGAGTAAGTACCGAGATAGCTCAGGGCGCAGCGGTAGCGGGCTTCGGGCCTGCGGGGCCGGTGGAGCAGCGGGTCGACGGAACAGTACAACGGCAGCGCCCTTTGCGCGCCGAACTGCTGCTCAATCTCCCGCAGCATGGGACCGCCGGTAAAGCTCAGGTACGCGCTGAAACGCGGGATATCCGCGGCCCGTATCGCCTCGGTCGCGCCTTCCCGGCGCAGCCGCTCCATCGTAACGGGCGTATCGATGTCATAGAAGAAAACGGGGCAGCGCGCGTGCGTAAAAAGGTATTCTGCCGCGGCGATGCCGTCCGGGAAGTAGGAGCCGAGAACAAGGAGGTCGCTTTCAGCGGCGGCCTCGCGCATCCACGTCGAGGCTTCCGCCCACTCCTCGTAAAAGCTGACGCTGCAAAACGGAGGCTCCGGCAGGTCGCGGTGCCCCCGGTACCAGGGCGCGTCTTTTTCAAGGAAGCGGAGGCTGTGGCCCCGCGCGTGGAGCGCCCGGCACAGCGAGCGGTAGGTGGTGGCGTGGCCGTTGCCCCAAGCCGAGGTGATGGTGAGGCCAAGGATGCTGATCCTCACGCAAACGCTCTTTTCGCCGCCCGGAGTTCACACAGAAAAGCATCCGCCTGCCGCGCGCGCTGCGCGTATGTGTGCTCCCGGAGAGCGCGCCGGCGAAATGCTCCGCCGATGCCCGCGGCTTCGACGGAGCTGTAGCCCCGCAGCGCGGCCACAATCTCTTCGGCGCTCGCGACTACCAGGATTTCCTCATCGGGAGTAAAGAACGTTTCGACGCCCGGCCATGCGTCGCAAAGAAGGCAGGCCCCGCTGCCCGCGACCTCAAACACGCGCGTCGGCGGCGAAAAACCGACAGCCGCCATGGATTCACGGTTGATGTTGAGCACCATGCGCGCCGAGCAGTTCACCGCATTGTGCTCGCCCGTGGGCACATGCCCCAGCCTGCGCACGTTCGCGGGCATCGGCTTGTCGCCCCAGCCCTCGCCGCCCAGCAGAAAGCGAAGCTCCGGCGCAAGCGCGGCCGCCCCGAGAAAAAGCTGCTCCACGCGGCGCTCGCGGTCCGGCAGGCGATTGCCGAGAAACACTAAATCGGCCTCGTAGCGCTCCTGCTTTTCCACCGGGTAGTGGGTTTCCGGGTCCAGCCCGTTGTAGATCGGAATGGATGCGCGCGCGCCCAGCGCCTTATAGCCGTCTACCGTCGCCGGGCCGCCGCCGTACAGCAGCACGGCGTCGTACCGTCTCACTGCTTCCCGAAAAGGATCGCCGGGGTCGGCCTCCGTGCGGGCCAGGGTCGCGGGCGCATCCACATCCCAAATGCAGGCAAGCGCCCCGGCGGCGCGGTAGCCGGGCAGCGCCCCTTCCAGCGCCGCATCATCCACGCCGACGCCCGAGTGCTTCACGAGGAGGTCGGCCCCGGGCGCTTCCGCGCGCAGCACGGCTTCCCACTCGCCCGGCCGGTACACCACCGAGCGCGCATACGAGAGGCTCTCGTAGTCGCGGTGCTGCTGACGCCCAAAGGCATCCGGCTCGGCATAGGTGATCGAGTAGCCGAGCGCATGAAGATACTTGTACATGCCGCGATAGTAAGTTGCCGCTCCGTTCCAGTAGGAGGAAAGCAAGGAAGACCCGAATGCCAGAACCCTCACCGAAGCACCTCGTCCAGGATGGCGGAAAGCTCCTCGGCGCGGTGCAGCGTGGTATGCCGCGCCCGCACCGTCGCCAAACCCTGCGCCGCGCGCTCGCGCCGTGCTCCATCATCGCGCAGCAGCTCGCCCACCAGTGAAATCGCCTCCCCGGTGTCGCGCGCCCAAGCAAAATCGTGCGAACAAAACAGCCGTTCCGCATCCTCCCACGGAGCGGACACCAGCGGGATGCCGCAGGCCAGCGCTTCAAAAACGCGGATCGTCGGAATCCCCGGCAGCCCCCCCCCCATAACCCCGCGCGGCATTTTTGAGGGGGCGCCCGCGTCGGGCACCGCATGCGGCGG
>CAXTSG010000050.1:0-10853 GCA_964246825.1 uncultured Acidobacteriaceae bacterium | reverse complement strand
CGCGCCGCATACTCCCGGCGCGGAATGTGTACGGTGCAGCGCGCTTCGGCAAAGGCTTGCGGCGCGTCGAGATTTGCGAGATAGCCGCTGTACTCGATGACGCTCCGGGCCAGCGCGGCTCGGCCTTCTTCCGGGTAGCGCACGCCATGCACCCGCGCGCCGCGCGCGGGCAGCGCGCGAGCGGGTGCGAACAGAAATTGCTCCAGCTCCTCCGAGCGTTCACCGTCGCCCCAGTTCCCGATCCAAACAAGATCGCGTTCCGGTGCCTGCTCCGGCCGGGGAAAAAACACGGAAGTGTCCGCCCCCTCGTGCAGCGTCCACACGCGGTCCAGGCCCCAGCGCTCGCGATACAACCGCCGCAGCACCTCTCCAAAAGCAAGAACTCCATCGAAGCGATCAACCAGAAGCCGCCGCAGCTCCACCGGGCTGGAAGACGCGCGGTGGTGCGTGTCATGGAACAGGGCGCGAAAGCCGAACTGCCCGCGCAGCCCGAGCACGCGCTCCACAAACTCCGGCTCGGCCCACTCGTGCACCAGCACCGCGTCAGCGTCGCGCAGCAGCTGCGGCAAAAGCGGGTCGTCCGCGCCGGCATAGGTCCGTACATCCAGCTCCGGGTATGCTGCGCGGAACTGCTCCAGCGAGCGCTTGCCGCGCTCGCCCTCCAGCAGCAGGTTCCGGTACGACCAGCCCTCCGCCGGCTCCAGCACCGTAACGGCATGGCCCAGCTGCCCAAGCCCCCGCAGCAGCCCGCGAAGAAAGTGCGCGTTGCCGTTGTTCCAGTCGGAGCGCACGGAGTGGGCGCAGTACACGATGCGCTTCGCGCTCACGGAGCGGCAACCTGCGCCAGCGAAGAGTAAACAGCCTCATGGCGCCGCACCATGTCCCGCGCCCCGTAGCGGGAGCGAGCCCGGGCCAGCGCGCGCCCGGCCGCATCCTTCACCGGCACCGGGTCGTCCGCCAGCCTGCGCAGCACATGCTCCAGCGCGTGGGCATCACCCGCCGGATAAAAAATCGCCGCGCCGTCCCAGATTTCGCGCAGGGTCGGCAGGTCGCTCAGCACCAGCGCGCAGCCGCTCAATGCCCCTTCCAGAGGAGCGAGCCCGAACGGTTCATAAAGGGAGGTGGCGACATAGATCGCCGTGCGGCTGTACAGCTCGCGCAGCTGCGCGGCGTCCTGCCGCCCCAGGTAGCCGACCCCCTTCACGTTCGCCGCTTCTTCCACATCCGCGACATGGCCGGAAGGAGACGGCATGGCGGCTTCGCCCGCGATCCAAAGCGGCATGGGTACATTAATCTGCTCCAGGATCTGCACATTCTTGCCGGGGTCCCAGGCGCGCCCGACCGTAACGGCCTGAAGCACCTTTTCGCACCCGGAATCAAACAACTCCGGCGTGCGCCCGTTCGGGATCACCTCGACCTGCCGATTCACGCCGTACTGCTCGCGCATCTCACGCGCCATCCACGCGGTAGGCGCGGCCAGGCGCGTCGCCGCTTGGAGCCCGGCCCGCACCAGCGCCGTATACGCGCGCAGGCGGCCGGTGTCAGAAACCCGCTCGCCGTAAACCGCCTCCCACCAGCTCAGCACATCGCTGTGGCCCGTCAGCAGGACAGGCAGTATATCCGCAAGCTCTCCATAAGCAAACTGGTTGGTGTGCAGCAGGTCCGGCTGCCCCTTGCGCACCAGCTCCCGCAGCAGTTCGTCCGATCGCCGCAAATCCTCGCCGGCATCGTCCATCCACTCCAGGCGAAACTCTGTTTCCACGCACAGGAAGCGCGGCGAGCGCATGCTTTCCACCCAGAAGCGCTGCGCGGGGTCGAACCTGCGGCCCAGCGTCATCAGGGTGATTTGATGTCCCCCGCGCAGCAGCCCCGCCGTCAGCTCCGCCGTGTAGGTCCACACGCCGCCGACCGAGTCCGTGGTTAAAAGGACATGCATTCCAGCTCCTCCAGGGCCAGGGGCGCTTCTTCCTGCACATCGCTGAAGCCTTTCTCGCCGAATAGCCCCAGGTAGTGCCGGTGCGCGCGCTCCCAGGCCTCGTTGTCCGGCGCGGCTCCAAAGGTCTGCACGTACAAGGGCGAGCCCGGGAAAGGAAACATCGGCACCGGGTCGGAAACCCACACGCCCTTTGCTTTCAGCTCCCCTTGCCAGCGGCGCACCTCCTCCCCATCGTCCTGCGCGGTGCGGATGAGATTGGCCTGCACCCAGGGAATGCGGCCGCGCGCATAGAGAAGCAGCTCGGCGATGCGGTCGGTCGAGAGCCGGCAGTTCTTGTTCAGCTCCTTGCGGCCTTCCGCCGTGATGGACTCGATGCCGCACTCGATGGAAACGGCGTGCGCGCGGCCCAGCAGGTCAAAACTTTCCTCATCCCAAAGATCGATGCGTGTTTGGAAGCCGATCTTCACCTCGCGCCCGGCGATCTCCTCCAGCAGCGTCCGCACATTCCTGCCGACGCCGAAAATCTCGTCGATGAAGTACACATAAGTCACGCCGCGCGCGATCAAAGCGTCAAGCTCGGCAAGCACGGCCGCGACCGGACGCTCGCGGTACTTGTTGCGAAACAAGGTTTTGTTGCAGAAAGAGCAGGACCATGGGCAGCCGCGCGCAAACTCAAGCTCCGCGCCCAGGCCCTCAATGTGTTCAAACACATGGTGCTTGTGCGTATGGAGCTCCACCGGATAGCGGCTGAAGTCGATCGCGCCGAGCTCCTCCATCGCCGTCACGCCGGTGCCCGTGCTCGCGTGAAAGCCTTCGGCATCCTGCCAGCAGCAGCCGGTGATCGCGGACCACGGCTCGGCGGCAAGCAGCGGCAGGGTCTGGTCATGCTCGCCGCGCAGGGCAATGTCGGCACCGGTTTTGCGCAGCGTCGCCTCGGGCGTTACCGAGCCGTGCGGGCCGATCAGCACCGTCTTGGCACCGGGCGAGCGCAGCGCCCCCACCCACTCACGCGGGATGCGCAGCTCGGGCGGCGGGCAGCGCCAAAAAAGGTACGAGGGCGCGGTCGGGATCACCACGAAATCCGGGGTGAATCCGTGTTCCGCAAGCCTGCCGCGCACTTCGTCGGGCGTCAGCGACTCCATCTGCGCGTCGATAAGCAAAGTGTCCTGCCCGGCCTTGCGCAGCTCGCCTTCGGCATGGAGCAGCTCCAGAGGAAGGTGCGGGTCGCGGCAGCCGAAGTAGGTCGAACCCTCAAAACTCCAGCGCGGATTGATCAGCGCGAACCTCATGCCGGCACCTCCCGGGGCAGCGCCGCCGCCTGCGCCTGCGGCTCGCGGGCGCGGCTTCCCTGCAAATCCGTCGTCCAAAAATCCGCGATATCCGTAAAAATCCGCTCCAGCGTACGCGCGGGCTGCCAGCCGGTGCGCTCGCGCAGCTTCGCCGTATTGCTGATGTAAATCTGCTGGTCGCCGGGCCGGGGTTCGGCCGTGTGTACTGTCAGGGGCAGTCCGGTGCGCTGCTCAATCATCCCCAGCGCCTGACGCACGGAAACAGCCTGCCCGGGCCCGCCGCCGACATTGAAAACTTCGCCCGCGAGGAAGCGGCGGCGCTCGGCAACGCGCTCCATCGCATGGACAAGGTCATCGACATGCAGAATGTCGCGCACCTGGCAGCCGTCGCCGTAGATGGTGACCGGCTCGCCTTCCAGCGCGGAATAGAGAAAGTGCGCGACCCAGCCCTGGTCTTCCGTGCCCAGCTGCCGCGGCCCCGCGATGCAGCTCATGCGGAAAACCACCGTGGGCACCCCGTAAATGCGGGCGTAATCGCGCACATACTGGTCGGCCGCGCCCTTGGAGCAGCCGTAGGGCGAGTGGAAGTCGAGCGGATGTTCTTCCGCGACTCCCGCCGCATACTCCGGCGCAAACCGGTATGCGTCCGCCGTCCGGCTCACGGGCAGCATGTCCAGCGAGCCGTAGACCTTGTTGGTCGAGGTAAACAAGACCAGCGGCGGGGTGCGCGCGGCCCGCGCGGCTTCCAGCACATGAAGGGTGCCCAGCACATTCGTATGGCAGTCTCCGAGCGGGTCGGCGATCGAGCTTGTCACCGCAACCTGCGCGGCGAAATGATAAATCTCCGTTGCGCCGCGCGCGGCCTCCATCACCAGTTCACGATCGCGCACATCGCCCTCAATGGAACAAAAGCGGCCCGGCGCGGCGAGCGAGTCGAGCCAGGCAAGATTGCGCTCCACGCCGGGCCGCGCCAGGTTATCCAGCACCGTAACGTGCGCCCCGGTATGCCGCAGCAGGTGCGCCGCAAGGTTGCTGCCGACAAATCCCGCGCCGCCTGTAATCAGAACCCTGCGTTCCGTCCTCTTCGCCACCGTGCCTCCTTCGCACTCTGACGCGCTCCCCGCGCCGATTGTTGTGCCTCCGCGCGCCCTCACGCGGAAAGCCCGTAGCTGTTCAGCTCTTGCAGCATGGCTTCCGCCTTGTCCTCGGGCTGCTGCGCGCGCAGCCACTCCACCAGCTCCGCGAAGCCCTCCTCATGGCTCACCCGGGGCTCGTAGCCGAGCAGCGTCCTGGCCTTGGTCAGGTCGGCGTAGCAGTGGCGGATGTCGCCCGAGCGGTAGCGCTGCGTCAGCTGGTGCGGCAGCTCGGTTCCCAGCGAGCGGCCCAGCAGCTCGGCGACCCGGCTGATCGAAATCGGCTGTCCGGAGCCGACATTGATGACGTGGCCGTTCGCTTCGGGCCGCTCCAGCGCCAGGATGTTGGCGCGCACAATGTCATGGACGTTTACAAAGTCGCGCTGCTGTTCGCCGTCCTCAAACACCAGCGGCGGCTGCCCGTTGAGCAGGCGCGAGGCAAAAATCGCCGCAACGCCTGTATACGGGTTGGAAAGCGCCTGCCGCGTGCCGTAGATATTGAAGAAGCGCAGCGCCGTCACCGGCAGGTCGTACACGCGGCCGTAGGTCAGGCACAGCTCTTCCTGGTCGCGCTTCGACAGGGCATAAACGCTGGTCACCTCGCTCGGCTTCCCTTCCGCGGTCGGCCGCGGCTTCAGCGCGCCGGCGCACGTCGGGCACCGGGGCTCCCACTGCCCCGCGCGCAGCTGCGCGTTGCCGCGGATGGGCGGAGCCACCGGGCCGCACTGCGCGCAGGTGTACGCGCCCTCGCCGTAGATGGACATGGACGAAGCGACCACAAGTTTCTCGATCGGCTGCTTTGTGTCAAGCAGCACCTGCAGCAGCTGCGCCGTGCCCAGGGTGTTCACATCCATGTAGCGCTGAATCTCGTACATGGACTGCCCCACGCCGACGGTCGCCGCGAAGTGGTAGATCGCGTCAATGCCTTCAATCGCCTGCTGCACGGCGGCGCGGTCGCGCACATCGCCGTACACAATCTCGACCTCGGGCGACAAGTACGTCGGCAGCCTGCGTCCATGCACCTGCGGCGTCAGGTTGTCGAGCACGCGCACGCCGTGGCCCTGTCGCAGCAGTCCGTCGGCCAGGTGCGAGCCGACAAATCCCGCGCCTCCGGTAATCAGAATCGTCTTGGTCCTCGCCATCGTTCCCTTTCGCTACAACGCAGCCGCTGCTGTAGGCTCCTGCTCCCGCTCTGCTTCGGAGTCCGCCGGCCCGGCATATCGGGTCACCGCCCAGCGGGCAAACTCGGTAAAGTCTTCCACGTCGCGCGGCGGGCTGGCCCAGTGCTGCTCCACGCCCAGGTGGTCCGGGGTAAAGCATAGCGTCATGGTCGTTTCAAAAGGCGCGAGCGCGTCCATCTGCCGGTCAAACCAGGCTTCCGCTTCCGGACGGAAAAAGTCCGCCCAGCTCACCCCGGTCCGCAGGTAGCGCACGCCGAGCCGCTGCATCCAGTCCACCGCTGTGTTGAGCCGCGGGTCCTCGAAGTGGAACCACTGGCACAGCCCAAGCGCGGGGTTGCGCTCCACCATGCTCGGGAACAGCTTCGCGCCCGCCTTCGGCGTTCCGTCGTGCCGCAGCAGCCCCATATAGTAGTGCCGGTAGTATGACGAGCCTTCCGCTTCCTTGTGCCGCGTGGTTGCCTCCCAGCTCGGCGGCAGGTCGTACAGGCTGTACCAGTGGATGCGGTCCACCTGCCCTTCCAGCAGCGCGGTCATGCGCTCCAGTCCAAAGGTCGCCACCTCGTCCGCGCCGAACGACGACGCTCCCACCTCGGAAACCCACACCGGCAGCCCGGCCGCGGCCCGGGTCTCGCGGATGCGCTCCGGCCACTCGTTCACATGCCAGTGGTTCCAGTCCAGCGGAAACCCATGGACCGCGACCACGTCGATGTCCTCCAGGGCTCCGTGCTCGCGCATCAGCTCGATCCAGCGCCAATCACAGGAGGAGACCCCGCCCAGCACAATCTTCAGCGCGGGATTGATCTCCCGGATGGCGCGCGCGGACGACCGCACCATCGCCGCAAAGCCCTTCCACTGCGGGTCCAGGTGGAAGTTCCAGTGCGACAGATTATTCGGCTCGTTCCACAGCATGACCGCTTCTACCATCGTGTTCGTTTCCCTTTCGTGCTCTACCGGAGCTTCCCTGCCGATTTCAGTTCCTGCCGGGAGCGCCCGGAACATCTATAAATGCAAAGCCCGGCCGCGCGGCGCATGCGTGGGCACAGACCCGAAGGATCGGGCATGGCCGGAAAGCTGTGGATGCGGAGATTGCGGCGAAGCCCGGCGCTTCGGAGAAGGGCTTGCAGATCATCGTGCCGGTTGAGCTGCGATTGTGGAGCCAAAATATGGAGGTCCGTCCTCTTCGGGATGGCGCACACGGCTGCCGTGAGCCGCTGCCTCTCGGGGAACCTTCGGTCCCGCCGCATCTACTTAGATGCTAACTATACCCTTCTTCTCGGCTTGAGCAAGCCTCCGTTGCACATTCAGCTGCATTTTTCGAGGGAACGGAAATAGATTTTCGCCGGAAGCACCCAGGCCGGAGCCGGACGGGCGGCTCACACAACCCTCGTCCCCCAAATGCTCTCTCCTTATACGACACCTCTATCCCCCACGTCGACAACGCAGATTCCCAAGGAGCACCCATGGCACGCGATCCCCTCAGCTTCGGCCCCAAACCGCCCTTCCCCAAGCAGGAAAAACAATCCGTCCCCGGCAACGAGGCCGAGATGGAGCCGAAGCCGGACCACGGCACCCAAAGCTATACCGGGCGCAACCGCCTGACCGACCGCGTCGCCCTGGTCACGGGTGCCGACAGCGGCATCGGCCGCTCCGTTGCCATTCTGCTGGCGAAGGAAGGCGCGGATGTCGCCTTTACCTACCTGCCCGAGGAAGAAGCCGATGCGCGGGTGACGACAGAGCTCATTGAAAAAGAAGGCCGCAAAGCACACTCCACCGCGGTCGACCTGGCGGACCCATCCAAGGCTCCGAAGATCGTCGAAGAAGTAGTAGCGAAGTTCGGCAAGCTCGACATCCTGATCAACAACGCCGCTTACCAGCGTTCCTACGCCAAGCTGGAAGACGTGCCGGGCGAGGAGTTTGCCGCGGCCTTCACCATCAACGTGGGCGCGACCTTTGCTTTCTGCCAGGCTGCCGCGAAGCACCTCAAGCCGGGCGGCGTCATCCTCAACACCACTTCTATCCAGGCTTTCGATCCGAGCCCGAACATCTTTGTGTACGCGGCGACCAAGGCAGCCATCGCCAATATGACCAAGGGTCTTGCCAAGCTGCTGGCCGAGAAAGGCATCCGCGTCAACGGCGTCGCGCCCGGCCCGGTGTGGACGCCGCTTATCCCGGCAACCATGGACGAAGACAAGTTGAAGGAGTTCGGCGCTAAGACCGTTTTCAAGCGGCCCGCGCAGCCGGTCGAGCTCGGGGCTCTGTATATCTTCCTCGCCTCTGACGATGCCTGCTTCGTCACGGGCGAAATCTACGGAGCAACCGGCGGCATTACCCCGCTCTAGCTCCTCGCCGCGTCAGCAGAAACACCCCGGCAAGCGCGAGCGCCCCGCCCCCGAGACTCAGCGGGCCGGGGCGCTCACCCAGCCACACAAAAGCAAGCAGCAGCGCGACCGGTGGAATCAGGTACAGCACCGCCGAAGCCTGCGCCAGCGGCAAGCGCCGCAGTACCTGCGCCCAGGTCACGTAGCCGAGCGCCGCGGGAAAAACGCCGAGGTACACGGCGATGCCCGCCGGAATCACGGCTGCCCGACCCGCATGCCCTATCGCCCGAAACGCGCCCGGCAGCCACGGCAGCAGCAGCACGGCCCCGGTCCACATCATGCAGGCCGTTACCGCGGCCGGAGAAAACCGGCGCAGCAGCGGCTTTTGCAGCAGGCTCATCACCGCGGCGCACCCGGCGGCAAGCAGCACCAGGAGCGCCGCGAAGCTCGCATGGAGCCCGCCCGGCGTGCCGACCGCAATCAGCGATACTCCGGCAAACGACACCGCGACCCCCATCCAACCGACCCCGCGCAGCCGCTCGCCGAGAAACAGCACCCCCAACAGCGCCGACAGAACCGGCATGCAGTTGATCAGAAAGCTGGCCGCCCCGGCGGAAACGCGAAGCTCGCCCGTGTTGAGCAGCAGGTTGTAGGCGGCAATGCCGAGCGCCCCGGCCAGCGCCGCCCGTCCGGCATCGCCGCCGCGCGGCAGGGTCGGCCGCCTGACAAGAGCAAATCCTGCAAAGCAGGCAGCCGCGACCAGAAAGCGCAACGCCGCCAGCTGCCCGGGAGAAAACACGCGCATCCCCGCCCGGATAGCCGGGTATGCCGAAGCCCAGAAAAACACCGAGCACGCGATGGAAACAGGAAGCCCCAGCCGGGAAGCGCGAGCTTCCGCGCCGGGCAGAGATGTCATGGAAGAAGCTCAGGCATAGCCGCAGTGTACCCTCCACGGAGGAAAGGCCGCCGCCGCCGTAGGCCGTCCTCCTTGCGGAGCACGCGGCGCGAATCGGTTACTCTCACAACAGCCCGGAATCGGTTCGCATCCGAGCAACAAACTTCGCCCTGCCGCAAGCGACTACTTCAAGGGACACCCGCCCTGCCATGGCACCTGGAGCCGTACAAACCGCACCCGCGCCCGTAAGAACGCGCGGCGCATGGGCCGAGCGCATTGCGGCCCTGCGCAATGTGCCGCCCGTGCTCGCTATTCTTTGGGAGTCCGGCCCGGCCGTGGTCACCTGGGGCCTGCTCCTCCGCGCGCTGGTCTCCGGCGGCCCGCTGCTGGGTGCCTGGATCGCCAAAAACATCATCAACGGCGTCGAGCAGGCCATCCGCGGCCGCGGCACCCCGCTCCACTTTTGGGCCTTTGTGGCCGCCGAGGTCGCGGTCGTCGTCGGCACGGGCCTCATCGCCCGCGTCATCGACTACTGCGACGCGCTGCTGGCCGACCGCTACACCCACTACGTTTCCATTCGCGTCATGCGGCAGGCCGCGCAGCTCGACCTGACCACCTACGAGAATCCCGAATACTACGACCGCCTGGAGCGCGCCCGGGTGCAGGCCACCGACCGCCTCGCCATGATCCAAATGATGGGCCGGTTGATCCAGCAGGTCATCACGACCGTGCTTTTTTCCAGCGTGCTGCTGTGGAAAGCGCCCCTGCTGCTCGTTCTGCTGGCCATCGCCGTCATTCCTTCGTTTCTGGGCGAAACGCACTTCGCTTTCCTGGGCTACGCCAAAAACTTTCGGCAAACCCCCGCCAAGCGCGAAATGGACTACCTGCGCCAGGTCGGCGGCAGCAAGGAAGCCGCGAAAGAACTCAAACTTTTCAACTTGAGCGGCTACTTCACCGACCGCTTTTCGCGCCTGTCCGAGACCATCTATAAGGAAAATGTCGCACTCTCGAAAACCCGCCTTTTCTACGGCGGGCTGTTCTCCATCATCGGCAACGGCGGCTATTACGGGTCGTATGTGTATGTCATCTGGCGCGCCATCCATGGCGGCTATGACATCGGCACCTTCGCTTTTATCACCGGCGCGGTGCAGCAGGCGCAGACCGCTTTGCAGCAGGTCTTTTCGCTCGCCTCCGGCATCGCCGACCAGGCGCTCTTCCTCACCGACCTGATCGCTTTCTTCGAGATGAAGCCGATCGTGGTCTCCAAGCCCGACGGCCGTCCGATGCCCCGGCCCATCCGTCGCGGCTTTGAGTTCCGCAACGTTTCGTTCGCCTATCCCGGCACCACCCGGCGCGTGCTCAAGGACTTCAACTTCCACCTGCGCCCGGGCGAGCGCATCGCGCTCATCGGCGAAAACGGCCAGGGCAAAACCACCGTGGTCAAGCTCATCACCCGGCTCTACGACCCGACCGAGGGCGAGATCCTGCTGGACGGCGTGGACCTGCGCGACTACGCGCTCGACGACCTTCACCAGGAAATGGGCGTCATCTTCCAGGACTTTATGCGCTACGAGATGACCGTGCGCGACAACATCGCGGTAGGCCGCGTGGAGCTGCCGCACACCGAGCAGGACATCGCGCTTGCCGCGGAAAAATCCCTGGCCGCGAGCGTGGTGCGTAAGCTCGCCGGCGGCTACGGGCAAATGCTGGGGCGGCGCTTCGAGTCGGGCGTCGATCTTTCCGGCGGCGAGTGGCAGCGCATCGCCTTGGCGCGCGCCTACCTGCGCGACGCGCAGCTGCTCATCCTGGACGAGCCGACCGCGGCGCTCGATGCAAAATCGGAGCTGGAAGTGTTTGAACGCTTCGCCGAGCTCACTCTCGGTAAAATGGCCTTGTTGATCTCCCACCGGTTCTCGACCGTGCGCATGGCCGACCGCATTGTGGTGCTGGCCGGCGGGCAGCTGGTGGAAGAAGGTGACCACTCACGGCTCATGGCGCTGGGCGGCCGCTATGCCGAGATGTTCGAGATGCAGGCGGCCAGCTATCGCTAGAGCTATCTTCGTTGTTCTGGAGCAGGGGTGATGGAACCGCGGTTCACCGG
>CAXTSG010000049.1:12233-14815 GCA_964246825.1 uncultured Acidobacteriaceae bacterium | reverse complement strand
GCTCCCAGGTCGCGCTCAAGAAAGCCGCTGCGGCCGCCAAGGCGGCGCAGGCGGAAGCAAAGCCCGGCGAGCTGGCCCCCGCCCTGCGCGAGCGCCTGATGGAGCTGCGCGGGCGCGGCTTCAACCGCCTGTACCAGGGCGGTACGATCTATGAATTCGCGCAGCCCGAGTCGCTGCTGGAAATCAACTTCGCCCTGCCGGTGTACGTGCTGGTCGATCGGCTCGCCGTTTCCGTCGACTCGCGCGGCCGCTTGGTCGATGCGGCGGAAATCGGCTTCAAGGAGTGCGGCGAAATCCTGCTGGAGGTGGTACGCCGCGCCGACGGTACCGCGCCGGAGCGAGGGTCCTCCCATCCCCGGGACATCCTACGCTTTTCACGCGCTTTCGAGTGCAAAACCTGCCGCCGCCCCTACTCGGAGCCTGAGCCGCGCCTGTTTTCCTTCAACAATCCGTTCGGCGCGTGCCCGCGCTGCCAGGGCTTCGGCAACACCATCGACTTCGACCTCGACCTGATCCTGCCGGATAAAAACAAGTCCATTGACGAGGGCATGGTTGACCCCTGGCAGCGCCCCAAGTACAAGAGCTACCAGGCAGAGCTGAAGCGCGCTGCCAGGCAGCACGGCATCCCGACCGATCGCTGCTGGTACGATCTGACGCCCGACCAGCAGCAGCTCATTCTCGACGGCCGCGGCGACTTTCTGGGCATCCACCGCTTTTTCGCGCTTATGGAGACCAAAAAGTACAAGCTCCATGTGCGGGTGATGCTTTCCAAGTACCGCGGCTACGCGGCCTGCCCGGAGTGCCGCGGCCAGCGTTTGCGGGCCGAAGCGCGCGCCGTGCGCATCGGCCGCGAAAGCGAGGCAAAGAACATCTGCGAAGCCGCCGGGCTCACGATTGCCGCCGCCCACGCCTTCTTCGATGCCGTGGAACTGACGCCCATGCAGGCCGAGATCGCAGGCTCCATCCTCAAGGAAGTCCAGCAGCGGCTGCGCTTTCTCGATGCCGTGGGGCTCGACTACCTGACGCTCGACCGCGTGGCCTCCACGCTTTCGGGCGGCGAGGCGCAGCGCATCCAGCTGGCCACCTCGCTCGGCTCCCAATTGGTTGGCGCGCTCTATGTGCTCGATGAACCGTCCATCGGGCTCCACAGCCGCGATACGGAAAAGCTCATCCGCATCCTGAAAGCACTGCGCGATCTCGGCAACACAATCCTGGTGGTCGAGCACGACCCGGACGTGATCGAAGCAGCGGATTACCTGCTCGACATGGGCCCGGGCGCGGGCGAGTTCGGCGGCAGACTGCTGGCGGCGGGCACGGTCAGCGAGGTCGCGCACAACCCCGATTCGCTCACGGGCAAGTACCTGAGCGGCGCGCTCACGATCGCCCTGCCCGCGAAGCGCCGCGAGGTCCCCGCGGAAACCGGCAAGGACTGGCTGAAGCTGACGGGCGCGCGCGCCAACAATCTGAAGGGCGTCGATGTGCAAATCCCGCTCAACGTGCTGTGCTGCATCACCGGGGTCAGCGGTTCAGGCAAGTCGACGCTGGTGCATGAGGTGCTGTATAAGGCAGTGGCGCACGAGCTGGGGCAGACCGAGGGCGGCGACCCGACGCGGCTTTACCGTGAACTCCGCAACGCGGACCGCTTGAACAACATCGTGCTGGTCGACCAAAACCCTATCGGCCGCACCCCGCGCTCCAACCCCGTCACCTACATCAAGGCTTTCGACGCCATCCGCGAGCTGTTCGCGGCGCAGCCCGAGGCCGAGCGGCGCGGCTACGCGGCGGGGCATTTCTCATTCAACGTGCCCGGCGGCCGCTGCGATGTGTGCGACGGCGACGGCACGGTCACGGTTGAAATGCAGTTTCTGGCGGACGTGGAGCTGCCGTGCGAAGAGTGCAGCGGTACCCGCTACAAGTCGAGCGTGCTGGAGATTCGCTACAAGAACAAAAACATCCACGAGGTGCTGGGGCTCACCGTCAAGGAGGCTTTGCGCTTCCTCGCCGGCAACCCGAAGATCGTCGACAAGCTCGCCGTGCTGGACGAGGTCGGTCTCGGCTATGTCCGCCTGGGGCAGTCGGCGACCACGCTTTCCGGCGGCGAAGCGCAGCGCGTCAAGCTGGCCTCGCATCTGGCCGCGGCGCGCACCGCGCCGCAAAGCAAGGCAAAAGGCGGCAGCCGCGTCCTTTACATCCTCGACGAGCCGACCACCGGGCTGCATTTCGACGATGTGGGCAAGCTGCTGCTTGCCTTTCGCAAGCTGATCGACGGCGGCGGCTCGCTCGTGGTCATCGAACATAATCTCGATGTGATCAAGTCTGCAGACTGGGTGATTGATATGGGTCCGGAAGGCGGCTCGGCCGGCGGCCAGGTGGTCGCGGTGGGCACGCCCGAGGAGATTGCCGCAAGCGAGCTCTCGCACACCGGCCATTGGCTGCGGGCGGCCCTGCTGCCGCGCCGGCTAACCGAGGCCGTCGGCGAGGCAGGGGCTGCATGAGGCACCGCTTCTTCTTGCTCGCGGTTCTGGCCTCGGCCGGGACAGCCTGGGCCCAGGGCACACCGCTGCCGCCCGGTACAAGCGTCG
>CAXTSG010000049.1:0-12223 GCA_964246825.1 uncultured Acidobacteriaceae bacterium | reverse complement strand
TGCGCCCGTGCAAGCCCCCCTCCGCTCAGACGCCGCTACAGCTCTGCCGGAAGCCGAAACCAAGCTGGACAGCAAGGACTACCCGGGGGCGAAAACCCTGCTGACGGCTTACCTTTCCGCGCATCCGGCGGACGCGCGCGCGCTGTTCGACCTGGGCTATGCCGAGGACGCTTTGGGCAACAGCCCGGCCGCCGAAGCGAACTACCGGAAAGCGCTGGCAGCCGACCCGCGGCAGCTGGAGTCGCGCCTGGCGCTGGGGCTGCTGCTCGCAAGCCAGGGCAAGCAAGCCGAGGCCGTGCAGGAGCTTCAGGCAGCCGCCGCCCTCAAGCCTAACCCGCCGAACCCGGCCGCGCAGGCGCAGGGTAATCGCGCGCTGGCGCGCCTGCTGGCATCGACCGATCCGGCAGGAGCAAGCCGGGCGCTGGTGGAGGCGCTGCGGCAGTCGCCGGAAACTCCCGCGGACACCCTGCTCGCCGCCGAAATCGCCGGGAAAGAGGGCGATCCCGATACCGCGTCGGCAGCCTACGGCAAGGTGCTGCAAAGCGCCCCGGCCGGCAGCCCGGAGGCTTCTGAAGCAGCGGCCGGGCTGGCCCACCTGCTCCTTGCCGCCAAGCGCTACAGCGAAGCGGAGCCCGTACTGCGCAAGGCGCTTGCCGCAAATGGGGAAAGCCCCGCCCTGAACGCGCAGCTGGCTGAGGTGTTGAGCGCGGAAGGCAAGCAGACCGAAGCCGTTTCCGTGCTGGAAGCCCTGCACACCGCCCACCCGGAAGAAGCGGCGGTCACCGCCGCGCTGGCCGACCTGTACCTCCAAACCGGCGCGCCCGGCAAAGCGGAGCCGTTGTATGCGGCCCTGCTGCGGCAGAACCCGAAGGACAGCGGCCTGCTCGCCTCCGACGGCGACGCGCTCATCAGGGAAAATCGCCCGGCGGATGCCCTGCCTGTCCTAGAGGAGGCCACCCGGCTCAACCCCGCCGACGGCAATGCCTGGAGCAGCCTCGCTTTCGCGGCAAATCAGGTGCATCAGCCGCAGCTCGTATTGGACGCACTCGCTATGCGCTCAAAAGTAATGTCCGAAACTCCCGCTACCTATTTCCTGGCGGCCACGGCGTGCGATAGTCTTCATCAGACGAAGCAGGCAGCAGAGTTATACCGACGATTCTTGTCGGTCGCGGGCACGGGCTTTCCGGAGGAAACATGGCAGGCCCGGCACCGGCTGGTGGCACTCGCGAAATAACTGCTTTCCGCTTGGCCGGACGCCCGTAGGAGGTGCTCCGATGCATGCAGTGCAGGTATGTACGCTTTCCGCCCTCGCCTTTACGTTGTTTGCACCCACCGTGCTGTACGCCGCCGATGCTCGAACGCTGGATGCAACCGCCCTGGAAGCGCTCGCCGTCAAGGCGGAGCACGCGAGCCTGCGGGACCAGTGCTTCCTGTACGCGCAGCTGGTGCGCGGCGGCACCGAGCTTGCCGACCAGGCCATCGCCGGCGGCGACCGCGCCGCTGGAGCGCTGGCGCTGCATTCCGTTGAGCGCTACACAGCGTCGCTCGACGTCGCGCTCGCCAAGGATACGAAAAAGCTGAAGGACGCGGAAATCCTGCTGCGGGAAAGCGCCTTCCGCATGAAAGCCGCGATGCTGGCCTCCTCTCTGGAAGATCGCCCGGCCATGGTCTCGGCCCTCGGCAAAATCGACGCCGTTGAGGTCAAGGTTATGGGCGCTGTCTTCGAGCACTGAGGCTCCGAGTCAGCGTTTGCCTTCCGGGCTGAAGTGGATCGTCGGCAAGTCCTCGACGACGCGGCGTAGGGCCTGCTCCCATCGGCCGTGAATCAGCTCAAGCTCCGCATCGCCGGAAACAAAGCGCCGGTAGTTGCCGAAGTGCAGGCTGCCCCGCCGGTACAGGATCAGCTCCACCGGCGGCCCTACCGTGACGTTGGAGCGCATGGTCGCGTCCATGCTCAGCAGCGCGTACTTTGAGGCGGAATCAAGCGAAGTGGTGCGGGCGTCGATACCTCGATCTAGAATGGGCCGCCCATACTTGACCTCGCCGATTTGAAGGTACGGCGAGTCCTCGGTCGCGCAGATCGGGTTGCCCTGCGGGTAGATCAGGTACAGCTCCGGCTCGCCGCCCAGAACTTCGCCGCCCAGCAGCAGATGGATGTTGAACTAATACTCGTCCTTGGCCCGGGCCGCCCGGTCCAGGTCACACACGGCACGAACCGAGCGCCCGACGGCGCGCGCCGCCTCATACATGGAGGCCGCCGCTGCCAGGCCGCGGCCCTGGCGAAACTCCTCTTCGAGCAGCGTTACGACGGACTGCGTAAGCGACAGGCTGCCGCTGGTCAGAATGGCAAAAGCGCGCTCGCCCGGCGTGACAAAAGTATGCAGTTTGCGGCAGATATTTACCTGGTCATAGCCGGCGTTGGTCCGCGAGTCCGAGGCCATCACCAAGCCCTCGTGCGTTTTAATTCCCAAGCAGTACGTCATTCGTCAGCTTTCCTGCGCTCCGCAAACACCTGTTACAGTCTTAGCACACCGGGTGAGCCCCTTCGGTGAACAGGAAAACCATCGCAGCAGGGAGGCCTTTCGACACGTGCATCTCCGCCTCGGCTTCGACATCCGCTTTGAGCTTCCCTGCCCGACGGCCATGGTCGCCATGCTCCGCGTCCACCCTTCGCGCGAGGCCGACCTGCTGCTGCCGGACTGCTTCCGGGTAGAGCCCGCCCTGCCGGTGCATGAGTATCTTGACTCCTTCGGCAACCGGTGTTCGCGCTTGTTTGCCCCGGCCGGGCCGCTGCGTCTCGCGCATACCACCGAGCTTCGCAACGCGGACACGCCGGACGAGAGCGATAGGGATGCCCCGCAAACCCCGGTGCAGGATCTGCCCGACGATGTCCTGCAATTTCTGCTGAACAGCCGCTACTGCGAGGTCGACCGGCTTTCCGGTGTCGCGCTCGACCTGTTCGGCGGCATGACGCCGGGCTGGGGGCGTGTGCAGGCGGTCATCGGCTGGGTGCATCGCACGGTCCGGTTCGGCTACCCTTTTGCGCGGCCCACCAAGACGGCGCTCGACGTGTACACCGAGCGGACCGGCGTTTGCCGGGATTTCCAGCACCTGGCCATCACGCTGTGCCGCGCGCTCAACGTGCCGGCACGCTACGCCACCGGCTACCTGGGCGACTTCGGCGTGCCTCCCAGCCCTTCGCCCATGGACTTCAGCGCTTGGTTCGAGGTGTATCTCGGCGGCCGCTGGTGGACCTGCGATGCCCGACACAACCGACCGCGCCTGGGCCGCGTGCTCATGGCCGTCGGGCGCGATGCCGCCGATGTCGCGCTGACCACCACCTTCGGCATCGCCGACCTCAAGCATTTCACGGTCGTTTCCGACTGGCTGGACGAAACGGGCGCATGAGTACCGCCGCGCCCCGCATCCGGGAAGCCTTTCTCCGGGACTACTTTCTCGACGGCGCTTACGACGAGATGTGGACCGCCGAGGGCGAAATCCGCCCGCAGTACCGCCTGCTGCTGGACACCTTCCGCTCCCTGCCGGCGGCCGAGCTGCTGCGCCGCAAGCACTCGGCCGACATGAGCTTTCTGACCCAGGGCGTCACCTTCACGGTCTACGGCCGCAAGGAGGGCACCGAGCGCATCTTTCCGTATGACCTGCTGCCGCGCATTATTACCGGCGCCGAGTGGGCGACCATCGAGCGCGGCCTGATCCAAAGAATCACCGCGCTCAACCTGTTTCTCGCCGACGTGTACCACGAAGGCAAAATCCTCAGGGACTTCGCGGTACCGCGCGAAATCGTCTACACCTGCCCTCATTTCCGAAGAGAAATGCGGGGCCTTCAAGTTCCGCGCAGCGTGTACATCGCCGTCACCGGCACCGATCTGCTCCGAATGAACGACGGCAGCTTTACGGTGCTGGAAGACAATCTGCGGGTGCCGAGCGGCGTCAGCTACATGCTTTCCAGCCGGCGCGTGATGAAGCGCACATTTCCGAACATCTTCCGCGACTACGGCGTGCGCCCGATCGAGCACTACCCGCAGATGCTGCTGGCTTCACTGCGGTCGCTCGCCCCCGAGGGCCGCCCCGAGCCCACCATCGTGCTGCTGACCCCGGGCGTCTACAACTCGGCCTATTTCGAGCACACCTATCTCGCCCGGCAAATGGGTATCGAACTGGTCGAAGGCCGCGATCTCGTTACCCACAACAACGTCGTTTACATGCGTACAACCGCAGGTCTCAAGCGCGTGGACGTGATCTACCGCCGCGTGGATGATGATTTTATCGATCCCCTGGCATTTCGCGGCGACTCCATCCTGGGCGTTGCCGGCTTATTTAATGCCTACCGCGCCGGCAATGTGACGCTCGCCAACGCCTTCGGCACCGGGCTGGCCGATGACAAGGCTCTGTACGCCTATGTGCCGGCGATCGTGCGCTACTACATGGGCGAAGATCCAATTCTGCCGAACGTGGAAACCTACCTGATGACCGACGCCGCCCAGCGGCAGCATGCGCTGGGCAATCTCGACAAGCTGGTCGTCAAGGCCGTGGGCGAGTCCGGCGGCTACGGCATGCTCATCGGCCCGCATGCCTCGGCGGCGGAGCGCGAGGACTTTGCCCGCCGCATTGAGAACAACCCGCGCAACTATATCGCGCAGCCCACGCTTGAGTTTTCCCGCGCCCCCTGCCTGATGAGCGCCGACAGCGTAGGCGCAAGCATCGAGCCGCGCCACGTTGATCTGCGGCCCTACATCCTGTACGGCGACAAGGTCACGGTAGTGCCCGGCGGGCTCACGCGCGTCGCGCTGCCCAAGGGCTCGCTTGTGGTCAACTCCTCGCAGGGCGGCGGCAGCAAGGACACCTGGGTGCTGGATGAGTAAAGCTCAGTGGTTTTACGGTTTGATAGCATTGGCGCACCTGTCATTTAGCTGGGAGACACCATGCCGGGTAGAAACATTAGCCTAACCTCGGATATGGATCGATTTGTCACAGAAAGAGTGGAGAGTGGGCAGTACAGCGATGCAAGCGAGGTGATTGCTGTAGCTCTTCAAACATTGGAGCAGCAGGAGCAAGCGAAGTGGCGTGCATTGGAAGCAGCACTTGAAGAAGGCATGAACAGCGGCATTGCCAAGGGTGATGTATGGAGCCGTGTAGGACAGAAAGCTGGGTTCGCATCGAGAAAACCTGATTGAAACAAATTGTGTATTCGAAACAGTCGGAACAGGATCTTGCTGATATTGCAATCCATATAACCCAGCAATGGGGTAAGAAGCAATGTGAAAAGTATTGAATATTCTTGAAGAAGCATGTGAGCAGCTGGCGAACCAACCGCTGATCGGCCGTGTTGCGGTCTCGAAGTATCCGGGCTTGAGGCGGCTTGAGCGAGCAAATCGCGTGATCTTTCATCAACCTCAAGAGCACACTATCTTTATCGTACAAGTTCTTCATCGAAGCATGCTGGTGAACCCGCAGCATCTGGATGTTTGAACCGCGCTTTGCTGAATCTTTGTCGCTGGTGGAACGAAATCCATGCTTTCGCGCGTAGCCGACAGCCTGTACTGGATGAGCCGCTACCTGGAGCGCGCCGAGCACACGGTGCGCCTGCTCGACGTTAATTTTTCACTGACGCTGGACCCTTCCAACACCAGCGAGGATGCGCGCTGGCGGCGTCTGCTCCAGGCGCTCGGCGGCCGCGCGGAAGACTGGCGCGGCGATTCGCACGAGCTTGTACAAACCCTAACGCACGATGAAACCAACAGTGCTTCCATCAGGAGCGCCGTCGCGGCGGCGCGTGAAAATGCCCGGCAGGTGCGGGAAGAGATTGCCAGCGAGCAATGGCTGCAGCTGAACCGCCTTTACCACCTGGTCCATGAGGACCCCTCCATCCGGGCGACTCCGCCGGAGGAGTTCCTGTCCGCGGTGCTCGACGGGCTCCATCTATTCCAGGGCGTTACCGATACAGCCATGAGCCACGGAGAAGGCTGGCTGTTTATCCAGGTAGGCCGCGCAATCGAGCGCGCCGGCTCGATTGCGGCGCTGCTGGCCGCCCATGAGCTGGGCGCGGGCAGCCGGTACGGCACACCCGGCGAGCCGCCGGCGGGCGGCAGCCGCCAGTTCCTGGAGTGGGTCGGGCTGCTGCGCTGCTGCACCGCTTTTGAAGCGTACTGCAATGTGTACACGGCCGACCTGACCGAGTCGCAAATCTTGGAGTTCCTGCTGCTCAACAAGGATTTTCCTCATGCCGTGCGCTACTCGGTCGACCGCCTGAGGGAAGCGCTGCTGGCGCTTGAAGGCGAAAGCGGCAGGCTCGCGCCCCGGCAGCTGGTGCGGGTTTCCGGGCGCTTGCAGGCCGCGCTGCACTTTACGGACATCGCCGACGTGCTCCAAGGCGGCGTCAGCGAGTACCTGGCCATGGTGGCGCGCGAGTGCCGGCTCATCCATACCCTGCTGTACCGCGACTACATTCACTACTCGGTCCAGACCGCGCTCGCGATGTAGCGCACCAGCGGAAAAACATTTTGTCTTACTCTGGACGGAGGAGGACCCATGAAGGATGTGATCCACATTCCTGATCTCCCCACGGGAGTACGCACTCTGCGCTTCCACCCGCCCTTCAGCGATGAAGAGCTGGAAGGCCTTTGTCGAACAAACCACGGCTACCGCATTGAGCGTACAAGCGAAGGTGTCATCCAGGTCGTGAGCCCGACGGGGTTGAACACAGGCGGCAGCAACGCGGAAATCATTACTCAACTTCGCAACTGGGTGGAAACACACGGGCGGGGCCGCGCTTATGACTCAAGCGCGAGCTATTACCTCCCGGACGACTCCATGCTGAGTCCGGACGCTTCCTACCTCAAGGCGGAAACAAGAGCAAAAATCTCAAAGCTTAGCCGCAAGCGAATTCCGCACATCTGCCCTGATTTTGTAATCGAACTGATTTCAGAATCCGATACGCTCGCCGGCTCCAAAAAGAAGATGAGCCGCTGGATGGCAAACGGCGTCCTGCTGGGCTGGCTCGTTGAGCCGAAAAAGGAGCGTGTCTGGGGTTACTCACCCGACAGCACCGAGCCGGCCGTTGTTTCAGAAAGTTTTGTGGACGGCTCGGGGCCTGTGGAGGGCTTCCGGCTCAATCTGAACAAGGTTTGGAATGAGTATCGATGAAGTTCTACTCCGTCCGCCACCTCACCAAATTCGTCTACAGTGCTCCCGTAAGCGAAAGCGTCATGGAAACACGCATGCACCCGCGCTCGGACTCCAACCAGCGCTGCCTCGCGTTTTCTCTGTCCGTCAGCCCGCGCTGCCGCGTGTTTTCCTACCGCGACCACCTCGGCAACCAGGTGCAGCACTTCAACATTCCGGGCGACCACTCGCAGCTCGTCATCATCGCCGAGTCGCTCGTGGAGCAGCAAACGCTCGCGCCTGTGCCGGACTTTCTCGCGCCCGAGGCCTGGGCCGAGCTGGATGCTCTTCTCCGCGACGGCGACTACTGGGAAATGCTGCTGCCGAGCGAGTTTGCCGCCCGGACGCCCGCCCTGCTCAGGCTGGCCGCCGAGCTCGAAGTGCGCCGCCGCGACGACCCCCTGCTGCTGGTGCGTGAGCTCAATGGGCGCTTGTATGAGTACTTCCGCTATGTGCCGCGGTCCACGCGGGTGGACTCGCCCATTGATGAGGCGATTGCCTCGCGCGAAGGCGTCTGCCAGGATTTCGCGCACACCATGATCGCTCTGATCCGCACCCTCGGCATCCCCTGCCGGTATGTCAGCGGCTACCTCTACCAGGTGCCTTCCGACGTGAGCGCCGGCCATGACCGCTCCCTGCCGGATGCGACCCACGCCTGGGTGGAAGTGTTTCTGCCGCACCTGGGCTGGGTCGGCTTCGACCCGACCAATAACCTGACGACGCATGAGCGTCACATCCGCACGGCCCTCGGCCGCGACTACGCCGACGTGCCGCCGACGCACGGCATCTACCGGGGACGCACAAAAACCGAGCTTTCCGTAGCCGTGCGGGTCGATGCCTTTGACCGGCTGCCGGCCCTGGACCGGGAAATTCCGATCTCGCGGGACTGGTCCATCATGGTGGAAAAAGCGCAGGAGCCTCCTCCGCAGGCTTCGCCCCTGCTGGAGCTTCAGCAGATGCAGCAGCAGCAATAAACTTGCGCTATGCCCTTTCAAGACCTCATCGGCAACAGCACGCCCGTTCGGCTTCTCAGGGAGTCGCTGCTTGCCGAGCGCCTGCCCCATGCCCTGCTCCTGAGCGGACCGCGCGGCGTCGGCAAGTACACGCTGGCCTTGATGCTGGCGCGCGCGGCCAACTGCCTCCAACCCCCGCAAACCTCGGACGGCCTGCCCGACTTTTGCGGACACTGCTCCCCCTGCGCGCGCATCGGCGCTGCCTTGCCGCTGCGTGAGCGGGTAGCCGAAGCGGTAGCCGCCCGCGAAGAACTGCGCGACGCCGACAAGCGCGAAACACGGGTCATGGTCCAGACCCACCCGGATGTGCTGATTATCCCGCCCGACCCGCCTCAGCTCTTGATCAAAATCGGGCAGGTGCGCACGGTCATCCGCGAGGTGTACCGGGTGCCCGTTGAAGCGCGCCGATCGTTTTACATCTTTACCGCAAGCTCTTTTATGAAGGAAGCGGCAAACTCGCTGCTTAAGGTCCTGGAAGAGCCGCCGCCGCACGCCACTCTGGTGCTGCTTTCCACCAATCCGCGAGAACTGCTGCCGACCATTCGCTCCCGCACGGCGGCTTTTGCTCTCGGCGCGGTTGAGCCCGCGCTGCTGGAGCCGCTGCTGGCGGCCCGGCGGCCGGAGTGGAAGCCGGCCGAGCGGGCCCTGGTCGCCCGGCTCAGCGAAGGCGCGCCGGGCGCGGCTTTTACCTTTGATCTGCCGGGCTACCTCGAAAGCCGCACTCATGCCCTCACGGTTCTTCGCACGGCGTTGAGCGAGGCGGATTACAGCGCGCTGTTTCGCCTGACGGAAACTTTTCGGGCCGGCGCGGAAGGGCAGGAAAAAACCTCCGCGCTGCTCCGAAGCCTTCGCGGCCTGCTGCGGGACCTCCTGCTGCTGCGGGAAAACAAGGCCGACCTCCTTCGCAATGAAGACATCCGGCGCGAACTGGGGAGAATGGCGGAAACTGTCTCCTTTCCCTGGGTGGAGTCCGCCTCGCGTGCCGTGGACGAAGTGGAGTCGGGAATGAGGCGCAACCTGCTGCGCTCGCTTTCGCTCGACGCCATGGCCGGCCGCCTCAGCCGCGGGGCTGAGCGGGAATCTATGTCGGAACCGGAGAGATACTCCTGACGAAAGTAACGGCGGCCGCCGCTTTCACTTTGCCCGCGGTTTCCCGGCTCGGCTAGGATGATCGCAATCAACACGATCGGATATAGAACCGGCTCGCACTTCCCGTCGCGCACAGGCGAATGTGCGGGAGCCGGCGAATTTCTTTATGGCGCAAGCGACGAAACTGTTTGACTTACCTGCCGCTCTCCCTGTAGCCGCGCGGCCTCCGCTGCCGAGAAGCTCTTCTATTGCTGCTGAAGCAGCCCCGGCAGCGATGCAGCCTGCGCCCGGGCCCCGCAAGCTCGTGCGCCCTCGGCTCCCGGAGCATATGGCCGCCGTCGTTCCGGCACCGCGGCGGCTTCGGGGAAGCGCGCCGGCGGCAAGGCAGGAGGGCGCGGCGCGAACGCAGGGGCAGGCGCATGCAATGGCCGGCCATGCCGAATCGCTTTACCTGCAAAAGCAGATGCAGGCCCAAACGCCGATGGTGTTTGTGCTCGAGGACGGCGAACACCTTCGGGGCGTGATCGAATGGTTCGACCGGAACACCATCAAGGTGCGCAACAGCACGCGCGTGCTGCTCTTCAAGCAAAGCATCAAGTACCTCTACAAGACAGCCGAAACAGGCGGCTGATTTCCGCTCGCGCTCCCGGCGCTACTTCGGTTTGGCGGCTTTGCGAAGGCGGTCGCACAACGCCGCGCCCATGCCCTCCTCGGGCGGCATGGGGCAAACGATGCAATCGACCCCGGCAGCATCCAGGGTGCGCAGTCCATCGAACAGCCGGTGGGCCAGGCCTCCAAGGTCGCTCCACGGACCCCACGGATACACAACGACTTCCGCCGGAAGCTGATCGGCGAGCGCTTTCGGAAGAAAATCCAGCGGCAGCATAAGGCCGATGCGGCCTGTCCCGGCAAGAAGCGCCCGCACCAGCTGCTCGGGCTGGCTGTGGGCATCGCGCGGAACAAGAATGAGCCGAGCGCGGGGTGCATAGTGGCGCAGCCCCACCCCGGGCGAAGGCAGCGCTTCCTTCGCGGTCTCCGCTCCCGTGCCCTCATAGGCCCGGACCGCGGGCCAAATCTCCCGCAGCTGCTCAAGCGTCACGGCACCCGGCCTGTACACCACGCAGGGCGAAGCGCAGCAGTCCACCACCGTGGACTCAAGCCCATGCTCGCACGGCCCTCCGTCCAGAACGGCATCGATGCGCCCATCGAGGTCGGCCAGAACGTGCGCAGCCGTTGTCGGGCTCACATGGCCGAAAAGATTGGCGCTCGGGGCCGCGATCGGCACTTCCGCCGCGCGCAGAAGAGCCTGCGCGGCCGGGTGCGCCGGGATGCGCATCCCCACAAGGGCTCGTCCGGCTGTTACGGCATCCGAAATCGCGGAGCCGCGCGGCAGCAGCACCGTAAGCGGCCCCGGGCTGAAGCGCGCGAGCCACAGCCGCGCCGGCTCCGGCAGAGCGGTCACGCAGCCTGCGAGCATGTTAAGGTCCGCCGCGTGAACGATCAACGGGTCCCAGGCCGGGCGCTGCTTCGCGGCGAAGATTTTTGCCGTGGCCGCGGGATCCAGTGCGTTCGCGCCGAGCCCGTAAACGGTTTCCGTAGGAAAGGCCACCGTGCCCCCGCCGCGCAAAATGGCCGCCGCCCACGCAACGGCGGACGGCTCGGCGGCCCGAAGACGAAGTGTGCGGCTCGGCATCAACCCCATTATGGCGCTTCGCCCGCCCGTATACTGCTCGCATGCAGTCAGTCGAGATTGAGGTAAAGTTTCGCGTCCGGGACCGCGAAGCCTTGGTGCGCCGCCTTCAGGCGCTCGGATTTACCGAGCAGACTCCCCGCACCTTTGAGCGCAACACCCTATTCGACACCCCCGAGCACTCCCTCCGCGCGGCGCGCTCCATCCTGCGAATCCGCAAGTACGGGGAGCGATGGGTGCTCACCCACAAGCGCCTGACGGAAGACCACAACCCCGCGGAACGGCACAAACACCGCCGGGAAACCGAAACCGCCGTGGAAGACGGTGAAGCGCTGGCGGCCGTACTGCGGGAGCTTGGCTACCGGGAAAGTTTTGTGTATGAAAAATGGCGCACGGAGTTTGCGGACGGTGCCGGTCACTGCGTCCTCGATGAAACCCCGATCGGCCTGTTTGCCGAGCTGGAAGGCCCGGAAGAGTGGATCGATCAAACCGGCCGCCGCCTGGGCCTGGAACCGGCCGACCTGCTCACCCTGAGCTACGGACGCCTGTTTGAGGCCTGGCGCGAAGAAACCGGCAGCCGCGCCGAGCAGCTTACCTTTGCCGAGTGCTGCCGGAACGGGGCTTAACGCCCGGAAAGAAAGCTGTCGATCGCCGGAGAAACCTTGTCGATTTCGCAGCCCGGGGCCATGTGCCCGCAGTTGGAGGTCAGCAGGAGGGTCTGCGCGCTCGTGAGCTTCGCCAGCGCCAGTGCCGGCACCGGGTTTACCATATGGTCTTCCTCGGCGCTGATAATCAGCATCTTCGCCTGGATCGCGCGGGCGGTCGTATACATGGAGCCGCCGTGCGCGATGTCGTGCGCGAGCATGGCCTGGAGCTGCCGCAGGTAGTCGTTCGCATCCTGCCCCGCGTGCATCTGCTCGGCGGTCTGCGCCAGAAAGTGCGGAAAATCCTCGCGCGTGGTGTGGTCAACGCGGTAGCGCGGCGTCGACAGATTCATCTGGTGGATGGAGCTGACCAGCGGCAGCGCCGGCGGATGCGTGTAATGGCCGCCGTGGTAATCCGCGTCCGACTCCAGCGCCTCCATCTCCGTGGACCACAGAAGAAGGTCGTAGGAAGTAAGCTGCGGCGTGCCCACAATCGGCACCACCAAATCCATCATCGCGGGCGCGTCCACGGCCCACTCAAACGCCTGCATGCCGCCCATGGACTGGCCCACCAAACGCATGCGCTCGAAGCCCAACGATGAAAC
>CAXTSG010000048.1:4191-14992 GCA_964246825.1 uncultured Acidobacteriaceae bacterium | reverse complement strand
CCGAAGTGGCAAGCCACAAGTTTCTGCTGCGCGCGGGCTACGTGACCCAGCTGGGCGCGCGCATATACTCGTTTCTGTTCCTGCGGCAGCGCTCGCTGGGCAAGATTACCGCGATTGTGCGCGAAGAGATGGACCGGATCGGTCAGGAGTTTCTGCTGCCGGCGCTGCTGCCGGCCGAGCTGTGGCAGCAGAGCGGCCGCTGGACCGCGATGGGCGAGAACATGTTCCGGCTCCAGGATCGCAAGGGCGCGGACCTGTGCCTGGGCATGACGCATGAAGAGATCATGACCGACATCGCGCGCAAGGAACTGCGCTCCTACAAGCAGCTGCCGCAAATCTGGTACCAAATCCAGACCAAGTTCCGCGATGAGCCTCGGCCGAAGTCAGGGCTGCTGCGGGTGCGGCAATTCTTGATGAAGGATTCGTACTCGTTTGACATCGATGCCGCCGGGCTGGACCGCTCCTACGACCTGCATGACGCGGCGTACCGCACGATTTTTACCCGCTGCGGGCTCCGGTTTATCGCGGTCGAGGCGGATTCGGGCGCGATGGGCGGCTCGCAGTCACAAGAGTTCATGGTGTACACCGAGGCCGGCGAGGACCTGATCGCAAGCTCGGAGGTGACCGGGTACGCGGCCAACCTGGAGAAAGCGGCTTCGCGGCTTGCGCCGGTCGAGGACCTCGCGCCGACCGGCGACGGCCTGCCGGAGCTGGTGCACACGCCCGGCAAGGCGGCGATCGCGGACGTGGCGGAGTTTTTCGGAATCCTGCCCGCGCAGGATATCAAGTGCGTCGCGTACATGGCGGAGGTGCGCGAGGCGGGCAAGTCCGCCTGGAAGCCGGTGGCGGCTTTTTTGCGCGGCGATCACACCGTGAACGAAACCAAGCTGCTGGGCGCGGCGGGCGGCGTGGAGCTGCGGACGATGAACACGGAGGAGCTGGCGCGTTGGCTAGGCGGCCCGGCCGGGTACCTGGGACCGGTAGGGCTGACGCCGGCAGAAAAGCTGCATGACGGCGCGGTCACCGTGGTCGTCGATAAAGCGCTCGACGGCCGGCAAAACCTGGTTTGCGGGGCCAACCGGCAGGACCATCACTACCGCAACGTGACGCCCGGCCGGGACTTCGGCTGGACCGTGCTCGCGGATATCCGGAATGCGGTTGAGGGTGAAGACGCGCCGGACGCGCCGGAGGGCGTGAGCGCGCCGCTGCGCATCGGCAAGGCGGTCGAAATCGGCCATATTTTTAAGCTGGGCTACCGCTACACGGAAGCGCTCGGGGCCAGGGTGCTGGACGCGAACGGCCGCGAGGTCACGCCCATCATGGGCTCCTACGGCGTCGGCATCGAGCGGATCCTGACGGCGGCCATTGAGCAGGCGGCAATGCGGACCGGTGCCCTGCCCCGCGCGATTGCGCCGTTTGAGGTGATCGTTACCGTGACCAATGTGCGCGACGGCGCACTGCTGGCAACCGGCGAGCAGCTGGCGCAGGAGCTGAGCGAGGCCGGCATCGATGTGCTGCTGGACGATCGGGATGAGCGTGCCGGGGTCAAGTTCAAAGATGCGGACCTGGTCGGCATTCCATTGCGAGTCAATGTCGGGAAAAAAGTAGCGGAGGGTTTGGTCGAGCTGGTAGACCGGATCGCCGGGACAACCGAGGACGTTGCCCTGGACGGCCTGCCCGCTCGGCTCAGGCAGTAAGTTTCTTCTGAAGCCGGGTTACCTCGCGGCTTGCGCCTTGCGTCCAATAGTCGTCCTTCGGGACGAAAGATAAGGCGGTCGGCTGCTTGGCTATACGAATTGCTATTCCGCGAACAGTACGCGGCACCCGCGCCTCCGCACGCAGCCGGGTTTTTGCCTCGGCAGCAGTCGCTTTGCTGATTGTGCTGCTTACCGGCGCGGCGGTGTTCGGCTTTTACTACCACAAGTACGGCGTGATCGTGGATCGGCGGCTGCAAAAGCCGCTTTTTGCAAGCACGGCGCAAATCTATGCGGCCGCGCGCCAGGTGCGCACCGGCCAGCGCCTGACGGCGGGCACGGTGGCGGCGCAGCTGCGCGCGGCGGGCTACTCGGAGGCTGGTGCTACGCACCGCTCCCTACTCGGCACCTATGCCGCGAATGCCGAGAGCATCACCATCCGGCCCGGCCCGCAAAGTTTCCATGCGCCGGAAGCAGCGACCGTTACGTTTGATGACGGCAAGGTGGAGCAGATCACCTCGGCCGGCGGCGAGCAGCTGGCCAGCTATGCGCTGGAGCCGCAGCTCATCACCGCGCTTTCCGACGCGAGCCGCACCAAGCGCCGCCTCCTCACCTACGGCGAGCTGCCGCCGTACCTGGTGCCTGCCGTGACCTCGATCGAGGACCGCCACTTCTTTTCGCACGGCGGCGTCGATTACATCCGCATCCTGGGCGCGATGCGCAATGACCTGATGCGGCGCAGGCTGGGCGAGGGCGGCTCCACGCTGACCATGCAGCTGGCGCGCGGATTCTTTCTGACGCCCGCCAAGCACTTCAAGCGCAAGCTGCTGGAGATTATGATTACGTGGCACCTGGAAAGCCGCTTCTCAAAGCCTGAAATCTTTCAGATGTATGCCAATCAAATCCCGCTGGGCCAGGCCGGGTCGTTTGCGATCAACGGCTTCGGCGAAGCGGCGGAGGTGTACTTCGGCAAGGATGTGTCGAAGCTGAACCTGCCGGAGTGCGCGCTGCTGGCCGGCATGATTCAAAGCCCGAGCCGGCTGAACCCGCTGCGCCACCCCGCAAAAGCAGTGGAACGGCGCAACCTGGTGCTGGACCAGATGGTCGAGACCGGGGCTGTCAGCAAAGAACAGGCCGAGGAAGCAAAAGCCTCGCCGCTGCGGCTGGCCCCGCAAAGCGTGCAGGGCGACCAGGCACCATACTTTGTTGATCTGGTGCGCGACCAAGTGGCCTCGCGGCTGGGCGACAGCAGCTGGAACCAGCAGGGGCTGCGCATCTACACCTCGCTGGACCCGGAACTGCAGGCCGCCGCAAGCGCCGCCGTAGAGGACGGCATGAAGCATGTGGACGCGTTGGTGGACCGGCTCCATGCCAAGCAGGCCTCGGCCGGCGAGCCGACTGTGTACCCGCAGGTGGCGCTTGTCGCGCTGGACCCGCACACCGGCGAGGTGCTGGCGCTCGTTGGGGGGCGCAATTATGGGCAGTCGCAGCTCAACCATGCGGTTTCGCACCGGCCCACGGGCTCCATCTTCAAGCCGTTTGTATATGCGGCTGCGTTCAATTCCTCGCTTGCCGGCACACAGCTGACGGATACCAACGGCACGGCGGGCGTGTTTACCCCGGCCATGCTGCTGCCGAACGATCAGCAGACCTTTGAGTTCGGCAACGGGCAAAGCTACACGCCGCGCAACTTCAAGGGCGAGTACTCCGAAAAAGTGACCGCGCAGTATGCGCTGAAGCAGTCGATGAACAACGCGACCATCGCGCTGGGGCAAATGGTCGGCTTCGGCAACGTGGCCGCGCTGGCGCGGGATGCGGGCATCACCGGCGCGCGCGCGACGCCGGCGGTGGCGCTGGGCGCGTATGACGCAACACCGATGGATATGGCGGGGGCTTACACGGTGTTTGCCAACAACGGCACCGCGATCAAGCCCTGGATGCTGGCCTCGATCCACAGCGCGAACGGCGACCCGGTACAGGATTTTCAAGCGCAAACGCACCCGGTGCTGGACCCGCGCGTGGCTTACCTGACGACCAACATGATGGAGGCCGTGATCAACTCCGGCACCGCGGCAAAGGTGCGGCAGATGGGCTTTAGCGTGCCGGCCGCGGGAAAAACCGGCACCTCCCACGATGCGTGGTTCGCCGGCTACACCAGCAACCTGCTTTGCATTGTGTGGGTCGGCAACGACGATTATTCCGACATCAAGCTGCAGGGCGCTGATGCGGCGGCGCCTATCTGGGGCGAGTTTATGAAGCGCGCCGTGGCACTGCCGCAGTACAGCGATGCGCACGAATTTCCGGTACCCTCCGGAGTGACGCTGGCGCGCGTCGACAAAGCGACAAACCTGCTGGCCGATGAAAGCTGCCCGAACGACTACACCGCGGCCTTTCTCGACGGCACGCAGCCGATGAGCACCTGCGACGCGCCCGCGAACGACCAGCGCAACCTGTTCCAGAAAATCTTCGGCCTCGGACACGACGCCTCCGCGCCGCCGCAGCAGCAGCAAACGCCCATGGGTGTTCAGCCGTCCTCAGTGCAGGCAATTCAACAACAGCAGCTGAACGGACCCGGCGCGGGAGCGCCGCTCGACGGACCGGCGCAGCAGCAGCCCGCGCAGGAGGGCAAGAAGCCGGGCTTTTTCGGCAAGCTCTTCGGCCGCAAGCCGAAAGCGGATGCGCAGCCGCAGTAGTCAGCAGCCGGTACGCTTGCGGCCCTTACCCTGCATGGCCCAGCCCTGCACCGGCTCATCGCTCGGCTGGCACTGCGGGCACCAGTAGGTAGAGCGCGCGTCCGGCCCCTGCTTGCGCATCAGCACGGCGGCCCCGCAGCGTCGGCAGGGCTGCCCCTGCCGGCCGTAGACCCATAGCCGTGAGCCGGCATCGCTCGAACCTGTTGTCCGGCGCGCGCCCGTGTAGGTCAGGATTTTCCCTCCGCCGAGGATTCTTCCTGCACGTTTTCCTTGATGAGCTTGCGCGATTGAAACAGGAGGCAGTCAAGCTCTGCGGGCGTCAGCGAGCTGACCTTGCGAAACGGATGCACGCCGCACAGAAAGCAGACCTCGACCTTGTAGACGTTGCCTAAACCGGCGAGCACGCGCTGGTTGAGCAGAACGGGAGCGATCTCTTCATCCGGCCGCTGGAGCACGCGCTCGCGCGCCTGCTGCTCGTCGTAGTCGGCGCGCAGCAAGTCGGGGCCGAGCTTGGGGATCATGCTGTCGCGCGCGAGCGTGCGCTCGGTGAAAAACTTCGCTACCGGGACGTTAAAGGCGACGCCCTCGAAATCCTCCGTGCGGATGACGCAGCGCATGGCGCGGCGCGGCTGCCGCCAGCGCTCGCCCGTGCGGTAGATGTGCCACGAGCCGCTCATGAGCATATGCGTGACAAGGATGAGGTCGCCGGAAAAGCGAATGAGCAGCCACTTGCCGATAGCTTCAATCTTGTCAATGGAGCGGCCGGTCACGGGAGTGTTGTCGTGAACGCTCGCGAGCGGCGCGAGTGCTGTTTCAAAGCTCGTGACGACCTTGCCGCCGATCGCGCGGCTGAGCGCGCGGGCGGAGCGAAAGATGGTATCGCCTTCAGGCATCGGCTACTGCACCCCGGCCGCGCGCGCGCCGACCGGCGGCAGCATGCGGCGCACGTTAAAGCCCATGGGCGCGGCCTGGAAGCCGGCATCCTGGAGAATGCGGGACATCCAGTGCAGGTGTGTGGGCTCGCCGTTGATAGTGGCGAGCAGAAGACCGCCGCGCTGCTGCGCTTCCCTGCCGAGAGCGGCGCTTGCGCGCATTTCATCCTGCGTCCAGGCGGCAAGAAACGCCGCCAGGTCGCGCGCGGTGCGGGAGCGGTCGGGCTCCTCCGCCGGCAGGAAAAACTGCACATGCGGGTTGCCGCGGCGCAGGTAAGCGACCAGCTCGCCGTTGCGCAGGATGACGCTTGCGCCGGTGCTGCGCGTCAGCGTGCGCGTGGCGCTTGCGTCCTGCTGCTCGTTCTCCTCAGCCGTGGGCCAGCGCAGCACGGAGCCGTAGGGATTGGCCGGGTCGGTCGCGGCCAGCATGACCATTTCCGCCTCATCCGGCTGCGAGCCGGCGCGAAGCGAGCGCAGGAGGTCCACCGCGGCGGGCAGCGCCACCGGCGCCCCGCCCCGGCCCGCCACAAAGTCGCCGCGGCGGATTTCCCCGCCCCCCACCCTCGCCTTCACCCCGTCGTAGACGGCGCTGAAGCCGCCCGGAACATTTTCGCTCGCGACCGACTCGCGCGTGAGCACGCCGTAACGGTTGAGCAGCTGCTGCGTCAGCGCGTGGCTCCAGTTGGTTTGGCTGGCAAGCTCCTCGCCCGCGGGCAGCAGCGTCCAGCGGCCCTGCGCGGTGGGCGGCGTGGTGCGGCGCGAGCGAAAGCTGCTCGGGGTGTTGTGGGTGCGCTTGGGCGCGCGCGCGGCCGCAGACTGCTTCTGCACGTAAGCGCGTAAAGCGTGAAAGGTATCGTTGGTGGCGATGCCGCGCCAAACCAGCGACCAAAGCGCGTCGAGGGTTTCCCCGGGGTAGCCGCCGCCGACCGCGTCGTGCAGCTGCGCGAAAAACATCGCGCCGCCGCGGCTCAGCTCGGCCACAATCGCGGTTTCGCGTTCGGAAACGGGCGCGGCGTCAGCCACGCGCGCCCCGCGCAGGGTCGGCAGCATCTCGGCCAGGTACAGGGCGATGCGTCCGTCGTGCTCGCCGAGCGGGTCAAGCCCGCACCAGGTCACCTCGCCCGCGGCGATCAGCGTGTCAAGGTCGCCCGGTGTATAACGCACCACGCGCGCGGGCAGGATGGAGCTTTCCACCAGCGAAGCCACCAGCGGCGCGCCCTGGAGCTGCTCGATCGTATCCAGCAGCGCATCGAGCCCGCGCCGTTTTTGCAGAACGCCCTGCCAGTGGGTGCCCAGGCGCGCGAGCATCTGCTGCTCCACCGGTTCGACTTCCTTCCGCAGACGCGCCAGCGATTTGCGCCGGATCAGGCGCAGGACTTCAGCGTCGCACCACTCGCGGTGAACGCCGCCCGGGCGGAAGCCGCCCTCGACCACGCGGCCGTCCAGCAGCAGCTGTTTCAGCACAGCCTCGGTCACCTGGGCGTCCAGGCCGAAGCGTCCCTGAGCCTCCTGCGAGGTGAACGGCCCATGCGTGCGCGCGTAGCGCCGCAAGAGCTCAAGCGCGGGCGTCGCCACGGTTGCAAGCATCGCGGTCGGCAGGCCCGGGGGCAGCGGGATGCCGAGCGCATCGCGGTAGCGCGCGGCGTCTTCCACCGCGAGCAGGCGCTTTTCACCCGCGACTCTGACTTCCAGCACGCGGCGTGCGCGTGTGAGCCGGTCCATCTGCGCAAACACCTCGTCGGAAGCAGTGCGCCGCCGCAGTTCCTCGCGGGACAAGTCGCCGAGGCGCAGCAGCATGTCATGCATGGCGTCCATTGAGCGCGCGTGGCCCTGCTCGCCGAGCGATTGCAGCTGCTCTTCCACTTCGGCGATCGCTTCCGGGTCCAGCAGTTCGCGCAGGTCGGCATCGCCCATCAGCTCGCGCAGCTGCTCCTGGTCAATGGATAGCGCCTGGGCGCGGCGCTCGGCAAGCGGCGCGTCGCCGTCGTAGATGTAGTTGGCCACATAGGAAAACAGCAGCGAGGAGGCGAACGGCGATGGGGTGCGCGTGTCCGCGACGTGGACGCGAATCTGCCGCTTTTCAACCGCGCGCAGCGTCTCCAGGAACGCGGGCATATCGAACACATCGCGCATGCATTCCCGGTAGGCTTCAAGCAGCATGGGGAACGACGCGTAGCGCGAAGCCACGGCCAGCAGGTCATACGCGCGTTTGCGCTGCTGCCACAGGGGCGCGCGGCCGGTGGCGCGCTTGCGCGGCAGCAGCAGCGCGCGCGCGGCGCTTTCGCGAAACTTCGCGGCGAACAGGGCGGTGGCACCCAGCTGCCGCAGCACATGCCCAGTCGCTTCCTCGGCGTCCAGCAGCAGGATGTCGGCATCCGGCGCGGCGTCGGCCTCCGGGAAGCGCAGCACAAAGCCGTCATCGGCCCACATCGCCTCGACGTCGGGGCCGCCGCTCGCGCGGATGCGCCCGGTCACGGCCATGGCCCAGGGCGCATGGATGCGCGAGCCGAAGGGGGTCAGCACGCACACGCGCCAGTCGCCTAGCTCGTCGCGCACGCGCTCGATCACGATCGTGCGATCATCCGGCACCACGGTCGTGGCAATCTCCTGGTCGGCAAGGAAGCGCAGCAGGTTTTCGGCGGCTTTCGCTTCGAGGTCATGCTCGCGCACCAGCCGCGTCAGCGCGACATTGTGCGGCAGGGCGCGCAGCTCGCGCGTCATCGCGCCAATGCGCCGGCCGAACTCCAGCGGACGGCCCGCGTTGTCGCCGTGCCAGAACGGCATTTTGCCGGGTTCGCCCGGCGCGGGCGACACCAGCACCTTGTCGTGCGTGATCTCATCGATACGCCAGGTGCTCGCGCCCAGGATAAACGTGTCGCCCGAGCGGCTTTCAAACACCATCTCCTCGTCGAGCTCGCCGACGCGGATCGGCTTCTTCTCGGAGCCGGACAGAAACACGCCGTACAGGCCGCGGTCTGGGATGGTGCCGCCGTTCAGGATGGCGAGCCCCTTCGCGCCCTGGCGCGGCGTCACAATGCCGCTCACGCGGTCCCACGTCACGCGCGGGCGCAGCTCGGCAAACTCGTCCGAAGGATAGCGGCCCGCGAGCAGGTCCAGCACGCCCTCAAACGCGCCGCGCGAAAGCTCCACGTAGGGCGCGGCCGCGCGCACGATCGCGTACAGCGCGTCCACATGCAGGCCGGGCGAGCGGTCTTCATCGAACTCGGCTTTCAACTTCTTCGCGCGCTTTGTATCTTCCTCGCGCAGGGCCAGCACCGGCGGCTGCGCCGTGATCGCGACCATCTGCTGCGCCAGCACGTCGAGCGGATTGCGCAGAAAGCGCGTGGACTCCACCAGCCCCTCGTGCATGGCGCGGGTAACCGCGGCGCAGGCAACCAGGTCCGCGCGGTACTTGGGGAAGATGATGCCCTCGCTCGCCGCGCCCACCGAGTGCCCGGCGCGGCCGATGCGCTGCATGCCCGAGGCGACTGACGGCGGCGCTTCAATCTGGATCACCAGGTCAACCGCGCCCATGTCGATGCCGAGCTCCAGCGAAGAGGTCGCCACCAGCGCCTTGATCTTGCCCGCCTTGAGCAGCTCTTCAATCTCTGAGCGCTGCGGCGCGGCCAGCGAGCCGTGATGGGCGCGGGCGATATTTTCTTCCGCGAGCTCGTTGAGCGCGCCGGCCAACCGCTCGGCGATGCGGCGGCTGTTGACGAAGATGAGCGTGGAAGTGCGCTCGCGCACAATCTCCAACAGGCGCGGGTGGATCGCGCTCCAGATGGAAGTGCGCTTCGGCCCCTGGGAGGCCGCGCCGCTCGGCAGCTCCTGCACCTCGCCGAGCCGCGCCATATCTTCGACCGGCACCTCGATCTTGAGCAGGAGCCGCTTGGGTTCGCTCGCGTTCACGATGGTGACCGGGCGGTAGCGGGGCGCGGCAGCGGGCTGCAGGTTGTCGGCGACCGGTTCGGCCTCGGCGGTCCACTCGCGCTCGCTTTCCTTCCGCAGCCCTTCGGCGGCCGCGGCGGGCAGGAGCGCGGCCGCGGCAGGCTCCGAGCGCGGCAGTGCCCCGGCCAGAAAATGCGCGACTTCTTCCAAAGGGCGCTGCGTGGCGGAAAGCCCGATGCGCTGCAAGGGCTGCCCGGTGTGCTCGCGCGTGATCGCCTCCAGCCGCTCCAGCGACAGGGCCATGTGCGCGCCGCGCTTGGTCGGCACCAGCGCGTGGATCTCGTCGATGATGACGGTTTCGACTGTTTTGAGCGAAGCCGCGGCGTCGGAGGTCAGCAGCAGGTAGAGCGATTCGGGCGTGGTGATGAGGATTTCGCCCGGGTTGCTGCGGAAGCGGGCGCGGTCCCGCTGCGAGGTGTCGCCGGTACGCACCGCGATTTCCGGCAGGTGGACGCCCACGCCGCGCTGTCGGGCCATATTGGCGATGCCCGCAAGCGGCGAGCGCAGATTGCGCTCCACATCCACGGCCAGGGCCTTGAGCGGGCTGATGTAGATGACGCGGCAGCCGCCCCGGGGCCGCTTTACACGCTTTTTGCCGGGGGTCGATGCTGGAGCAGGCTCGGCCCGGTCGCTGAGCATGATGCGGTCCAGGCACCACAAGAAGGCGGTCAGCGTTTTTCCGGTGCCGGTCGGCGCCAGGATCAGGGTGCTTTCACCGCGCGCGATGGCCGGCCAGCCCAGCCGCTGCGGCGAGGTGGGCCGCTCAAACACGGCGCGGAACCACTCCGCCGTGACCGGGTGGAAAAGCGCCAGCGCCTCCTCGGCTTCCTTTTCCGGCGTATTCGGAACTGCTTCGAGCTGAGTGAGCGTGGCCATCAAACGGCTATTGGATGCAGGGCGCGGCCGGAAGAGTGCATGCCCTGCCTTGCCGCCGGGCGCGCCCGGCAGGTACCCTCAGGCGAGAATGCCGCCCCCAGCACCCCAACTCGCGGAGCTATACGCGCTGGCCAAGGCCGCCGCTGACCGGGCCTATGCGCCGTACTCGGGCTTTCGCGTGGGCGCGGCGCTGCTGCTTGCCGACGGGGCGACGGTAACGGGCTGCAACGTGGAGAACAGCTCCTACGGGCTTACCATCTGCGCGGAGCGCAATGCGGTGTTCCGGGCCGTGGCGGAGCATGGGGCGGCTATCCGCATCGAAGCCGTGGCGGTGGCCAACCTGAACGGCGCGCCCAGCCCGCCGTGCGGCGCATGCCGGCAGGTGCTGAGCGAGTTTGCCGCCGGCGATACCCCGGTGATCTTCCCGGGCGAGAACGGGCTTGCCCCGGCCGCGGCGGCGCTTCGCGATCTGCTGCCGCACGGCTTTCGCATGGCCGCCCGGTGATGCGCGCGGTGGACCTGCTCCGGAAAACACGCGACGGGGAGCCTCTCGCGGAGGCTGAGATCAGCTTTCTAGTCGCGGGCGCGGCCGACGGCACGGTGCCGGAGGCGGAGCTTGCCGCCTGGCTGATGGCGGTGTACCGGCGCGGGCTGACGC
>CAXTSG010000048.1:1599-4181 GCA_964246825.1 uncultured Acidobacteriaceae bacterium | reverse complement strand
ACCGGAAGCATTACGAACACTTCCGGCTCTTCGAAATCGGGCGTGAGATCCACAAGCGGCTGGAGCCGGAATTGCCGGACGAAGTGCAGCATCTGGTGCTTGCAATCTATGGCGAAGAGGGCGCGTTGCTGGAGTTGAAGCGCGTTGCGCAATCACTCGCAGCCGATATTCAAGTCCGTTCAGCGGAACCGCGCGCCTTCGAGCATCCGCGCCGCTCGGGCGAGGTGTTCGATGCGCGTACCGGACCGTTAGCGCATCGCCGCACCGTTGACAAGCACTCGACCGGCGGGGTCGGCGACAAAACCTCGCTTCTCGTCGCGCCTCTTGCCGCGGCAGCCGGGCTGCTGGACCCGATGATCAGCGGACGCGCGCTGGGGCATACGGGCGGCACGCTCAACAAGCTGGAGTCGATTCCCGGCTTTCGCACCGCGCTTTCCGCTCGACGAAATGCAGGCCGTGCTGACCCGAACGGGTGCCTGCATGGTCGGCCAGACCGAAGCGCTTGTTCCGGCGGACCGCGTGCTGTATGCCCTGCGCGACCGGACGGCGACCGTGGAAAGCCCGTACCTGATCTGCGCCTCGATCATGAGCAAGAAGCTGGCCGCCGGGCTCGATGCCCTGGTGCTGGACGTAAAAACCGGCTCGGGCGCGTTTCTGCGCGACCCGGCCGAGGCGCGCTTTCTGGCCGGGCTCATGGTGGAAACCGGCGAGCGCTCGGGCACGCGCACGGTTGCCCTTCTGACCGACATGAGCCGGCCGCTCGGCGAGTACGCCGGTACCTGGGTCGAGGTCGCCGAGTGCTGCGCCCTGCTTCAGGGCGGGCGGCCGCCCATGAGCGAGGACCTCCGCGCGCTTTCGCTGGAGCTGGCCGGGTGGATACTGTTTTTGGGCGGCGCTGAAGCAAGCCCCGAGCGCGGACGGCAGCGGGCCGAGGCGCTGCTCGCGAGCGGCGCGGCGTGGGAAAGTTTTCGCGCGATCGTTGCCGCGCAGGGCGGCGACCCGCGGGTGTTGGACCGCGCCGCAAGCTATCACGCACCCGGAGCGCGGGCGGTGTTTCGATCGCCGCGGTCCGGCTATCTCGGCTCGCTTGACACCGCGGCGATCGGCTGGGCCGTGCATCGGCTTTCTCCTGCGCGGGCCGCGGACCCGCATGCCGGCTTGCAGGTTCATGGCAGGCTGGGCAGGCCGGTCACCGAGGGCGAAGCGCTGTTTACCCTGTTTGCCGCCGATGCCGGATGCCTGGAGGAGCCGCTTGCGCTGCTGCGCTCGGCCGTGGCCGTCACGGATGAGCCTACCGAGCCGCCGCCGCTGCTCGGCGAGGTGATCCGGGCCAAGCCGATGCCGTTATGCTGAACACACCGAAGAGGTGCGATTGGCGCGATTTACCGGCATTTTAGGATTGCTTACCATGCTGCTGCTGGCCTGGGTTTTTTCCACCGACCGCCGGGCGATTCGCCGGCGGACCGTGCTTTGGGGCCTTGGGCTGCAGTTTTTGTTCGCGCTCATCGTGCTGCGCTCGGGCGCGGGGCAGCGGGGGCTGGCCGCCGCAAGCGGCGCGGTGACCGCTCTGCTGGGCTACACCTTCGCGGGCTCGTCTACTGTTTTCGGCGAGCTTGGGCTCCAGCACTCCCCGGCGGGGCTTATCTTCGCGTTCCAGGTTCTGCCCATCATCATCTTTATCTCGGCATTTTTCTCGCTGTTGTACGCGCTAGGCATCATGCAGGTCGTTATTCGCGTCTTTGCGCGGCTGATGCAGGTGACTCTGCGCGTCAGCGGGGCCGAGTCGCTGGACGTGGCCGCTTCCATCTTCATGGGGCAGACGGAAGCGCCGCTTACCATCCGCCCGTTTCTGCCCGGCATGACGCGCTCCGAGCTGATGACCGTGATGACCAGCGGCATGGCGCATGTTTCGGGCGCGATTTTGGGCGCGTACATCCTGTACGGCATCGAGGCAAAAAGCTTGCTCGCTTCCGTCATCATGACGGCTCCCGGCACCATCCTGATCTCTAAAATGCTGGTGCCGGAAACAGAACGACCCGCGACCGAGGGCGCGGTCCGGATGCCGAAAGACGAGCTGCACGCCGGTGAAAACCTGCTGGCGGCGCTGGCGCGCGGCACCCTCGACGGCGGCCGCCTGGCCTTCAACGTCGGCATCATGCTGATCTCATTTCTTGCCCTGATCGCCATGGTGAACGGCATTTTCGGCGCGGTCCACGCGCATGCCGGGTGGTTTCCGCGCTCGCTGGATGCTGTTCTCGGCGCGGCGTTCGCGCCGATTGCCTGGCTTATCGGCATTCCGTGGCACTCGGCGCGGCTGGTGGGCAACCTCTTGGGCACGCGCATGGTGCTCAACGAGCTGGTGGCCTACCAGCTGCTCGGCTCGCAAAGGGCCGCGCTCGACCCGCGCTCGTTTACCATCGCGACTTTCGCGCTGTGCGGCTTTGCCAACCTCAGCTCCATCGGCATCCAAATCGGCGGCATCGGCGCGCTCGCGCCCACGCGCCGCAACGATCTGGCCCAGCTGGGCATCCGCGCCATGCTGGCCGGCACCATGGCCAACCTGATGTCTGCTTACATCGTCG
>CAXTSG010000048.1:0-1589 GCA_964246825.1 uncultured Acidobacteriaceae bacterium | reverse complement strand
CCTCCAGCAGCGCAACCGCGCGGGACACGGGCACCCCCCCAGCCCCCGCCCGCGCCTGAAATGCAGCAGCTGGAAGAGGCCCGGGCGTTTCTCGCGGAGCGGCTGGGCCGGCTTGCCCAGGCAAAGGTCGCCGTTGTGCTGGGCTCCGGACTGGGCGCTTTTGCCTCGCAGCTTGCCGAGCCGGTGGAGCTTCCGTACACCGAGATTCCGCACTTTCCTGCTTCCGCCGTGCCGGGGCACGCGGGCAGGCTTGTAGCCGGAACCTTAAACGGCGTACCGCTTCTTGTGCTTCAGGGCCGCGTTCACGCCTATGAAGGGCACTCGGCGGCGGCGGTGGTGTTTGCGGTGCGTACCCTGGCGGAGCTCGGCGTACAGGTTCTGATCCTGACGAACGCGGCGGGCGGCCTCCGGCTTGACCTGCGCCAAGGGCAGCTTGTGCTCCTCTCGGACCACATCAATCTTTCCGGCCTGAACCCGGCCGCCGGGCCGCTGCTTGAGGGCAGACCGCGCTTTTTCGACATGACCGAGCCCTACTCGCGGCGGCTGCGCGCGCTGGCCCGGGCCGCGGATGCTTCTCTCGCAGAAGGAGTGTACGTGGGGGTGCCGGGGCCGAGTTTTGAAACAGCGGCGGAAATCCGGGCTTTCCGCGCCATGGGTGCCGACCTGGTCGGCATGTCCACGGTGCTGGAAACCATTGCCGCGCGGCAGGCCGGCATGGAGGTGCTCGGCATTTCATGCGTCACCAACATGGCGGCCGGCGTGGACCCGCGCCCCTTGAGCCATCAAGAGGTTTTGGAAACAGGGCAAGCAGTGGAGCGGCAGCTTAGCTCACTGCTGGGCGGCATTGTGCCGCGCGCGGCGTCTCTCCGGTCGAGCCGGATGGAGGGGGACCCGGCGTGAACAGGATCATGATCGCGATTGCGGGGCCGTCCGGCTCCGGCAAAACGACGCTGGCGCGGGAGCTGGCGCGCGCGCTCGGGGGTACGCACTTTCTGTTGGACGACTATTATCGCGACCTGTCGCACCTCAGTCCGGAAGAGCGCGCGCGGCAAAACTTCGACCACCCGGACCAGATTGAGCACGAGCTGCTGCTGGAGCACCTCCGAGCCCTGGCGGCCGGCGACGCGGTGGAGCGGCCCTGCTACGACTTCGCCGCGCACACGCGCCTGCCCCAGCAAAGCCGCCGCGTAGAGCCCGCGGGATGGCTGCTGTTCGACGGCATTTTCGCGCTGCACTGGCCGCAGCTCCGCGCTCTGGCGGCGCTTTGCGTGTATGTGGACACGCCGGATGCCATCTGCTACGACCGCCGCCTGCGCCGCGACGTGCGGGAGCGCGGGCGCGGCCCGGAGCAGGTGGCCCGGCACTACGCCGCAACAGTGCGCCCCATGGCGGAACAGTTTGTGCGGCCGTGCGCCCGCTGGGCCGATCTCGTGGTTGACGGCGCGGCTTCGCTCGACTGGGCCGCCGAGCAAGTGCTGGCCGCGCTGCGCTCGCGCGGACTCCTGCCCGGGCAAACCGCATCGGAAATGCCGGGAGCCCCCGGGGCAGCGCACCCCTGAAGCGCGCTCAACATCTAACCAGCCGAAGAA
>CAXTSG010000047.1:10604-15107 GCA_964246825.1 uncultured Acidobacteriaceae bacterium | reverse complement strand
GCCAGTCGGCCGGGGCTCTAAATCCAGGTCACGCCGGCCGGCCGTCAGCTCCCGCGTCGAGGTCGCGCGCGGGTCGCCGCCGAAGCGCTTTTCCAACAGCACAAAGCTCACCGCATTGAGAAACTGCGCGTGGTGCAGCAGGCTTTTGCCGTCAGCGCCGGAGGTAAATTGCATAGTGCCTTCCACTGAATTGCCGTGCATATTGGACTGCGGCGTATCCGAGAGAAAATTGAGGCCGCCCGCCGCATGAGCCGTTATCGGCTGGCCATGGGCGTCAAAGTCCGCCGTCGCGGCCGCGCAGTCAAGCCGGGCACCGTCGGCAGTGAGCATGTGGACGTGATTTTTAGCATCCAGGTGCTCGAGCGAGCCGTCCGGGCGAAAGCGGAGCACGGCTTGGTCGGCAGAGTTGCGGCCGCCCTGGTACTCGCTTTCCGCGTGCAGGAGATAAGCGATGTGCGTATCCCGAAGCAGCTCGGCATGCTCGGCGTGGACAGTAAAACTGGCGCCGTTCTCGTTCGAAATCAGCTCTACCGCGCTTTGGAGGACAAGCACCCCGGTTTTCGAGTTGTAGTCCCCGCCGACAGCCTTGCCGCCGGCGCGAGGCAGCGTAAAGGCGAGCGGCTGCGTGGTTTGTGCTTCGCCGGTATTTTGGTCAAAGCGCAGATCGCTGGTCTGCACATGGATGGTGTCGGGCGGAGCCGCGGGCGCGGAGCCGGCGTTTCCCTCCGTGGGGGAAGCCATGTCGATCTCGACCGGTCCTTTCGCCGTTACGACGCCGACGCTTTTCTGGTACAGAAAATCACTGCCCAGGATTCTGTCCTGGCGGTGCGAGCCTTCCGGCCCGTACAGCGTGATAGCTACGTCGTGCAGCTCTGCTTCATCGCTTTTATGCTGCACGATGCTGGAAGCATGAATGGTGAATAAAGTGTGGCCGCGCTGCGACTGCGAGTAGGTAAACCCGTTTGCCGTCTGCGAGATATCGGCTCCAAGTTGATGCGGAAGATCAAGATGAAAGCCTTGCCGCTTCCAACGCTGGATGCCGAGGGATGCAGCCAGGATGAAGGTGAGCGCGAGAAAAGCCGCCACAAGTACAGTGCGAATCGTTTGAGCCCGTGTGCCGTCTACCTTGACCGTTACAGGCAAGTCAATTCACCTGCTGAAGACGGGCTACCAGCTTTTCGGCCAGGCTTTCGCCGGACTCGGACCAAAGCAGGCGCGACGAGATGCCGCAATTTTTCTCGATGGACCGCACCAGGTCAACCAGCTGCGCAACGTTCGCGCGAACCTTTGCCGCGGCATCGCCGCCGAGCTCCACTTCCTCCTGCAAAAAGGGTGCGTCCAGTCCGAAGCCGATCCGAACCTGGCCGTTGGTCTCGTAAGTGCCTTCGTCAAACTCCGGGCCGAAGCCGACAACACGCACCCGCGCCGGGCTTTTGCGCCATAACGGGTCAAAACCACCCTCGGTTTCCAGCTGCCACAGCTCCCAATCGAACTCAAACTCATAGGCAAAATCGTCGTGTAGGACTTCAAGCGCCGCCGGGACCGCACGGACCGGGTCAGCCGCTCCCCGCTCATCTTCAATGTCGTAAATGCGGGTATAAACGGGAGTTTCCGACCATTGAATCGGATATACCGAGGCCGCCGCAACGGCCGGCGCTTCGCCGGCGACCGCGCCAATCAGCGCAAACTGGCGCATTACGCCCAGCAGGGCGGGGCCGAGCGCCGCCGCGCGGAAGTTGGGATACCAAAGGCTAAGGAAGAGTTGATCGGCCATGCGTGATAGATGCTCCTACCCTGGAATCGAAGCGCAACCGGCTTAGACGATGCCTCGGTACGGAGGTAACAAAAGAAAGTTGCAGTCGCGGAGCTTTTAGGGTAGCTTGAATCAAGCTCGTTACTGAGTGGGTTCGTTCTGCACGGTTCTATGAAGTTGCCATGCGTTGCGCCTTGCTCCGATATCAGCGAATTTCGATCTCCTAAGGAATACCAGTCACATGGAACAAGGCACAGTTAAGTGGTTCAACGACGCAAAAGGTTTCGGCTTCATTACCCGTGAGAGCAACAACGAAGACGTTTTCGTTCACTTCACAGCAATCAGTGCGAACGGCTTCCGCTCGCTCCAGGAAGGCCAGCGCGTTCAGTTCAACGTAGTGCGCGGGCCCAAGGGCTTTCAGGCTGAGAACGTTCAGGCTGTTTAGTTCCGCTGCTTTTCAAGCAAAAAGGCAGCCCGAAAGGGCTGCCTTTTTTGCTTGGCTCACATTTATTTGCCGTTTGCCGAGGTGTTCGGGGCTCCGCCTTCTTCCCTTGCCTGCGTAAGATCCTTGCCCCGGTTTTGCAAGTAGCGCTCTTCCACTTTGTTGAGCGTGGTTGCCCCATTTCGCGGAAGGGCGCGGCTCGGCGAACTGCGCGCCGGGACAAAGCTGGTCGGGCGCGAGGCCGCGCCGCCGGGGATGCCGGGGCGTCGACCGTTTGCCGAACGCCCTTGAGCGGCTGGAGCGGTCGGGGGCGGCGCGGCGCTTGCCGAAGCCGGGCTTTGCGCTTCCAGTGCTTCCATCACCGTGCCCCGCGGCTTGGTCGGGATTGGAATGGCAGTCCCATCGGGACCGACAATCTGCATCAGGTACAAATAGCGAACTGTATCTTCCTGAAAGCGCGTCATCATCTGCTCGAACATGTCAAAAGACTCACGCTTGTAGGCGACCAGCGGGTCCTGCTGGCCGTAGCCGCGCAGTCCGATGCCCTCCTTCAGGTGGTCCATGTTGAGCAGATGGTCCTTCCACAGGCCGTCGAGCACACTCAATATGATGACACGCTCGTGGTAGCGCATGCCTGCTGAGCCGATCACCTCTTCCTTGGCGGCGTAGCGGTCCTTCAGGTTCTCAAAGATTGTGTCGCCCAGCTCTTTTCGGCTCAAATCGTCCGGGTTGATGCCTTCCGCATCCGCGTCAAGGCCGAACTGGTCCTTGAGTTTCTGGCGTAGGGTCGCAGTATCCCACTGGTCCGGATGCACTTTCTCGGGCGCGGTCTCGTCCAAAATCGTGCTCAAAAGACTGGCAACGTAATCCTCCGTGACAAGCTCGCGCTGGTCAATGCCTTCAAGCAGCCCGTGGCGCAGCCCATAGACGGCCTCGCGCTGCTTATTCATCACGTCGTCGTACTCCAGCAAATGCTTGCGGCTCTCGAAGTTCTGTGCTTCCACGCCCTTTTGCGCGGTTTCAATGCGGCGGGAAATCATGCCGGACTCGATCGGCACGCCTTCTTCCATGCCCATGCGCTGCAATAGGGTTGAAACCCACTCGCGCGCGAAGATGCGCATGAGGTCGTCTTCAAGCGAAAGGTAAAAGCGCGAGGCACCGGGGTCTCCCTGGCGCCCGGCGCGGCCGCGCAGCTGGTTGTCGATGCGGCGGGACTCGTGGCGCTCGGTGCCGAGTATGTGCAGGCCGCCCGCTTCGATCACAGCCGCGTGCTCCTGCTTCACTTCTTCCGCGTGCTTGGCAAGCGCCCGCTGCCAGTCAGCTTCGCTGCACTCAAACTCCTGCCCCTGGTAGTACCAGCGCTCCATGCCCGGCGCGGCAATGGCCTGGATCGCGCCCTCGGCGGCAGCGGCGGGCTTAGCTTTTTTGGCTTTAGCAAGCTCCTGCTTGGCGATGAACTCGGTATTGCCGCCGAGCAGGATGTCGGTGCCGCGTCCGGCCATGTTGGTCGCAATCGTCACCATGCCCAGGCGGCCGGCCTGCGCCACAATCTCTGCTTCGCGCTCGTGGTACTTGGCGTTCAGCACGACGTGCCGTACGCCCCTGTGCTGCAGGATTTGCGAGAGCAGTTCTGACTTCTCAATCGAGGTAGTGCCGACCAGTACCGGCTGCTTTTTCTTGTGCAATTCCGCGATTTCATCCGCTACCGCATTGTATTTTTCCTTGGCCGTGAGAAAAACGACGTCCGGGTACTCGATGCGCTGCATCTTGCGGTTGGTGGGCACGACCACGATATCGAGCTTGTAAATCTTGTCGAACTCGACGGCTTCCGTTTCCGCGGTGCCGGTCATGCCGGAAAGCTTTTTATACAGCCGGAAATAGTTCTGGAACGTGATAGTTGCCAGCGTCTGGTCTTCGCGGCGAATGGTGACACCTTCTTTTGCTTCAACGGACTGGTGCAGCCCGTCGGACCAGCGCCGGCCCGGCATCAAGCGGCCTGTGAACTCGTCCACAATGACGATTTCGCCGTTCTTGACAACATATTGGACATCGCGCCGGTAGAGCGAGTGCGCCTTGATTGCGACCTCGACGTGGTGCTTCAGCTCCCAGTTTTCCACCTCGGCGATGTTGCCGATGCCGAGCAGCTGCTCAACCTTCTCCCAGCCTTCGTCGGTGACGGTGATGGCTTTGTGCTTTTCATCGACGACATAGTCGCCGGTCAGGATTTTCTCCTCGCCCTTCTCGATCTCCTCGCCCTGCACCAGCTGGGGAATGATGCGGTTAACGCGCACGTACTTGTCGGTGGTCT
>CAXTSG010000047.1:0-10594 GCA_964246825.1 uncultured Acidobacteriaceae bacterium | reverse complement strand
GATGAGCGGCGTCCGCGCTTCATCAATCAGGATGGAGTCTACCTCGTCAACAATGGAGAAGTAGTGCCCGCGCTGCACGCAGTCCGCGAGCTCAAATTTCATGTTGTCCCGCAGGTAGTCAAAGCCGAATTCATTGTTCGTTCCATAGGTGATGTCGGCCGCGTAGGCCGCGCGTCGCTGCGCGTCGTCCAGGTCATGCACGATGACGCCGACCGTAAGCCCCAAAAATTCGTAAATCTTGCCCATCCACTCGGCATCGCGCTTGGCCAGGTAGTCGTTCACGGTCACAACGTGGACGCCGCGCCCGGCAAGCGCATTCAGATAGCAGGGGGCGGTGGCGACCAGCGTTTTGCCCTCGCCGGTCCGCATTTCAGCAATCTTGCCCTGGTGCAGCACCATGCCGCCGATCATCTGCACGTCGAAATGGCGCATGCTGACGGCGCGGCGGCCGCCTTCGCGCACGACCGCAAAGGCTTCGGGCAGGATCTCGTCGAGAACGCGCTTTTCTTCAGCCGCGACTGCCTCCGGGCCGTCCTTTTCGGCCGCGGCCACCGCTTCGGCAATGCGTGCCTTGAACGCGGCCGTCTTCGCCCGCAGCTCTTCGTCGGAAAGCGCTTCAAGCGCCGGCTCGAAGCCTGCAATTTCTTCCACAACGGGCAGCAGGCGCTTTACAACGCGCTCGTTGCTGGTCCCGAAAATCCTGGTTAGCGTCCCACCGATCAAAGCGAAATCCTCGTCGCTACAAGTGTAACCGCTAGGGCTCCGCTCTTGCCTGAGACCCGCTTAGTCCATAGACTTAGTCTACCGGGGTGGAGCAATGAAAGTCGTCAATATGCACGAAGCGAAGACACACTTGTCGAAGCTGGTCGCGGGAGCCGTGGCCGGGGAGCCGTTTCTGATTGCCAAGGCGGGCAAGCCGCTGGTGAAGGTCGTACCGGTAGAGGAGCCGGTAAAGCCGCGTCGGCTTGGCTTTATGGAGGGTCAATTCAAGGTGCCCGAAGACTTCAACACGTCCATGCAGGATGAAATTATTGATATGTTCTGCGGTGTGAGTGACGGTCAAAAGTTTGCCGGGCTTGATTTCCCATTTCCTAAACCCGACGACCCGGATCAACGGGTACAACTCAGCGCGGAGGAGTTTCGGGAGAAGTTTGTAAGGGATATGAAGTGAACCTGCTTCTTGATACGCAAATTCTTCTATGGGCTGCTTTCGAACAGGCCAAAGTTCCTCCGCTTCTACGAAATGCGATAGAAAACATGGAGAATAACATCTACTTCAGTGTCGCGGCTGTATGGGAGACCAGCATCAAGCATGCGGCAGGACGCCGGGACTTTACCTACGATCCACGGCTGCTCCGCAGGCATGCGCTCCGTGCGGGTTACCTTGAACTCGCGATTACGGGAGATCACACATTACAGATCGGCTCGCTGCCGCCTCTCCATCGCGACCCGTTTGATCGCATCCTTATCGCGCAAGCACAGGTGGAGAGCTTTGTCCTGTTGACGACAGACTGGCAGGTTCGCCAATATCCTAATCTCAAACTTCTCTAGCGCCCTGAGCGTGTCATAGTCGCCTACGTCTCGCGCGACTCCGGCAGGCTTACGCCGATCTAAGAAAGTACAGGCTGTGCAGCCCGTTACTTCGCCCGAGGATGCGTCCGGTCGTAAACCGCCGCGACCTCGCCGGCGGTTAAATGGGTATAGCGCTGCGTGGTGGAAAGCCGTGCATGGCCCAGCAGCTCCTGAATAGCCCGGAGATCAGCGCCCTCAGCCAAAAGGTGAGTGCCGAAGGCATGCCGGAGCGTGTGCGGGTGTGTTTCCGCTGGCAGGCCGCCGGCGATGGCCATGGTCTTCAGGATGCGGCCGATGGAGCGTGTGGTTAGGCGCGGCACTTTCCCTGCTTCGCGCGCAAACGGGGCAACATAGCGCGGAAGCAGCAGGGGGCCCTCATCCGAGGCGAGCAAAACGGCAAGCGGCGCTCCTGAAGCAGATGCCGCCGAGGAGGATGCTTCCGGACGCAGGCGGGCTTTTTCAAGCACTTCAGCCCGGGTGGGTAGGTAGCGCTCTAGCGCCCGCGCTCCCGCTTCACCCAGCGGCACATAGCGCTCCCTGCTGCCCTTGCCCAAAACACGCAGCAGGCGGTTTGCCGCATCAATCGAGTGGAGGTCGAGCGCGGCAAGCTCGGCATTGCGCAGGCCGCAGCCGTACAGCAGCTCCAGGATGAGGAGGTCGCGCTCCGGCCAGGCAGCGACCTCCGAGGCTGCGGCTCCATCCATGGCGTTGTTGAGCTCGTCGGCCGCGGGTACCCGGGGCAGGCGCTTCGGCAGGCGGGGCATGGAGACGAGCAGCGCCGGGTTATGTGGTAGAAGGCCCTCGCGCGCCAGCCACCCGCACCAGGAGCGGATCGCGGCCAGGGCGCGGGCCACCGATGCCTTCCCGAGCCCGCGCTCATACAGGAGGCCCAGAAATGTGCTGACATGGCCGTGCCGTAGACCGGACGGGCTGCCCACGCCCGCGACCGTTGCGAGAAAGGCGGCAAAGTCGCGGAGCTCTCGGCGGTAAGCGCGCAGCGTGTGCGGCGAAACGGCGCGCTCGTGTGCGAGCACGGTTTGAAAGCGGGCAAGCGCTTCTTCCCACTCCCCCGGAAGCTCGCGCGCCTGCCGCATGGGTAGAGTCATGGCTCCTTCGGCTCCGCGCCGTGCGCCCGCTGCTCCCGGGGGTGGCAGGCCGCGTGTACGGCGCGCAAACGCCCGAGCGCCACATGCGTGTAAACGGCGGTTGTGGCAATGTCGGCGTGGCCCAGCACTGTTTGCACGGAACGGAGGTCGGCACCGTGGTCGACCATGTGGGTGGCGCAGCTGTGGCGCAGGGCGTGCGGACCGCCCGCGCCGCCGGTCGCGGTTTTCACCAGGCGCCACACCTGCTGCCGGTTCAGCGGCCGGCCGCGCGCGCTCAGGAAGAGGCGGTTCTCGCGGGGCGAGGAAGCGGCCAGCAGAGGGCGGCCGCACCGGAGGTACTCCTGCAGCGCGAGCACAGCCGCGCGGCCGATAGGAACAATCCGCTCCTTATCGCCTTTGCCGACCACGCGCACCTGCGCGCTCGCGAGCGCAAGGCTCGCCACATGGAGCGTGCACAGCTCGGAAGCGCGCAGCCCGCCCGCGTACAGCAGCTCCAGCATGGCGGCGTCGCGGAAGGCCGCCGCCCGCTCCTCCCCGCCATGGGGAGCGTCTGCAATGGATTCCGTCCGGGCCTGGGCCGAGGCAAGCGCGGCGTCCACGGTGCTTTCGGCAAGGGCTTTCGGCAGTACCGTCCAGCCGCCGGGCGAGCAGACGTGCAGGGTCGGGTCCGCCGTTGCGAGGCCGCCGCGCAGCGCCCAGCGGGCAAATCCGCGCAGGCTGGAAAGTTTGCGGGCGCGGGCCCGTGGGGAGATGCCGCGGCCGGCGAGCGCGGCCAGGAAGCCGGAAACATCTTCCCGCGCGGCTTCCGGGAGACCGCGGCTTTTGCCGAGATACAGTGCAAACTCGCGAAGATCGGCCCGGTATGCCTTGATGGAAAGCGGCTGCAGCCCGCGCTCCACCCGAAGAAAGCTCCCGTAAGCATGGAGCAGCGCCTCGGCGGAATCGGGCGGGTGCTCGGGCATTTTCTCCTCGGCGGACATGCCTTTAGTATGACGGCATCAGGCCGCACTGACGCGCGCCTACGGGTAACCGGGGAGGCACCTTGGCCGTGCCCCGGCCGGCTGCGGCCGCCGTTTACACTGGAAACCCGCACCAAACGCGGCACAAGGAGAGGCAGGCATGGCAATTCTTTATACGGCAAAGGTGCGCGCCGAAGGCGGGCGCGCGGGTTCTGTCACATCCTCCGACGGGCTGCTTAACCTGAGGCTGGCAATGCCGAAAGGGCTGGGCGGCCGGGAAGACGCCACCAACCCGGAGCAGCTGTTCGCGGCGGGCTACGCTGCATGCTTTGAGAACGCGATGCTGTATATCGCCCGGCAGGAGGGCTTGCAGCTGCAAGGAACCGCCGTGGACGCTACCGTGAGCCTTCGTTCCACGGAGGCGGGGCCCTTTCTGCTGGAGGTCGCGCTCCTTGTGGAGGTAGGCGGGCTTTCGCAGGCAGACGCCGAAAAGCTGACGGCCGAAGCGCACCGGGTTTGCCCGTACTCCAATGCGATCCGCGGCAACATCGACGTGCAGCTGCACACCACGGTGAAGTAGTGGCGGGCTGGATGGAGCAGGTTCTCGCGGCTGAGCCGCGAACCGCTGTGTTTGACTGCGATGGAACGTTGTGGAGCGGGGACGCGGGCTTCGGCTTTATGCACTGGACTCTTCAACACGGGCTGGTGCCGGAGCAGGCGGCTGCTTCCCTGCGGGCACGCTACCGTGCCTATGAGGCTGGGGAGGTAGAGGAAGCGGCGATCTGCGGCGAAATGGTGCAGGTATATGCCGGGCTGCCTGAAAGCCGGATGCGCGAGGCTGCCGGCCGCTTTGTGGCCGAGCATGTCGAGCCGGGCATTTTTCCCGAGATGAGGTCACTCGTGGCTGCGCTTCGCGCGCGCGGAGTTGATTTGTGGGCGGTTTCTTCTACCTGTGATTGGGTAGTCGAGGCCGGCGTGGGCCCGCTCGGCATCCCTCCCGCGCGGGTTCTAGCGGCAGCTGTCCGCAGCCGGGACGGCATCGTTACAGGCGAGCTGCTTGCCGTTCCCACGGATGAAACGAAGGCGCGGGCGTTGGAGGGCGTGGGACTCCCGCATCCCCATGCGGTCTTCGGCAACTCTATCCACGACCTCGCCATGCTGCGTAAGGGGAGGGCGGCCTACCCGGTAAACCCGACCGAGGAGCTGCTTGCCGCTGCCCGTTTGGAAGGATGGCCAGTCTTCTGGCCCGGTGATACCCGGAAAGAGTTGCCTGAAAGCTAAAAACAGGCGAAAACAGCCGGATTGGACGAAAAGCCGACCTCCGGGCGGAAATATGAATCCTAAAGAACATGGGCGGCGTGGAAAATACCGGAAGTCTCCAGCAGCACCCGAGCGATCATTCGCCTGCACAACCTCTGCCCGAGGCGCGGCCTGAAGGAAAGACTGTTCGCTACGTTGTGGCTGCGCTTATCCTGAAAGGCGACTCTGTTCTGATCTGCCAGCGGAGAGCGGACCAGCCCATGGCTCATAAATGGGAGTTTCCCGGCGGCAAAATGGAGGTTGGAGAAAGCGCGGAGCAGGCCCTGGTGCGCGAACTGGAAGAAGAGCTGAGTATCCGTGCCGAGATCGGCAGTCGTGTGGTGCGCCTGCGGCATACCTACCGCTCCGGGGGCGCGGTCGACCTTCAGTTTTTTGTCGTTCACCAGTTTCAAGGCGAGTTGACGAACAACATCTTTCAGCAGATGCGCTGGTGCGAACTGCGCAACCTCCCTGCCTACGACTTTCTTGCGGCCGACCGCACCCTGGTGCGCGATCTCGCGGCAGGCAAACTGCTGTAAACGCGCCTTGACAGCATGGCCGGAACGCCTGACACTGCGGAGCACGTACCCTGAAGAGAATGGCACACATGGGCGATGCGTTGAAGCGGCCGCGCGGGCCGATCGGGAGAGCTTCTTGACCGGAGACGCCGGACGAAGGATCACGCTGACTCTTCAATCTTCGCTGGCCAGCGTGGACCGTGTGGAGCAAACGGCGGAGCAGCTTGCCGTCGAGGCCGGTTTGGACGAGGAAGCACGTTTCAGTGTGACAATGGCGGTGCGCGAGGCCGCGGCGAACGCGGTTTTCCACGGCAACCTGGGCGATGAGCGAAAGCAGATTACAGCCAGCTTTGAAAATACAGGCCGGTCGCTGATCTTTCTGATCGCCGATCAGGGCGAAGGGCTGGACCCCGATACCCTGCCGGATCCGCTGGCACCGGAAAATCTACTTCGGAGCTCGGGGCGCGGCATTTTTTTAATTCGATCTTTTATGGATGAGGTACGCTTTCGCCGGCTGCACCCGGGCACCGAGTTGACGCTGGTGAAGCACCTTGTTTCGCAGACGTAGAGATTTCAAGGAGGAAAAAGCATGAGTATGACGCTTAAAACACGGCAGGTAGACGGTGTAACGATTCTCGACCTAAGCGGCCGGATTGTTCTCGGTGAAGGATCCATCCAGCTGCGCGATTCCATGAAGGAGCTTGTGGCCAAAGGGCAGCGGCAGATTCTGCTGAACCTGGGCGACGTGAACTACATTGACAGCTCCGGCCTGGGCGAGCTCGTCAGCGCGTTTACCACCGTCAAGAACGCGGGCGGCGAGCTGAAGCTGCTGAACCTTACTAAGAAGGTCCACGACTTGATGCAGATCACGAAGCTATATACCGTGTTCGACATCAAGGAAGATGAGGCTTCAGCGGTGTCGGCGTTCTCCGCCAAGTAGAGAAAGCTGACAGTGCACGAGTAAACGTTATGTGCCTTTAAGAAGATCGCTCACAATCGCTCGACGTTCGTTGTCGAGCGATTCCGTGTTCATGGGCCTCCCGACAGGAACCCATTTCAATCGCGGCCAGCGCGTCCCGGCGATTGCGGATGGACTCGTCCAGGCAGATCGGCGTTTCAATCTGCGATTGCAGCATGGAGTGGAAGTAAAAGTCGTCGTGCCAGAGCGGCTGTTCGAGCATCATGAGGTCGAAATGGTCGAACTCAGCCAAGTGCTCGACATCCTTGAGCCGGTAGCAGGCATTCGCATCGGCTGAAAGCTGGATGGAAGGCCAGTGCTCACGGATCGCGCTGAAGATCTCTGTATCCCAGCCGGGCTTGCACTTGACCTTGATGCGTTGGTAGCCCGCCGCGAGCGAGGCTTCTACGCGGCGGAGCAGGTGCTCGACCGAGGGCTCGATGCCGAGAGTAACCCCGCAGGCAAGCACCGTGCGCGTCCCGCCCAGCAGCGAAGCGAGGCTGACGCCCTCGGCCTGTGCCTGGAGATCCCACACCGCGTTTTCAAGGGCTGCCTTGGCCATGCGGTTGCCGCGAACCCGGCCGAACAGGTCGCCGCAGCTGCCGCCATGCTCCGGCTCGCCTTCAAGAAGGGCCCGTGACAAATCCTGCCCGATCACATGCCAGGCTGTATCCACGGTTTCAGCCGAGTACCAGGGGTGCTCGCCGGCGACGCACTCGCCCTAGCCGTGAAGGCCGTCGGCGCATACCTCCACCAGCAGGATGCGCCGCTCCGCGGTGAGGCCCAGGCTGGTTTCAAAGGGGGAAACGAGCTCCATCCGGAGTTCGCGAAGCACAATGGCATCGATTTTTACTGGAACCTCATTCTGGGAGTGCGGCTTTCGTGCGCGGATTTGCTCGGAAAGGGGCTGCCGACTGTTCCATGGATTCCTATGGATGAGCTTACCGGAACAGCAGATTGCCTCACCGTCCGACCGGACCCGCAAGTCACCCTGTGTTGCCCCGGCGGCCGCTGCCGCCGGCAGGGCCGCTCACAAAGTCTCTACTTTTGCCTGCCCTGCTTTTTCCTCCCGCTTTGCTTCCATCCAAAGCTCTTCCAGCGCATTGAGCGAACGCTGCTCCAGCGGCGCCCCGCTCCCTTCCATCCGCTCCATTGCGGCGAAGCGGCTGCGGAACTTCCCGTTGCTGTCGCGCAAAGCCGTTTCCGGGTTCACCCCGAGATGCCGCGCCAGGTTTGCGGTCACAAACAAAAGATCACCCACCTCCATCTGCAACTCGGGCGAGGGCGCGGCTCCCAAAGCGATCTCAGCCTCGACCTCGTCTGCTTCTTCACGGATCTTTGCCAGCAGGCCGGCTGCATCCGGCCAGTCGAAACCGCAGCGCGCCGCGGCTGAGCCGAGCTTGTGTGCTTCCATCAGAGCAGGCTGACTTCTGAGGACGCCCGCAAGCCGGCCTTCTTCAACCGAAACTTTCTTCTTCTGCTCTAACTGTTTGATAAGGAGCCAGTTGGTAAGAACCTGTTCCGCGCCGATGCCGTTTTCCATGGATGCAAGTTGTGCGCGATTGCCCGCCGCGGCCGAGGCTTCCTCGCCGAAAACATGAGGGTGGCGTCGGATCAGCTTTTGATTGAGCCCTCGGAGCACGTCGGCGAGTGAAAACGAGCCGTCTTCCGAGGCCATTTGCGCGTAGAAAAGCACTTGGAGAAGCAAATCCCCGAGTTCCTCGCACAGGTCCGCCGCGTCCCTACGCTCGATCGCGTCCAGGACCTCATAGGCTTCTTCCAGGGTGTACTTGCGAATGCTTTCGGGGGTTTGCTCGCGGTCCCAAGGGCAGCCGTTTGGGCCGCGAAGACGCTGCATAATAGCCGCGGATTCAAGAAACAAGGCGGCAAGATCCGTGCTTCCCGCTGTCGCGCTTGAAGTCATGGCTCCACTGTACGCGATACCCTAAACTGGGACGCGGTGATTCTTTCCTCTCTTGCGGTCGCGCTCACGGCAGGGCTGCTGCTGGGCAGCTTTCTCAATGTCTGCATCAGCCGACTGCCCGAACATCGCTCCATCGTCTTCCCCGGCTCGCACTGCCCGCGCTGCGGCGCGGCAATTCGGCCCCGGGACAACATCCCTCTGCTGAGTTTTATCCTGCTCGGCGGCCGCTGCCGTGCCTGCCGCAAGCCTATCTCCCTCCGCTACCCCCTGACCGAAGCAGCCTTGGCGCTGCTGTTTGCCGGCGCGGTCTCCCGCTTTCCATCGCTGCCCGCGCGGGTAGAGGCTTCCGTGCTGTGCTTTCTGCTTCTCGGGCTTTTCTTCATGGATGTGGAAACCATGCGGCTCCCGGACAGCTTTACCGTGACAGGAACGGCTCTGGGCCTCCTGCAAACGCTGCTGCCGGGGCACGGGCTGGGACGGGCGCTGCATTTTGCCGAGCTTGCGCCGTTTTCAGTTCCCGCTTTGCCGCCGCCGGCGGCCGCAGGCGCGGCCGGAGCGGGCGCGGCCGGGCTGCTGCTGCTTGTTCGCTTTTTGTACCGGACGGTACGGCGAGAAGACGGGCTCGGCCTGGGAGATGTCAAGTTGGCGGCCATGCTGGGGGTCTGGCTCGGCGGCCTGGGCACGGCGCTGGCACTGGCTATCGGCATCTTGCTTGCCGCATGCACCGGGGTATTGCTGCTGGCCTTCCAGGGCCGGGCGGCGCGCAGGCTTCCGCTGCCGTTCGGGGCTTTTTTGTGCGCGGGGGCCGGCTGCACGCTTTTTGTCGGTGCGCGTTTGCTCGCCTGGTACTTTCACTTCTGGCTGTAAAGGATTGCTGCGAAACTACTTACCAGCGAGCTCCCCAAGTGCCTTCCGTGCATCCTTGGCGCGCTTCCCTTTCGGCTCCGCGTCCAGGTACAGCTTGTAATTTGTCGCGGCTTCATCCAGGTGCAGAACTTTGCGGGCGGCTTCCGCCAGGTAAAACACAGCTTCGGAGTTCCCGGGGTTCACCAGGGTCGCTTCCTTGAAGCGCGCATATGCGCCGGGGTAGTTGCTTTCGCCCATATACAGCTGCCCGATACGCACGTCCTCCTTGGCCAGCGTCGGATCGTTCACAATGCCGCCCGCCCCCTTTCTCGCGGGGGCATAATGGTCTACAAGCAGGTCAACCCCCTTCAAACCGGTACGGCTGGAGCTTTACGCCTCCCCCGGCACCCCGGACGCATCCGGCGCGGGACCGTCCGATGCCGATTTTTCCGCCGCATTTGCTTCCTTCTCGGCGGCGCGGGACTCCGCTTCCGGAAAGGGATTAGCCTCGGCGGCCGAGGGCTTGGCCGGTGCCGCGGCTGCCGGTGCAGGCGTCGGCGGTGCAGGTGCAGCCGCCTGCTGCGCCCGAGCCGCGACCGGCGCAGCCAGGCTCAGAAAGCATGCATACAGCGCCGAATGGATGCGTAAGCTCGCCATGAGTTTAGTTTACTTCCGCCCCTGCTTTCTTGAACAACGCACCCGCTATACTGCAACGCAAGCCACCCATGAGCCTGATGATCCGCTCCTCCGCCATCCATGCCGCCGGCTGCTACACGACCGCGCCCATCCCGAACGGGGCGTATGTGGTGGAGTACACGGGGCCGCGGCTTCCCAAGGAAGAAGCCGATATCAAATACGAAGCGCTGCCCATGACCTACCTGTTCGGCGTAGGCGAGGGCGGCCTAGTGATTGACGGGCACGGCACGGCCATGTTCCTGAACCACTCCTGCGATCCCAACTGCGAAACCGAGGAAGAGGACGGCCGGGTATGGATCAAGGCCATCCGCGCAATCCGTGCCGGCGAAGAGCTGACCTACGACTATCACCTGTACGACGGCGACCCGGCCGACGCCCCCTGCCGCTGCGGAGCCGCCGGCTGCCGGGGATCCATGTTTTCCGCCTCGGAGGGCTGAAGCGGCCTGTGCCCTTTAGAATAGGCAAAGCAATGGCTTACCAGGTTCTAGCCCGCAAGTACCGCCCGCAGCGCTTTTCCGACGTCGTCGGGCAGGACCACGTAACCCGCACCCTGGGCAATGCACTGGAACAGAATCGGATCGCGCACGGCTACATTTTCTCCGGCCACCGGGGTATCGGGAAAACCACCATCGCGCGCATCCTGGCCATGGCCCTCAACTGCCGGCGCGCGATCGGCAGCCCCGAGCGTCCTGATTACGAGCCGTGCGCCCATTGCG
>CAXTSG010000046.1:13653-15165 GCA_964246825.1 uncultured Acidobacteriaceae bacterium | reverse complement strand
CATCTTTGAGGTAGAGGCTGAAGCTACGTTGAAGCAGGTGCCGGAGCACGGGGTGGAAGATCGCGAAGCCTTTTCCCGGGCGGAAGCCGGAGACGGCCCGGTCATGAACCGGCGAGAGTCCTACGAGGGACCGCTTTTCTCCGGCAAAAAGGAGCCGAGCCCGGAACGCAGCGGCTGGGAGGCTATCCAGCTGGGTGAGCACCCTTCCGAGCAGGATGCGGCTTCTCCCGCGGAAGCGCCGCATTCCCAATACGGCTATGCGGAGGCAGGCCACCCTGCTTTGCACAATCTTGCTCCCGTCCAGCTCCGCTTCATGGCGGCGCTTCTTGACAGCGGCCTGGTGCTCGGTTCATTTCTGTTGGCGGTGCTGGTGTTTGTTTCCTGCTCCGGGCATCCCCCGACAGGCAAGTCGGCCTTTCTGGCCGCGGTGCTGCTGTTCGGGACGCTTGCCGTTTTTTACGGCTGGCTTTTTATGAGCTTCGGCGGGGGCAGCACGCCCGGCATGCGCTATGCGCGTATCGCGCTGTGCACCTTCAGCGATGAAAACCCGACCCGCCGAGAGCTCCGGGCGCGTATCCCTGCAACGGCGCTGGCGCTGCTGCCGCTGGGTCTCGGGGTATTATGGGCCATGCTGGACGAGGACAGGCTGGGCTGGCACGATCGCATGACCCGCACCTATCAGCGGTTGTACAAGTAGGCGGCTCGCCGCTCCCGCGTTGCCGATGCAGCTTTACGCCATTACCGATCGATCGCTGCTTCCGGCTCACCCGGAAGGGGAGGTCGGCGCTCTCGGCACGCAGGTAGAGCAGTGGGTCGCGGGCGGAGTTGACTGGGTGCAGCTCCGCGAGCGCGATCTTTCAGGAAACGCGCTCACCGCGCTGATAAGGTGCTTGGCAGCCGTGGCGCGTGCCACGGGCAGCCGGACCAGGCTTTTGATCAACGGACTTGAGCCTGAAGCGGCCGCGGCGCACGGCGCACACGGGGTGCATCTCCGAGGCGGCGCAACAGCGAGGGCCGTTCGCGGCGCTGCTGCCGCGTCCGGGTACGTTTCGGTAAGCTGTCATACGCTTTCTGACCTCCAGGCCGCGCGCGAGGGCGGGGCGGCACTGGCGCTGTGGTCCCCGGTCTTCGGCAAAACAGCGGGGAGCCGCGAGGTGATGCCGGGCACCGGCCAGGATTGCCTTCGGGAAGCCTGCCGGCAGGCCCACTCCATGCCGGTTTTTGCCTTAGGCGGCGTTTCCGCTCGAAACGCCGGGAGCTGTCTCCAGGCAGGGGCTGCCGGGGTAGCCGGTATTCGGCTCTTCCATGGGGAGGACTGGCGCAGTCTGCGGTAGATCGATGTGGCGGCACTTCGGAGGGAACAGGCTTGGCGCAACAAACGTGGTTCATTACAGGAGTCAACAGCGGCTTCGGCCGGGTTGCGACGGAGCTGCTGTTGCAGCGCGGCGACCGGGTTGCCGGCACAGCCCGCAAGCCGCGTCAGCTGGACGGGCTGAAGGCGCAGTACGGCGC
>CAXTSG010000046.1:7493-13643 GCA_964246825.1 uncultured Acidobacteriaceae bacterium | reverse complement strand
ACATAACCGATACCGCGGCCATTCGCGAGACGGTTGCTGCCGCCTTTGAGCATTTCGGACGCATTGACGTGGTCTTCAATAATGCCGGCTATGGTCTTGTCGGGCCGCGGAAAAGCTGACGGATGAGCAGATCCTCCACCAGATCCATACCAACCTGATCGGCTCCATTCAAGTAATACGCGCTGCCTTGCCTTACCTTCGGGCTCAGGGCGGCGGCCGCATTCTCCAGATGTCCAGCGTGGGCGGCCAAACGGCCGTGCCGGGCATGTCGCTTTACCACGCGGGCAAGTGGGGCATTGAAGGTTTTGTTGAAGCGCTCACGCCCGAGATCGCGCCGTTCCACATCAAGACGATCACTATTGAGCCGGGCGGCGCGCGCACAGCCATCTTTGACGCGGGGCACCTGATGCTTGGGTCGGAGTTGCCGGACTATACGGGTACCCCCGCGCGACAAACCAGGGCATTTCTGGAGAGCGGTGCCTATGCCCCTCCGGGAGACCCGGTCAAGATGACGCGCTCACCGGAGCTTCCATCGAAAACCCAGCGCGATGAGAGCCGGGCCGCCGAAAACACCGGCGGCCATGGGCAGTTCTTCCGCGACGGAGTAGCCGGCTTTTTTCACACCCACATACAGATTAGCCGCCGAGCCGAGCAGCCATAGGGGCAAAAACGCGGTCGCCCCTTTCGCCGCACCCTGCCTGCCGCCTGTATGGCGGCCTGCGAGGAGGCACAAAGCAAGAAGTCCGAAGCCGGCACTGACGACCTTGACGGTATGCATGGGTTAGTCTCCTGAAATCATTTAGGCGGGGCTTGCGGCTACCGTAAGCATCTGTCTGCTGTTTAGGGTCGGCGAGCTTACTCGTCCACTTCCGCCCAAAGCCAATCGAGATCCACAAACGCCGGTGCGTTCACGGCGGCAAGCCTGCTTCCCTCAACCAGACGCCAGCCTGCGCCGGTCCACACCTCGGCCGTGCGCCGCTCTTCATCGATGAGCCAGATGTTTTCCGTCCCCATGGCTTGAAGGTCCGCGGCGCGTGCTTTCAGGTCGGTGTAGCTGTCCGTGGGAGAAAGCACCTCGATGGCGATAAGAGGCGCTTTTACCAAGGCACCCCGAGCCTGCTCGCCCTTCGCAACGACAACAACATCGGGCAGCCGCACGCGTCCCGGTTTTACCTGCGTCCGGGTCTCCACCGAGACCAGAATGTTCCACTCTTTACGATGCGCCCGAAACCATTGGAACAAAAGACCTTGTACCACCCCATGTGCAAACCCGGTCACCGGCTTCTCCTTTAAGTGTCCGTCGATGTACTCGACATCGGGCTCATAGGATGTTGCTAGGTATTCTTCCAGGCTGACGGCTATCGCGGCTTCGACCATGGTGTTCCTCCACGTTCGCTTTCAGAAACTCAGTGTACGGCAGCCGCGCTCAATGCGCGGCCACCATTGCTTCCACATCCTTGACGAACGCGGCCTGGCTTTCCGGCCGGGTATAGAACATATGGCCGCCCGGGTACTCATGCACGGCAACCCGCGCCGGATCGTTCATGACCGGCATTTCGTCCACGGTCAGCACCGAGCCCATGAAGGGACAGCTCAGGTCGTCCCAGCCGTGCGCGATCAGCACCCGCAGCTTCGGGTCGGCGGCCACGGCTTGGCGCAGGTCGCCGGTGGCACCCTTCATCAGTACGGTATCGCCGCCCTGGCCCCACTGCTCATTTACTTCGTAGGACAAGGCGTTGTAGCGCGCCGTTGTTTTCCAGCCGACCGTGCGCGTCACCCAGTCCACCATGGCGGTGGTGGTCGGGGCAATGATCGCTTCCAGGATCGGGTCGCTCGACCGCTGCTCCGGCGAGAACGGGAACGGGTCGGGCGAGGTCACGTTAGAGTCGTAGACCGAGCCGATTTCACCCTGCTCACGGTGTACCTCGCGGAGGTACGCGCCGATCTCGATGCGTCCGCCGGAGTGCTTCACAAACGCGGGATCGAGGCCGGTCATCTCCGTCACCTTGCGAATCACCCGAGGCGTCGCTTCCGGGTCGGACCGTCCGGCCAGGAGGTCCGTGACGTACTGCCCGCGCGTGTAGGCCACCACCGGGGCCATGTGCTCCGGGTCGAGTTGGTGCTGCTGCTCCAGGTGTGCCGCGGTGATCGAGGGCAGCGTCATCATCCAGGGCAGGGGAGAAATCTCGCCGTTGCCCTCGATCCAGGGATTCAGGTACGGCGATACCAGCACCAGGCCGTTCATGGCGATGCCCAGCTGCGATTGCAGGTAGTGCGTGACGCGCGGACCGCGATAGCCGCCGTAGCTTTCGCCGATCAGGTATTTGCGCGATTGGAGGCGGCCGTTTTTGACGAGCCAGTCGCTAATGACGCGCGACAGGTACTCGATGTCCGGGGCGGTGGAGTAGAACAGCTTTTTGGTGTCGGCCGGCGCGACCAGCGAACGCGAAAAGCCGGTGCCGATGGGGTCGATAAACACGAGGTCGGAAAACGGCAGCCAGGTGCCGGGATTGTCGGTGAGCCGCGGCGGGTCGGAGGGGCTGTCGCCGGCTCTGGCGAACTCAATGTGCCTGGGGCCGATCGCGCCGAAGTTTAGATAAACCGAGGACGCCCCCGGGCCGCCGTTCATGGCGAAGGTGACGGGGCGGTCGGCTTTGTCCGCCGCTCCGTCCAGAACGTAGGAGGTCACAACAACTTCGCCGGTTTTGACCTCCGGCTTGGCCGGGTCCAGGCGGTTGTAGAGCGGGATCACTCCGACGGTCGCCGTATAGCGGAAAGCACGGCCGGCGACGGAAATAGTTTGCTCGACGGAGGCGTCCGGCGGCAGCGGCGGCAGGGCATCGTTTTCCTTGTCCTCCGGTTTGGGCGGGCCGGCGGCTTTGTCCTGGGCGCGGAGGCAGGGCAGGAGCGCGAACAAGACGAGCAGGAGGCAGGACGGGCGGGAGCAAAAACGCATGCCCCGAGCATAGCCTACGCGCTTCCTTTCAGAGCCGGTGTGCCCCGCCCCGCAAGCCCGGCAGCAAGGGGCTGCCCGGCTCGGCTATAGTAGTGCGGTTCGGGGGAGACAGAAATGACAAGCCGGTTTTCGCGACGCAACTTCATGCAGATGGGCGCGGGCACGGCGCTCCACTCCGCCCTGCCGGGCCGGCACTTTCTCCTTGCTGCCCAGCAGCAGCTTACGGCTGCTCCGGCGGGCGAGCCGGTCCGCTACGGCTCCATCGGCCTCGGCATCCAGGGCTCCAACCTCCTGCGCGCTGCCGTCGCGCTGCCCGGCGGCCGCCCGGTTGCTGCGGCCGATCTGTACGACGGCCGGCACACGCTTGCCCGGGAGATTGCCGGCCAGCAAATCCGCACCACCCGCAACTACCGCGAGCTGTTGGAGGACCCGACCATCGAGGCTGTGATTGTTGCCGTGCCGGACCACGCGCACCGCGAAGTCGCGGTGGACGCGCTTGCCGCCGGCAAGGACGTGTACTGCGAAAAGCCTATGTCGCACTCGGTCGCCGACGGCGCGGCCATGGTGCGGGCCGTCGAGGGCGGCAGGAACTTCGTCCAGGTCGGCTCCCAAAGGGTGTCTTCCGCGCTGTTTCTCCAGGCCAAGGCGCTATTTGACGCGGGCGAGATCGGCGACCTGCTCCAGGTCGAGCTGGCGCTCGGCCGCAACTCGCCGGGCGGGGCCTGGGAGTATCCGCTGCTGCCCGATCTGTCGCCCGCCACCCTGGACTGGACCGCCTGGCTCGGCCGCGCGACGCAGCGCCCCTTTGATCCGGCTGTATTTCATCGCTGGCGCTGCTTCCATGAATACGGCACCGGCATGGCCGGCGACCTGATGGTCCACCTCGTGAGCGGCATGCAGTGCGTTACGGGCATCAACGCGATGCCCGACCAGGCTTATTCGGTGGGCGGCATCCGCCGCTGGAGGGACGGCCGCAACATGCCCGACGTGCAGACCACGACCTTTCTGTACGGGCAGGTGCCGGTGCAGGTGCGCTTGACGCTCGGGAGCGAAACGCCCGAGATGACCCGCATCCTGGGCTCGCACGGCACCATCGAGGTGACGAACAGCTCCGTGACCCTAACGCGGCAAACCGGGGTGGACCGCTCGCCCGACTACGGCCTGAGCGGCTGGCCCGCCGCGGCCCACACCGCCTATGAAAAGCAATGGCATGCCGAGCACGACCCGGAACTGCTGCTCCATCCGCTCGATGAAGTGACGACATGGCACGGCCCTACCTGGGACGACCTCCACCCGCACCTCGCCAACTTTTTCGTTTCGGTCCGCACCCGCAAGCCGCCGGTGGAAGACGTTGTTTTCGGCCACCATGCCGCCGGGGCCTGCCACATGGCCAACTTGTCGTATTTTGAAGGGAGGGTTATCAGGCAGCCCCTACAAGGGGCGTAAGAACCCTCCGGCAAGGAGCGTTTGACAACTCCCGGCCGCGCGGGAGCTTAGGATATTTTTATGCTGATCACGACAACCGATCTCGAGCGCGAGCCGCTGCACTTTGATACTTCTTTTCCGCCGAAGGGCATCGACTTCGGCCCGGACGTGGAACAGCGCGGCCCCATGCATGCCGCCGGGCTGGCCGAACTGCTTGAAGAACACCGCGGCCCCAAGGAGATTGTCCAGGACATCCGCTTGCGCGGCGCTTATGACGGTTCGTTCCAGGTGCCCTGCGCGCGCTGCCTGGAGCCGGTGCCGCACGCGCTTGCGGGCGACTATGACGTACTGTTCCGGCCCGTGGGCGTCGACTCGGATGACCGGGAGCGCTCCATCGGCACTTCTGAAACGGAAATCGGGTATTATGAGGGTGGCAGTTTGCTGCTTGAAGACGTTCTGCGGGAACAGGTGCTGCTGTCCTTGCCCGCCAGAACGCTTTGCCGAGACGACTGCAAGGGAATCTGCCCGCGCTGCGGGGCGAATCGAAACAATGATTCCTGCGGTTGCGAGGAGCTTCCGGCGGATCCGCGATGGTCGGCGCTGGGCGATCTTCGCAGCCGGATGAAAATCTCCTGAGCAGGACGCGGACTTACAAGATCTTACGCTCTGCCCCTGACGGAGCACCCCCGTACACGGCATGATGCCGCGCCGGGATGAAAGGAACCAGCCGTGCCGAATCCGAAACGCCGCCACTCCAAGGCTCGCTCTTCCAAGCGCCGGGCCCATGACTTCCTGACCGCAACCGATGTTTCCGAGTGCCCGAACTGCCACGAGCGCAAGCTGCCCCATCGGGTGTGCGGCAAGTGCGGTACGTACAAGGGCCGCGAGGTCCTGGAAACCAAGGAAGTCGGCTAAAGCATTTTCACTGATGATGTAAGCCGCGGGGTCAACCCCGACGGGGCTTTTCCCGGCGGAAAAGCCCCGCTCACGAGGATGCGGGACCGTACACTTCAGTGAAAATGCCCTCGCCGCCCGTTCGGAACAGATGCTGACAGAAATTGCTGTCGATGCCATGGGCGCCGACAAAGCGCCCGACCCTGAGATCTGCGGCGCGATCCAGGCCGCGCGCGAGCTTGGGGTGCGGGTGCTGTTGATCGGCCCGGAAGACCGCCTCGGCCCCTTGTTGAAGGAAGCGCTCGCGGGGGAACGCCTTCCGATCGAGATTGTCCATGCCGGCGAGCATATCGGCATGGAGGAAAAAGCTGTACTGGCGGTTCGCAACAAGAAGGACAGCTCCATGCGCGTCGGCCTCCGGCTGGTGCGCGAGCGCCGGGCCGCGGGTTTCCTGACCGCGGGCAACACCGGCGCGGCCATGGTGACGGCCAAAATGGTCCTGGGCGCGCTACCCGGCGTCGATCGCCCCGCGCTTGCCGCCGTACTGCCGACTACCGCGGGCACCCCCTGCGTCCTGCTGGATGTCGGTGCCAACGTAGACTGCCGTCCGCAGAACCTTGTGCAGTTTGCCGTGATGGGCGAACTGTATGCGCGCTCCGTGCTGAAGGTAGCGCGCCCCCGTGTCGGGCTTCTTTCCATCGGCGAGGAAGAAGGCAAGGGCAACGACCTCACCGGGGAAGCATTTCCCCTGCTGAAACAGCTTCCGCTCCAATTTATCGGCAATGTCGAGGGCCGCGACATCTACAACGGCCATGCCGATGTGATTATTTGCGACGGCTTTGTCGGCAATGTCGCGCTCAAGACAAGCGAGGGCC
>CAXTSG010000046.1:5223-7483 GCA_964246825.1 uncultured Acidobacteriaceae bacterium | reverse complement strand
CGCCTGGTGCGGGATATGCGGAAGGATTCGCTGCGCCGCACGGGCACCGCCCAGGTCGGCGCGCTGCTTTCCCGCAAGGCGTTTTCCGCCTTTAAGCGCAAAACCGATCCGTCCGAGTACGGCGGTGCTCCGCTGCTCGGAGTGCGCGGCGTTTGCATTGTCGGGCACGGCTCCTCGAACGAGCGCGCTATCCTGAACGGCATCCGTGTCGCCGCGGAGTTTGCCCAGACCGGCGTCAACAGCCTGATCGAGGCGGAGTTCGGCGGCAGCTAGCCGCCCAGATTACTGAGGTGCCGGCGTTGCCGCGTTCGCCGCATTGGCTGCGGCTGCTTTCTGCTGGGCATCCGTTGTTTTGTTCTGTTCCTTGGCTGCTTTTTTGTTGGCGTTGGCTGCTTTTTTGGCGGCCTTGGCTTTTTTATTCGCGGCATCCGCCATGGCTTTGTTCTGGGACGCCGTGTTGTCAAGCTGCGCGGTATTTTGCGGGCTGCCCGATGCGGAAGCGTTGGGGTCGGGGGTGGTTTGCTGGGCCTGGGCAAGCACCGGCGCGGTGGAAAGGGCAAGCGCGAACAGCGTACCGAGAACTATCTTCATGGGGAAAAGCTCCTTGTGCCGCGCCTGTGCCCTGTGTGCGGGGATGCGGTGCGGACACTCAGTACGATGCACAACACAGCAAGGGGGTAGAGCGTATGGCCCTGTACCTGGCCCTGGATGTCGGCGGCACCAAGACCGCGGCCGTGCTTGCGGAGGAAGCGGCGGTGCTGGCAGGCACCAGCGGCGGCAGCATCAAGACGCTTCGGTTGTCGGGGGCGCAGGCGGCGCGGAACCTCGGCGCTCTCCTTGCCGCTTTGGAGCAGCAGGCAGGCTTCCCACTGCGGGGCCGCATCAGGCGAACCTGCATCGGCACTTCGGGCGTGTCTGCCCCGGGGGTGCGGGCCTGGATGGAAGCAGCCTTTGCCGAATCCGTCGGCGGGGAGCTGCTGCTGCTCGGCGATGAAGTCATTGCGATCGACAGCGCCTTCCAGGGCGGGCGCGGGGTGCTGGTCATTGCCGGCACCGGCTCCAACATTGTGGCGCGCGCCGCGACGGGTGCCCTGGTGCATACCGGCGGCTGGGGCCCGGCGCTGGCCGACGAGGGCTCGGGCCACTGGATCGGCACGGAAGCGCTGCGGAGCTCTTTTCGCACGATTGATGCGGCTGTGCCTTCTTCGGCCGATGCGGTCAGCGCCGACGGCAGCTCGCATGCTGTTCTTCCCGGCGACTTACCGCCCCTGCTCCGCCGCATTCTCGCGGCACTCGACTTTCCTGACCTTGAAGCCGTTATCGGCGCGGCTAATGCGCCAGGTTTTGCTTCGGCGCAGCTGGTGCCCGTGGTTGCCGAAGCGGCGAGGCAGGGCGATGCCGCGGCGGATGCGGTGCTTCGCCGGGCCGGGAGCGACCTGGCGGAAAAGGTTGCCGACGTGATCCGCAAGGTGGAGCACCTGGAGCGGGGTGCAGCCTTCAGCACCTTCTTCGATGCCCCCGAAGTCGCTTTTGTGGGCAGCGTGTTGACGCATGTGCCCGAGGTGCGCGAAGCCATGTTCGCCGGACTTCGCGAACGCTCTCCTTCAATCCTGCTGCGGGAAAAGCCCGTGGACCCGCTCGGGGGCGCGCTGTGGCATGCGCGCGGCCGTCCGGGGCTGCTTGCGCCCGGCGCGGGGATCGTTTCAGATAAAGGGGCATGAATACGTCTTTTGCATTTCTATTTCCCGGGCAGGGCTCGCAGGCCGTCGGCATGGGCCGCGACCTCCGGCAGAACTTCCCGGAAGCCCGCGCGGTGTTTGAGGAAGCCGACGATGCCCTCGGCTTTGCCCTGAGCGAGCTTTGCCTGGAAGGGCCCGAGGACCGTTTGCGCCTGACCGCTTATACCCAGCCGGCCATTGTCACCGTGTCCATAGCGGCCGAGCGCGTCCTGCGCGCGCACGGCGTCAGCCCTTCGATCGCAGCCGGGCACTCGCTCGGCGAGTACGCGGCGCTGGTTTCCGCCGGAACGCTTACCTTTGCCGACGCCGTGCGCGCCGTGCACGCGCGCGGCACCTATATGCAGGAGGCCGTGCCCCCGGGCGAGGGCGCGATGTCGGCCGTGCTGGGACTGAATGCCGCGGGGGTAACCGCCGCGTGCGGGCAGGCCGCCGCCGAAATCGGCGAGGTTGTTGCCGCCGCCAACCTGAACGCGCCCGCGCAGATCGTGATTTCCGGCACAGTGGCCGCGGTCGCGCGCGGC
>CAXTSG010000046.1:0-5213 GCA_964246825.1 uncultured Acidobacteriaceae bacterium | reverse complement strand
CCGCCCGGCCCCGGCGCATAGGGGGATTGCCGCCCCTGGGCCGGCGGCGGGGCCCGCGGGGGCGGGGGGGCGCGCCGCGGGCGCCAAACGGGTTGTGCCCTTGCCGGTGAGCGCGCCTTTCCATTGCGCGCTGATGCAGCCCGCGCAGGACCGCCTTGCGCCCCTGCTTGCCGTGCTGCCGTTTGCCGAGGCGGCTTTCCCTGTTCTTCCCAACGTGACCGCGACCCCCGAGCAGTCCGGAGCCGCGCTGCGCGAAGCGCTGGTTCGGCAGGTGACGGGCGCGGTGCGCTGGGTGGAAACAGTAGAAGCCATGCGGGAGCAGTTTGCGCCCGCTTCCTGGATCGAGGTCGGCCCCGGCAAGGTGCTGAGCGGCCTGCTGCGGCAGATTGACCGCGCGCAGTGCGGCTTGAACGTGGAAGATGCCGCAAGCCTTGGGAGTACCCTTAGTTCATTGACCGTTACGGCATAACGGCGAAAGAGAACGAATGAAGCCTGATCTGCTCCCTATCTCCGAAGTCGCCGCCAAGCTCGGCATCCCCGAACGCTACTTTGAACAATTGGGCCGCCATGGCGGCAAGGTCAAGCTCGGCCTGCTGGACGACCCGGCCTTCCCGCGCAGGGGCAAGATGATTCTTGTGACCGCGACCACGCCCACCGTTTCCGGCGAGGGGAAAACCGTGACCTCCATCGGCCTGACGCAGGGGCTGGAGCATGTGCTGCGCGGCACGGGCAAGCGCGTCGTGCTTACTTCCCGCGAGCCCTCGCTCGGGCCGGTTTTCGGCATGATGGGTGGCGCGGCCGGCGGCGGCCGCTCGCAGGTGGAGCCGAGCGAAAAGATCAACCTCCACTTTCACGGCGACTTTCACGCGATTACCTCCGCGCACAATCTGCTGGCGGCGCTGCTGGACGCGCACATCTTCCATGGCAATGATCTCGGTATCGCTCCTGAAACGGTGACCTGGCCGCGCGCGCTCGATATGAACGACCGCGGCCTGCGCCGCATCACGACGAACGTGGCCGGCCCCGCGAAGGACGGCTCCGCACCCAAAGCGGGCTCAAACCAGAAAGCCGGCTTTGTCATTACCGCGGCGTCCGAGATCATGGCAATTCTGGCGCTCGCCACCGGCCGCGAAAACCTCCGCGAGCGGCTCGGCGCGATTATCGTGGCTGAAACGAAGGCGGGCGAGCCGGTGCGCGCGCTCGACCTCGACGCGGTCGGCCCCATGATGGCCCTGCTTGCCGAGGCGATTGAGCCGAACCTGGTGCAGACCACCGAGGGCACGCCCGCCTTTGTCCACGCCGGGCCGTTTGCCAATATCGCGCATGGAACTTCAAGCATCGTTTCGCAGGAGATCGGGCTGCGCCTGGCCGACTATGCCGTGAACGAGTGCGGCTTTGCCTCCGACCTGGGCTTTGAAAAATACATGGACATCGTAACCCGTGTTTCCGGGATTGAGCCCGCGGCGGCTGTGCTGGTGACGACCGCGCAAAGCCTTAAAAATCAAGGCGGGGCCATGCCGGAGGACGGCGGGAAGGACGCGCTGGAGCGCGGCTTCGCCAACCTCGAAAAGCATGTCGCCATTATCCGGGGCTTCGGTCTGCCCGTGGTGGTCGGCATCAATCATTTTCCCAAGGACACGGATGAAGAACTGGCCCGGCTCAAGGGCTGGTGCGACGCCCGCGGCCTGCCGAATGCTTTTACCGAGGCGTTTACCCGCGGGGCCGAGGGCGCGGCCGACTTGGCGCGCGCCGTGCTGGCGGCGCCCGCCGGCCCCGCGCCCGCGCTTTCTTTAACGTATGAACTTGGGGCCGGGCTGGAAGCGAAGATTGAGGCCGTCGCTGCAAAGGTTTACGGTGCGGCGGGGGTTGACTTTTCCGATGCTGCCCGCGCGGCGCTTGCCCGCTTTGAAGCGTGGGGATTTGCCGGCGTACCGGTCTGCATCGCCAAAACGCAGTACTCGCTTTCCGACGACCCAAAGCTCGCGGGTGCGCCGACGGGCTGGCGTTTGCGCGTGACCAGCGCTTCGCTTTCGGCCGGTGCGGGCTTTGCGGTCGTCATCGCGGGCAACATGATGCTGATGCCCGGGCTGCCGAAAAGCTCGCGCGCCGCGGGCATTGATGTGGACGCCGAGGGCGAGATCGTCGGGCTGCGATAAGGCGGTGCCGCATCAGAGTGCGGGGAAGCAGGGAAACAAGATGGCGAACTGGGTGTACGTGCTGGCCGGCATGTACCTGATGGCGATGGGCTTCACCGCGAAAAGCGCTCCCGGCATCCCGGGCATCGACCAGGAGCAGGACGAAGCACGCGCCAGAAAGGTTCCTGCCCGCCGTGTCACCGTTGTGGCCATCGGGCTGCTCACGCTGCTTTACGGCGTGTACCGGCTGGCGCAGCTGCACGCGGGATAGCATCCCTTCCAAATCAAGTGTTTAAGTCAGGCCGAGCGCCGCGCGGATGTCGCCTAGGGTGACGACCAGCAGCATCGGCTCACCCGGACACTGGGTGAAGCCAAGGGCGAGATAAAACTTGTAGGCGTCCTCGGAAGTTGCCTGGACGACAATGCCGCGGATGCCGATGGTGTCGGCGGCTTGAGAAACCCGCATCGCGGCATCACGGAATAAGCCGCGGCCCAAGCCTTGCCGCTGCCAGCCCAGGTCAATCGCCAGGCGGCCGAGCAGGACGACGGGAATAGGATCAGGCATGTTGCGTCGGAAGCGACCCGGCGCGGCCGCCGTAGTGATCGAGGCAGAGGATAGCGCGTAGTACCCCACCACCCGGCTGCCGACGGCGACCACAAAGGTGCGGCTGGCTCCGTTCGCCTGGTTGACGCGCGCGCGCCGTTTCAGCCAGTCGTCAAGCGACTCCTCGCCCGATGCAAAAGCGGCTAAATCATGATGGTCTGCCAGCGGAGCCGGCGCATCCAGCGGCACGAGGCTAGTCCCAAGCGGCGGGTGTTTGCAGGCTTTTGCGGAGGCGGTCGTTTGGCTGCGGCGGCGCATCGAGCAGCGACAGAAAAGCCGTGTAAGCCTCCTCGCTCACTGGCACCACGGTTCGATCAATCAGCACGCTCTGCGCTGCCTGGCGCGCCGCGTCGAGGACAAAATCGGTGCGGTTTTTCCCTGTGAGCTCAGCGGCATGGTCAATCAAGAATCGCACTTCCGGCTTGATGCGGATGTTCAGTGATTCGCGTGTGTTTCTTGCCGGCTTCTTAGAAGCTCGTCGAATTGATGATCCAGGGATTGTGATCGCCATCTGTTTTCACCTTAGATATTTTCTAATTTAGCACAATGTAATGTCAACGTCATTACATAATAAACCTTCAGCCGCCGCTCACCGGGCAAGTGCTGCGTTGCAACCGCAGCGCCCTCGGGGCACCATGGTTCCCATGCCCTACCTTCTCAAAACCGAGCCCGGCAAATACTCCTTCGACGACCTTCTCCGGGACGGCGAGACCGTGTGGGACGGCATTCGCAATGCGCAGGCGCTCCAATCGCTAGCCGCCATGCGGAAGGGCGATGGGCTTGTGATCTACCACTCCAATGTCGGCAGGGAGGTTGTCGGTACGGCAAGCGTCGTGTCTGTAGACCCGAGCGACAGGAAGAACCCGATCGTGCGCATCCAGGCAGGGAAGCGGCTGAAGCGGCCGCGCCCGCTTGCCGCCCTGCGCGAGGCTCCGGTCTTTGCCGAGTCCGCCTTGTTTCGACAATTTCGGCTTTCGGTGGTGCCGCTTACCGAGGAACAATACGAGTGGCTGCTGCACGGGGAGGTTCGGTAGGCTACACTCAAGCCTGTGCAGGTGCGGCGCCTACGGGCGCCGTTCAACGGGAAGCCGGTGAGAATCCGGCGCTGTCCCGCAGCGGTGATGGGAACGAACGCGATATCGGTACGCACTGCCCGGCACCCGGGTGGGAAGCGGTCGCTACTAGGCTGCCCAGAGTCCGAATACCGGCCTGCGCGCCGCCAACGCGGATGCCGCGGGTGTGCGCCTGGAGAGTTTACGCCTCGTGGATTGGGCGCAGGACTCTGTGCCGTGCCCTGCCTTTCAAGGGCGGGTCGGCCCGCGCACGGGTGGTCACCCTGTCTCGCCTGCCGGACACGAGGACCGTTCCTATATGTCACACGATCCACTCCAAACCTGCTCGCTCGGCTACCCCCGCATGGGCGTCGCGCGCGAGCTTAAGTTCGCGCTGGAAGCATTCTGGCGCGGCGAGCGCACCGTTGAAGAGCTCGCCGCCGCGGCGCGCGAGCTGCGCGCCCGCCACTGGCGGCTGCAGCAGGCCGCCGGCATCACCCATATCCCGTCGAACGACTTCTCCTTCTATGACCATGTGCTCGATACCCTAGCGGCACTCGGCGCTACCCCGGAGCGCTTCGGCACCGGCCCCGTAACGCCCGAGCGCTACTTCGCCATGGCCCGCAACAGCCGGGAACAGACCGCGATGGAGATGACCAAGTGGTTCGACACCAACTACCACTATCTGGTCCCCGAGTGGTCAGAGGGGCTTGCTTTTGCAGGCGATCTCGCGCGGGTTGTGGAACCTTTTCTGGAAGCGAAGGCGCTCGGCATCAAAACGCGCCCGGTGCTGATCGGCCCCTGCACGCTGATGCTGCTCGGCAAGCCGGTCGCTTCTGAGCAGAACGGCGGCTTTGACCCCTGGACGCTGCTGCCGGCCATGCTGGGCTCCTACCGCACCCTGCTGCGGGCACTGAAGGAGGCCGGTGCCGAAGGGGTGCAGATGGACGAACCCTGCTTGGCGACCGACCTGCCCCCAGGCGCGGACGGGCACTACCGCGCCGCGTATGACGCGCTTGCGGCGGAAGGGCTGCCGCTGCACCTGGCAACCTATTTCGGGGCGCTGGAAGAGAACCTGCCGCTCGCGTTTTCTCTGCCCGCGGCAAGCGTCCACCTGGACCTTCTGCGCGCCCCCGAGCAGCTCCCGGCGGCGCTGCCGCTGGTACGGGCCGAGCAGTCGCTTTCGCTCGGGCTGGTGGACGGACGCAACATCTGGGTCAACGATTTCGACCGCAGCCGCGCACTGATCGACGCAGCCGCTGCTGTGCTCGGTACCAATCGCCTTATTCTGGGTCCGTCCTGCTCGCTGCTTCACGTACCCGCCGATGCCGAAGGGGAAGTGAAGCTGAACCCGGTGGTGCGCTCCTGGCTTGCTTTCGCGAAGCAAAAACTTGGGGAGCTCGGCGCGCTTGCCTCGGGTGC
>CAXTSG010000045.1:7533-15263 GCA_964246825.1 uncultured Acidobacteriaceae bacterium | reverse complement strand
CTGCCGTCGAGCCAGGCCAGCGAGGCAAACTTTTCCGCGTCCAGCGTTTCCACTTCGCTCAGGCGCATGCCCAACTTGTGTTTGGCCTGTGTGGTGAAGACGCCGCGGTGGTACTCGAGGTAAAGCTCATCCTTCCAGGTTGGGATGTTGATTTGGCCCTCGGCAGCCGCGGCCGGGTAGGTGTAGCCCTGCCCGATACGGGCGTAGTTCCAGGGTTGGCTTTCACCCGCCGCGGGTTCGGGAGCAATCTCCGGCCGCACCTTGTCGAAGAAACTCTTCGCGGTGCCGAACTCCATTTTGGGAACCGGCTTGTCGCCTTCCTGCCAGTGCTGCCCCTGGTCCAGCATGGCGCGCGTCGGTCCGCCGCCGTGGTCGCTTACGCCGAACAGGTCCATCATCTCGTTCAACCCGGGTGCCTGCCGGCGCGCGGTGGCCAGGTCGATGGAAAGGCGCAGCGGGTTCAGGTCTTCGTTGCCGTAGTCGTGCGGAAAGTAGGTCAAAACCTTGCTGCCGTCGGGCGACTGCCACCAGAAGAGCTTGAACGGCAGCTGGTTGGTGTCGTTCCACTCCATCTTCTGCGTGACAAAGGTGTCGATGCCCGACTTCGCGTAAATCTGCGGCAGCTGCCAGTTGTAGCCGAACGAATCCGGGTTCCAGCCGATATGGACATCGACGCCGTAGTGCTTCTGGTACCAGCGCTTGCCGAGCAGGATGGAGCGCACGAGCGATTCGCCGTCCGGCAGGTTGAGGTCAGGCTCAACCCACATGCCGCCCAGCACCTCCCACCGGCCCGCGTCGATGTCCTTTCTGATTTGCGTGTTGAGCGCCGGGTATTTGTCGGCCAGCCACTCGTTGTACTGCGCGGCCGATTGCGTAAAGGTAGCCTGCGGGTACTCCTCCAGCAGCTGCGCGGCGGTGCCATAGGTGCGGCGCACCACGTCCACTGTTTCGGTCGAGGGCCACAGCCAGGCCGCGTCGATGTGCGCGTTGCCGGTCTCGTGGAAAGTCAGCTGCCGCAGCATCGGCTTCAGCGTGTCCATCTGCCCTTGCGCGGCTTTCAGCGAGGCATCAAAGCGCTCCTGCCCGGCCTTGCCGCCGGTGTCAAGCGCGTGCGTATCAACCGAGGCCAGTGCTTTCGTCAGCGCCTGCATGTCGGCTTCGGGGTTCTTTGAGAGTGATGGAATCAGTGCTTCGGCGCTGAGAGCTTCCGTGCGCAGGTCGCCGGGATTCGGCCGGTTTTCAGCGTATTTTGCCTCGACCAGCGCCTGGTAAAAGCGCTTCGGCTTGGAGGTCGCGAGCAGCTTGACCGCGACCGTGAACTTGTCGCCGGGCCGGGCGTTTTCGGTCAGCACAATCGGCTCCAGGTCCGAGCCGAGCGCAACGCGGCGGCCGTCCAGATAGATGATTTCGGGCACGTCCTCGCTGGAGCCGACCTGGAACTGGAAGGTGATGCGCATACCGGTCGGGTCGTAGCCGTGAATGGTCGCCGGCACCTCGATGACGCGGCGGTACCAGGCGGCCTCGGCCGGGGCCTGGCTTTTCCCCTGCACCGTGGTCCAGCCTGCGTCGTCCAGCGCCGGTGCTTCACCGTGGGCAAGGTCACCGGCATGGAAGCGCCAAGTATCGGCCTTGATCTCGTTGAGCGTGCCGAGCCGCTCGACTGCGGCGCGGGCCGCGGGCGGCAGATTGCTGACCAGCTGCGCTTCCGTCATGGCCTGCGTATGCCCTTGCGCCCACACGGCCACAGGCGACAGCAGGCATGCTGCCGCGGCCAGTCCGCGGCGTTTTTTCCCCATTCGATTTTTTCGCATCAGCGGTCGCCTCCAGAAGTGCTTCCTCAGGAGAGTAGTCGATTCTTCGCCGATGCTCAAAATCGCGGGTTCCGGGCCATGACGTGTCGCATGGTTGAATGGAAAGGAAGGAAGCCAACAAGCAATGCCCTTGAACTGCGGAATTGTCGGTCTGCCGAACGTCGGCAAAAGCACCATTTTCAACGCGCTCACCTCGGCCAAGGCCCAGGCTGCCAACTATCCTTTCTGCACCATCGACCCCAATACCGGCGTTGTCACGGTGCCCGATGCCCGGCTGCAAAAGATCGCGGCCCTAGTTCAGCCGAAGAGCCTGGTGCCGACCACAATGGAGTTCATCGACATTGCCGGCCTGGTGGAGGGGGCGTCGAAGGGTGAGGGCCTGGGCAATCAGTTCCTCGGCCACATTCGCGCGACCGATGCCGTCGCGCATGTGGTGCGCTGCTTTGACGACCCCGAGGTGATCCACGTAGCGGGCGGCGTGAACCCGCTGCACGACATCGAGATCATCAACACGGAGCTGCTGCTGGCCGACCTGGACACGGTGGAAAAGCGCTTCAGTAAAACCGAGCGCGCCGCCAAGAACACGAGCGACGGCAAGGTGAAAGCCGAGTTCGCCATGCTGGGCAAGCTGCTCGCTGTGTTGAACGCGGGCAAGCCTGCCCGCACCGCCGAGCTGGCCGAGGAAGAAAAGCCGTTGGCGCGCGAGCTGTTCCTCCTTACCGCGAAGCCGCAGCTGTATGTGGCCAACGTGGATGAAGCCGGGCTTGCCGAGGGCAACGCCTACACGGCCGCGGTGGAAGCACGGGCCGCGGAAGAAGGCAGCCGGGTGGTGCGCATCTGCGGCGCGCTCGAAAGCGAAATCGCGCAGCTGGAGCCCGGGGAGCGGCAGGAGTTTCTCCTGGATATGGGCCTCAAGGAGCCCGGGCTGGACCGCCTGATCCACTCCGCCTACCGCCTGCTGGACCTGATTACGTACTTTACCGCCGGAGTGCAGGAGGTGCGCGCCTGGACCATCCGGCGCGGCACCAAAGCGCCCGGTGCGGCGGGAGTGATCCACTCCGACTTTGAGAAGGGCTTTATCAAAGCGGACTGCTACGCCTCCGACGACCTGTTCGCTTTCGGCAGCGAGCAGGCGGTGAAGGAGCGCGGGCTGCTGCGGTCGGAAGGTAAGGAATATGTGGTGAGGGACGGCGACATCCTGTTTTTTAAGTTCAACGTGTAGCGCATGCACCGGTTCAGCGGGCTAACCCCGTTTGCCGGGAGCCCATCTTACGGGGCATGGCAGACGAAACCGCACCGAAACCGCCGCTGCCGGAGCCTTCCGGCTTTACCGACCGCACCCGCAGCCTAGCCGGCGAGTACGCGCACGAGCAGGGCTGGGGCCTGAACGAAGAAGAGCGGACCACGCAGCCGAACAGCAAGCAGGATTTTGAAGGCGGCACCGATTACGAATACGGCGCGCAGGATTTCGGCGATACCGCGGTGGATACAAGCGCGGTCACGCCGTCGCCCGAGTCAATCGCCTACATCCTAGAGCCCGAAGACAAACCAGAGGAGAGATAAGCATGTCGCAAACCAAGGCTCACCCAGACCACCCCCACAAAAGCAAGCAGGAAAAAGTAGAGGAAACTTTTGTGGATGCTTCGCCGAACCCGATTCCGGCACCGGAGCAGGGCTCTCACGCGCAGTCGCACGCCGCGCACCTGCACACGGAAGCAACGGAGCACGTCAACCCCGCCGGCAACCTGCGCCAAAGCATGACGCCCGGCGCGCTGCGCCAGCCGCCCGAGAACATCACGCGATCCGGCAAGCAGCACCGCGATTAGTACGAGATGCCCCGGTAAACCGGGGCATCTCTATTGCTTGAACACCGAGCCGTGTTCCGCGCTGCCGGTCCAGCGCAGACCGAACGTGTAAGTCGGTGAGTAGTATTCGCGCTGCACGGGGTAGCGCTCGTTGCCGTTAAAGAACCCGAATACTTCGTTATTTAAGTTTAAAAACTGCGCCACGACGCTTATTCCTCTCCCTTTCGGGAGAAGATAACTTGCCTGCGCGTCTACCTGTGTGTGCGGATAGTAATAGTTGTCGCCTCCCGGTCCTTGCGGGCCGCCCGCGGTTACGGCAGTAGGCGAGCCGGCGATAGGCGTGCCGTCGGTGTATTGATAGGCTGAGATGTAGGCATCATTGTGGGTCAGGCCCATGCGCGCCGACAGGTTGTATTTGTCATAGGTAAGGTCGACGTTCCAGTTATTCGATGCGTCGCCGGCAAGCGAGGGATGATCGGAGCGGCCGGGAATGCCGGCGACCGAGGCCACATAGCTGTAGTTGAAGCGATAGCCCGTGCCGCCCAAGGCGCCCGGCAGTCGGGTCAGGTGCTGCTCATAGGAGGCTTCAACCCCGAGCAGGTGCGAGGATCCGCCGTTGATCGGCTTGCCTTCCAGCACGGTTGAGGCTGCCGTTTGCCCTGTCTGCACATACTGCACGGGAGAAACGGAAGCAAAGATGTCGTTATAAATCTGCTTATAGAACAGCCCGCCCTGGATGACGCCGACGCTGCGGAAATAGTGTTCACCGAGCAGGTCCAGGTTTTCCGCCCAGGTAGCTTTGAGCGATGGATTGCCCGCGCTTAACAAAGGTGCCGAGGCGGTGTCGGCGGCTCCCGGGTTGAACTGTACAAAAGGAGCCAGGTCGCCGTAGTTCGGCCGCGCCAGGCCGATGCTGAACGCCGCGCGAAAGTCCGTGTAGTTGTCCAGGTTGTATTGCATGCCGGCGCTCGGCAGCACATACACGTAGTTATCCGTGGTGTAAGCCGGGCTCAGATTGCCGCTGTTGTCGGACTGGAAGCCTTGCACGCCGTCGGTCGTGGACTCTACCCGCACGCCGGAGTTATAGCGGAAACGGCCGTGGGTAATGGTGTTTTCAAGGTAGCCGGCACACACGCGTTCGCTGACGTGGAAGTCGGCTTGAAGATCGCCGGGGCCGCCGCCCGGCGTCGTGGTGAATAGCCCCGGGTTAGCGCGGTAATAAGCAAGAATATCGGTAGCCTGCGACTGCGGACCGACCTGATAGCGTCCGAAATAGTAGTTGGATTCATCGCGGTTGCTCGGGAACTGCCCCAGCAGGATATTGGAGTTGTCGGCCGCCGCGCTCGGCTGATTGTCAAGCTGATTTTTAATCACATCGCGCGCCTGAAAGCCTATCTGCCAGGTGCCGAAGTTAGGCCCGAGTATATAGCCGCGCGCGTAATCGGCCTGCCCCTCCACGTCGCGTTCAAACGTGTGATTGTCTTGAAACCCAATGGAGTTCAGCGAGTAGCTGGAGGGGTCATAGATGCTGACATTACCCGGCGTTGCCGTGACTTTCACCCCCGGCAGAAAAACATCGTTGGTTGTCGTATTGAAAGCGACCCCATTCTGCTCCGTGCTGCCGTCGGGGTTTGTTCCGGGAGTGATTCCGTCAAAGCGGCTGGTGGTAAAGCCGCCGGTCAGCTTTGCCTGCGAGTAGGCGATGTGCGCTGATAGCGTGGACTGGCCCGCCTCTTTACGACCGCCGAGCGAAGTGCTGAAGAGCCCCTGGACAGGACGGCGATAGATGTTTTGGTATTGCGTGCTTCCGGTCTGGTCCGTTTGCGTCGGCGAGAGAAAGGCACCGAAGTTGAGCCGGTTGATGCTGTCTTCCCCGAAATCATCCAGGTGCGAAAACAGGCCCTTGAAATACACCGTTGTGTGCGGGTCCAGCTTGTAGTCGAGCGTGCCGCCGAAGCCGTAGCGGGTTCGGTCGTAGTAATAATCGCGCAGGTCGATGGTATTGGGGCTGTTCACCGTTGCATCGCTGCCGACTATGGAGTTTACCCCCTGCCCGGGCTCGATATCGTTGATGCCGCGGGCGTTGTAGTCGTAGCTGCCGGTGAGGAGCAGACCCAACTTCTTGTCGGCCAGGAAACGCCGGCCGTAGGTGGCGAACTCCTGGTTCTCCTGCCGGCCGCCGTTGATGGGGGTGTGCCCCAGCAGACCTTCAACCGCAAAATACGGAGTGTCGGTCGCCTCCCGCGTCACCAGATTCAGCGAACCGCCGATGCCGTCTCCGTTCATGTCCGCGGTGAGCGTTTTGTTCAGCTCAAGGGACTCCACCAGGTCGGCCGGTACCGTGTCGAGCTTGACGTAGCGCACGTTTTCCGGTGCCGGCAGCTGTACCCCATCCACCGTGACGTTATTCAGCCGGGGCTCGGTTCCGCGAATCTGCACCCATTTGCCTTCGCCCTCGTCGCGCACGATGGAAACACTGGGCAGGCGTCCCGCGGCGTCCGCGATGTTGACATTGGGGAGGCTGTTGATAATCTCCGACGGCAGCACCTGGACGATGTTGGTGGCGACCCGCTGGCGGTTGAGTGCTTCATCCTCGCCTACTTCGCGCTCCGGGCGCACGGTCACCGAGCTCGCTTCGCCGCTCACAAGCAGCGCCGCATCGACGCGGTTCACCGCGCCGGCCGCTACGTCGATCTCTGCCCGGTAAGTATCAAAGCCGAGATAAGAAACACTGACCGTGTAATGGCCGAGCTTGACTCCGGCGAGAATGTAGTTGCCCTGGGCATCGCTAATAGCAGTCTGGCCGCCGGGCTCCAGCACGACCTGCGCCCCCTGCAGCACGGCCCTTGACGGCTCCGATACCGTGCCGGCGATGGAACCGCGGTCGGCCTGGGCCAGGATAGGCGGGGCGGCGAGCAGGATGGAAGAAGCAACACAGGGGATAAGAATGCGGGAACAATTCAGTATGGATGAAGGCAAAGAGCAGTCCTCGGGAATGAAGTAGCTCGTAAGCGCACGGCGGCTACGCTATCTGCTACTTCATTCCGGGAGGATTACGAGAGCATGAAGAAGGCTTAATCCGGATGGATGTTCAATGAACTTTCATGGGGATTCGACAATTTAGCCATGAGCTCGGCCCCGGCCTGCGGCTTCGGTAGTCTGGACAGGTGGCGGATGCTTTGCAGGAGACAGTACGGGAGCAGGCGGCGGCGGCAGGTTTTCGCACGGCCGGAATCGCACCGCTGCCTCGCTTGGGCGAGGAGGCAAATGCCGAGCGCGAGCGGTACTTCGCCAAGTGGATCGCCCAGGGCCATGCCGGGGAGATGGAATACCTGAAGCGCAGGGATGCGCTGGGCCGCTACCTGCGCAGCGCGGTGGAGGTTGCGGTGCCCTGGGCCCAGTCGATTATTGTGTGCGCGGCTCCGTACGGCGGCAACGGCGACGGGCCGGAGCTGCCGCTTTCCACTGACCCGGCACCCGCGGGCGCGGGCTGGATCGGCCGCTATGCGTGGTCGGGGACGGAGGCCGCGGGCAGACTCAAGCCGTCCGACTATCACAAAGTCCTGCTGCGGCGCCTGAAGCTGCTGGAGCAGTCGCTGAAACAGCAGTTGGGTGAGTTCCGGTCCTGGAGCTACGTCGATACTGGGCCGCTGATCGAGCGGGCCTTCAGCGCGATGGCCGGCATCGGCTGGACCGGCAAAAACCTTTGCACGCTGAACGAGGAACTAGGCTCATTCTTCTTTCTGGGCGTCATCCTGACCAGCCTTCCGGTTGCCGAGGAGCAGCGCGCGGCGCTCCCGGCCGACCGCTGCGGCTCCTGCACGCGCTGCCTGGATGCTTGCCCGACCGAGGCCCTGATCGCTCCAAGGCAGATGGACGCCGGCCGCTGCATCTCGTATCTGACGATTGAAAAGCGCGGGGCGATCGACCCGGAACTGCGCGCGGGCATGGGACGGCAGATTTTCGGCTGCGACATCTGCCAGGATGTTTGCCCTTGGAACGCGCGGGCGCGTCGAGGGCCGGCCCCTCCCGCGGACTCGGAGCTTCAGCCGCGTCCGGAGCTGGTGAACCCGCCGCTCCACGAGCTGGCCGCTCTGTCGGAAGCGGAGTGGGA
>CAXTSG010000045.1:0-7523 GCA_964246825.1 uncultured Acidobacteriaceae bacterium | reverse complement strand
GCTTCCGGCAGCACCAGCATTTTGCGCTGCGCCCGCTCTTTTTCGGAGCGCCGGCGACGGGGGCCGGCGTCGCCGGTTTCCGGCGCAATCTCGCCATTGCGATGGGCAACAGCGGAGAGCCCGGGATGCTGCGGCAGTTGGAGCAGTGGGCCGATGAGAAAAACGAAGACGCGGTGCTGCGGGAAACAGCCGGATGGGCGAAGGATCGGCTGCTGCTCCTGCATGCCGCAAAGACCACCGAGGGGAACAAAAGTAATCTGCTGCAAGGGCGCAATCCTGCCTTGGCTGGTGACAATCTCCCGGAAAAAGCTGAAGCTGGGTAAGGGTTTGCGGAAGCCGCCGCCCAAGTATCGCTTGTCGGATTCCGGTTCCCAAACCCCAGAAAGGCACCGCCCAAGTGTTGGATCGTCGGATTTTTCCCCGTGCCGCTCTCTTGATGAGCCTTTCTCTTCTCCTGCTGCCGGCCGGCTGTCGGCGCAACTCGGCGAGCCCAGGGCAGCCCGCGACCGACCCGCTGGCGCAGGCGCTCCACGCTGATGCGGACGCCGGGCGGCTCGCGAGCCTGCACTGGCCTGACTTTTCCGACTACAAGCCGCTGGTGGAAACCTTCTACACGCAGCGCGGCTGGACTCCCGCCTGGGTCGACGGGCACAGGGCCACGAAGCAGGCCGCAGCCCTGACGCAGCTGTTTGCGGCAAGCGGCGGCAAGGGCTTGAACGCCGACGATTACGACGCGGCCTTGTGGGGCGGACGGCTTGCGAAGCTCGGGGGTGCAAACGATCAAGGTATCGCGGAGTTCGATACCGCGATGACGGTTGCGGCCATGCGCTACATCTCCGATTTACATATCGGCCGCGTCAATCCGCAGCACTTTTCCTTCGGCGTGAACGTGCAAACCAAGAAGTATGACCTTCCCGCGTTTCTGGCACAGCAGGTCGTCACGGCCGGCGACCCCGGCGATGCGCTCAAGGGCGTGGAGCCGGACTCCGCGGCCTATCGCGACACGGAAGCCGCGCTGACGCACTATCAGGATTTGGCTAAGCGGGCCGGTGCCGAGCAGCCGCTGCCTGAGCCGGCCAAGCCGCTCGCTCCCGGGTCGCCCTACCCCGCGGCCGCTGCCCTTTCGGCGCGGCTGCAGCTGCTGGGCAACGCACCCGGCGATGCTTCCGGCGGCGGCTACACGGAGGCGTTGTCCGAAGGCGTGAAGAGCTTCCAAACGGAGCACAACCTCCCACCCGACGGCAGGCTTACTCCGCAAACCGTGGCCGCCCTGAACGTACCTCTTTCTGCTCGGGTCCGGCAGATTGAGGACACCCTGGAGCGCATGCGCTGGCTCGGGCCCGAGTACCAGACGCCCGCGGTTCTTGTGAATATCCCGGAGTTTGTGCTGCGCGCCTATGATCCGGGCGGCGCGGAACAGTTCCAGATGCGCGTCGTGGTAGGGCAGGCGCTGGAAGAAGACCATAAAACGCCGGTGCTGGTGCAGGAGATGAAGTATGTTGTGCTCCGGCCGTTCTGGAACGTGACGCCGACCATTGTGAAGAAGGAAATCGTGCCTCATGTCGAGGCGAACAAAGGTTACCTCGAAGCGAAAAACTTTGAGGTGGTGGATCGGACGGGCAAGCCGGTGAGCGGCTGGACTGCGGCCGGCCTCGAACAAAATCAATACATGGTGCGGGAAAAGCCGGGTCCGCAAAATTCGCTCGGGCTGGTGAAGTTTATGTTCCCGAACAAGCTCAACATTTATCTCCATTCCACGCCGGCGACGGAGCTGTTTGACCACTCCCGGCGCGACTTTTCGCATGGCTGCATTCGCCTGCAGGAGCCGGAAAAGCTGGCGGACTGGGTGCTGCGCGACCAGGCGGACTGGGCACCCGACAAGATTCACGATGCGATGGACAACGGCGAAGACAACAAGATCGTGTCGCTGACCAAGCCGCTGCCGGTTGTGATCTTTTATGCCACGGCGCGCGTCACGGAGGACGGCAAAGTCCACTTCTTCGACGACATTTACGGCTACGACAAGGACATGGAAGCGGTTCTCGCGCAGGGCGACCCGTTCCCGGTGCAGCCTGAGCCGAAGGAACAGGACAGCGACACCGAGTAGGGTGTTACATCAGCGTCCACTGGCGCACCGGGCCGACATCGACATGAACAAACTGCGAGCGCGGGTAGTAGCCGACGCCGCCCATGCCGAGTGACAGGGCGACCTGCTGCAAGGTCTGCGTCGGCACCCCGGGCACCCGGATGTCGATAGCCTTGGACAGCATATGCTGCGAGTGCTCGGCGACCCCCTTGCCGTGCTCGCGCAGGTAGTTGTTGCTCCAGGGGGTGCGGTAGCCGCATACGATTTGGATCACTCCGTTCGGCTTACCCAGTTGCTGCATGATGCCGTAGAGCACATCGAACTCGTGCGGGTCGTAGTGTGCTTCATCGTTGGTGCGGTGGTCGCGCAGAAAGTGGTTGAGCATGGCAAGCGCGGACGGGATATACCGGTCGCCGACCCGATAGGTCACATCGAGCGACTCGTGGGTATGAAGGTGGTACATGCGGAGGTGGTATTGCTCGGTCGGGCTCGGGGCCGGAGCAAGCGGCTGCGGCTCGGGAGCTGCGCCGTCACTCCCCGTCGCGCGGGCGGCCGCGGAACCGCCGAGCAGCAGGGCACATATAGCAAATGTCAGGATGCTTTGACCGCGAACGGTTGGCATTGTCTCCCCTCCTACCGAGTAAATGCGATGCAAACCGGAGCGTGCACGGCATCGCCGCGCGGTTAGATTATTAGGGATTGAACCCGTGCCCGGCAGAGAAGTCGCGATTCATCATTGTGGAAGCATCGTCCCTTTTGCGGAAAAGAGGGCTGCATGGGTAACCGGGAAGTTAATAGCTTCGGCTTTCTTTCCCGGAGCGCGGCGTGGAAGCGGCTAAAGTCATTGCATGCAGATTGGTGCGGTCGTTCGCGGGTTTCGGCTTGGGCGTGGGCTTTCTCAGGGCGATATTGAAAAGCGTACAGGTTTACTTCGGTGCTACCTTTCCCGGGTAGAAAATGGGCATACGGTGCCGTCTCTGGAAACCCTGACAAAGATAGCGGACGCGCTGGATGTACCGCTGGCACGCTTTTTTACCCCGACCCCGGAACGGGAAGCCGCGGCACCCCGCATTTCCGACGAGGAACTTCGCTTTATGACGCAGCTGCGCCGATACTCCGCGCACCTGGGCGACAGCGATAAAAAGCTGCTGCTGGCCATGGCGCGCAAGTTCGCCGCGGCGGCGGCAGCGCCGACTCCGGCTTAAGAATTGTGCGCTGCCCCGAGATAAAACGCCCGCACCGCTTCGCACAGGAGCAGAAGAAGCACCGCTTCGCCGGCGACGGCAAGGTTGCGTCGCTTGCGAAACAGCGCGGCAGGCGCGCCGATGCGGGGCACCAGCGGCGCGGCCAGCAGCAGCCCGGCCAAAAAACCGCCCAGATGGGCGCTGTTGTCAATGCGCAGGGAGAAGTGGCTGAAATCCACCCCGGCCGCCAGCACGAAGTTGAGTACGGCGAACCAGATCACACTTTTGCGCAGCGCCTTGCGCTCGGCTGGGGGCAAGGGCAGGTACCGTGAACTGAGCAGCACGATCAGCACGCCCGCGAGCCCAAAAATCGCGCCCGAAGCACCCGCGCCCACTACGCCGTCGGCTCCGTTGTTGGAAAGGCCGGGATGGATCGCAATGCTGAGCAGGTTGCCGGCGAAGCCGGTCAGCAGGTAGGCGGCTATGAGGCCCGGACCGCCCAGCAAGGGCTCTCCCAGCAGGCCCAGGTTCCACAGGCACCACATATTGGTCGCTAAGTGAATCGCGCCGACGTGGACAAACATGGCAGTCACCAGGCGCCACCACTCCCCCAGGACAAGCACAAACGCGCCGTAGTCGGCACCCCAGCGGAGCAGCTGCTCGGGCTGGGGAGTTATGGGCGAAATCCCGGTCAGCACCATGCCCAGAAAGACGGCGCAGTTGATGCCGAGCAGAAAATAGGTGGCCGGTGCCGCGGCCCAGCTGCGCGAAGCGCGCCCGGGCTGGGCCGGAGGCGCGGCCAGCAGTTCGTTGTAGCCGCTGCCGTAGGTCGGCTCTGACAGGTCGGCGGCATCAAGAGGCGGCGTCCATCCGGGTTGGTGCGGTTCCGCCATGCTTCTACGGTACCCGGCGCGCATGGCCGGGGGCAAATGACGCCCGTACCCTGCCGCGGCCGCATGTGACAGGGCGGAAATGACTTCGTACAATCAAGTCTTCCATCCGGAGGTTTCTTCGTTGAACGGTGCCAAGCCGATACGGCGCGCCCTGCTGAGTGTTACGGATAAAACCGGCCTTGTTCCCTTCGCGCGGGAGCTCGAAGCGCTGGGAGTGGAGCTGGTGTCGACCGGCGGCACGGCGCGCGCGCTGCGGGAGGGCGGCCTCCCGGTTCGGGAAATCGAGGAGCTTACCGGCTTTCCGGAAATGCTGGACGGCCGGGTCAAAACGCTGCACCCCAAGGTACACGGCGGGCTTCTTCACATCCGGGATAACCCGGAGCACCGGGCCGCCATGGCTGCCCACGGCATTGAACCGATCGACCTTCTCGTCGTAAATCTGTATGCCTTCGAAAAGACCGCCGCCCGCGAAGGAGTTCCTTTCGCCCAGCTCATCGAAAATATCGATATCGGCGGCCCTTCCATGCTGCGTTCGGCGGCAAAAAACTTTGAGGATGTCGCCGTTGTCGCTGAACCGGCCGAGTACGAGCCCTTGATCGCCGAACTGCGGGAAAACCACGGAAGCCTGAGCCGCGCTACGCGCTGGCGGCTGGCCCGGCAAGCCTTCAGCACGACGGCCGCCTACGATGCCGCTATTGCCAACACGCTGGATCGCATCGGCGACCGCGCGCCGCTGCCGGAAGAGTCGTTCGCAGAGCAGGCGGCGGCTCCGCTGCCGGCGACGCTACGGATCGTGCTGCCCCGCGCCACGGCCCTGCGCTACGGCGAGAACCCGCACCAGCGGGCGGCGCTATATGCCGACGGCTCCAAACGCGGCATCGCCGGGGCGCTGCAGCTGCAGGGTAAGGAGCTCTCCTACAACAATCTTGTCGACCTGGATGCCTGCTGGGAATTGGCGCGGGAGTTCGCCGCGGGCGCGGGCGACGCGGCACCTCCGCTTGCCATGGTTGCCATCATCAAACACACCAACCCGTGCGGCGCGGCCACCGGAGCCACAGTGGTGGAAGCATACCTGAAGGCGCTTGCCGCCGACCCGGTTTCGGCGTTCGGCGGCGTCCTCGGGATCAACACAGTCGTGGACGAAGCCGCCGCCGAGGAGATCGCCAAGCTGTTTGTGGAGGCGATTGTCGCGCCCGGCTACAGCCCCGGCGCGCGCGCGCGCTTCGCGGCCAAGAAGAACCTGCGCCTGCTGGAAGTGGAGCACGGCGGCGGCCGCGAGGTGATCAAGCATATTTCCGGCGGTTTGCTGGTGCAGGATGCCGACCGCGAAGCGCCCGAAGGATACGCGGGGCTCAAGACGGTTACGACGCGGCCGCCCTCGCAGGAAGAAATGCGCGCCCTGTTGTTTGCCTGGCGTGTGGCGAAGCATGTGAAATCCAACGCCGTTGTTTACGCGCGAGACGGTCAAACAGTGGGCATCGGCGCGGGGCAAATGAGCCGTGTGGACGCGGCCCGCTTCGGCGCGCAAAAAGCCACCCTGCCGCTTGCCGGCACGGTGGCGGCTTCCGATGCATTTTTTCCATTTTCGGACGGGCTGGAGATCGTCGCGGGTGCCGGGGCCACGGCAGTGATCCAGCCCGGGGGCTCGGTGCGGGACGCGGAGGTGATCGCCGCGGCGGACCGCCTCGGCGTGGCCATGGTATTTACCGGGATGCGGCACTTTCGCCATTGATGCGGTGCTGGAGGTTCTCCACCGAAGGTGAAAAACTCTACTCTAAGCAATTGCCCAAACTGACCGCCTCTTCCAAAGTAGGTGAACTTTATAGAGTGGCTACCAGCAGTACGACGCCCTCAAGGGGCGCAGCTTTGAGGAGAGCAGTGTCGAGAGTAGCCAGCGGCAAGCCCTTGCGCTTTGCCAGTTCCAGATAGGCTCCGTCGTACACCGTTAACCCATGATGTTCACAGAGAGCAAATACTGTTTTAGCCTGTTTCGGGGAAAGGGGCGGCTCTACAGTAATGGGCAGAACGGACAGCTGATCCCAAAATAGTTCAGAGCGGCCCGGCTGGATACGCTTTCGCCGCAGCGCCGTTAACATACCATTGGAAATCTCCACAGGCCAGTATGCGGGCACCATGATTTGATTGCCGCCCCGAAGCCGGTCCAGCATACTTTCTGTACAAACAGTTGCCTCGTCTTCAAAACACCATGGCAGCGTTATTGATGCGTCGGCGACGAATGTTGCCATCAGTATCTACGGCCTTCTTCCACTAGATCCTTGATTTCAACGCCGCCGAGGAGATTGCCCTTGCGGAGAGCCCGGATGTTGTCAATAGCCTGAGCGACGGAGTGCTCCCTAGACGGACCTACGGACCGAGGTTCTTTTAACTTCTCGACAACGTATAAATCCAGCGCCAGCCCATGCTCCTGAGCTTCGGCGACAAGTTGAGCTTCGATTTCAGGCTGTATTTCAAGCTGCATGACTTTGTCCTCCAATATAGCGGTACTGAGCCGGAGTGAGACGGAAACGCATAAGCTTTCATCCTACGTTCATGCGCTACTGCATTGTCCTGTCCTGCTTATGTGCGGCTACTCACAAGCGCAGTCTTCACGCGAGGTGAGTTCGAGTCTTTCCCCAAGCCGTCACTGTACCCATTCAGATGCCATACCTCGTAATTCTGCCAAAAGGCTACGGTCATGAGTCTGGACCATGGCCTGTGCTGCTTTACCTTCATAGAGCAGGGGATCGTGGAACGGACCTCGCTCTTGTTCGGCGAGTGCCCGCGGTGCAGGAAGCGCTGCATCGACCCGATTACCCGTTCATTCTTCTTGCTCCTCAGGAGACGGACCCTGGTCAATCATGGGTGAACGTGCCCACACGTACAGTTGTCATGAATCTTTTGGACGACGTCATCACCCGATACCATGGCGATCGCACACGCGTGTACGTGACTGGCATTAGCATGGGCGGCTGGGGAGCCTGGTTTCTTGCGAAGGAACATCCGGAGCGTTTTGCAGCGATCGCCCCGCTCTGCGGCTTCCCAGATACGAAGTGGGCGCCGGCGTTGGTCCACGTACCTATTTGGACATTCCACGGCACAAACGACAATGTTGCTCCTATCACTGACACTGAGAGCATGGTAGCGGCGCTGCAAAAGCTCGGCGGTGATCCGAAATTTACACCTATTGTCGGCGGCGATCATGACATCGCGAAAGCTGTCTACACCCGTGATGATCTATATAAATGGTTCCTTGAACATAAACGCCCGACATCGCGCTGAACTCGAATATAGATTCAGGTGTTCTCTTGACCTGCCCCTGGAAATCTCTACCATTTGAAGCTGGAGTTTCTCTCGTAGATT
>CAXTSG010000044.1:11183-15303 GCA_964246825.1 uncultured Acidobacteriaceae bacterium | reverse complement strand
GGGGAGATGAGACGTCGCCGCTGAGCCCATGCAGGGAGTCGAGGCCGAAGATGCGGTCGGGCCAGGGCAGCACCTCGTAGCGGGCGACCGCGGGCTGCAGCAGCGAGGCGACCAGGGTGCTTTCCCAGTTGAGGCGGTAGTCGGTCCAGGAGTGGCGCGGGTTGTCCTCGATGGGGTCGTTGAGGAACCAGATGGGCTTGCGTGAGGAGCGCGCGATGTTCTGGAGCGCGCCGTACTCCAGGAAAGCAGTTTCAAAGGTGCGCTGCTCGCGGCGGCCCTCGTATACATTGGGTTCGCGGGCGGTGCCGGTCCAGACCTGGGCGATGTAGCCGTCGGCACCGACATCGAGCAGCGAGGACTCCGGGCTGACGATGGACCACTGGGCGTAGTTGAGGAGCGAGTGCGTGGCGACGTAGCAGGGGATGGTGCGGCCGTGCCGCGCGCCGTAGGTCCTCACGTCGTCAAAGACCTGGGCCAGGGCGCGGCGGTAGAGGAAGTATTTGAGCTTGGAGGCGCGGTACTGCGCGTCGGGCGAGCTGTCGGGGGCTTGCCAGGGTTGGCGGTAGAAAGCCTGCCACTCGCGCTGGAAGCTGGGGCTCCAGCCGGCGCGCGCCCAGAACTCGGGCTCTTCGAGGTAGATGGCCTCGGCTCCCGCATCGATGGCGGCTTCGGCACCCTTGGCCAGGAACTTGCCGTAGGCAAGCGAGGGGACGATGTAGGGCACTTCTCGGCCGCCGTGGAGGATGAGCTTGCCGGATTTTTCCTGCTGGGTTTCGTCCCAGTGCTCCTTGCCGTCGAAGTCGCCGCGCAGGTACGCGCCATAGCGGCCCCAGGCAACGCCGGTCATGACGGTGACGCGGTAGCCGTGGGCGCGCCAGGACTGGATGCGGGCGGCGGTGGTGTCGTCGAGGCCGTAGACCATGACGGTATCGGCATTGATGTTGGTGCGCGGCGACCAGCTGTGGTCGGTTTGGAAAATCAGCCTGCCGGGAGCGGGAACGCTGCCCGCCGGGGTTTGCGCGTGCGCCGGCGCGACCAGCAGCGCCGACAGCAGAAAACCAAACATCCTCGTCATTGTTCCTTCTCCCTGCGCTTTCGATGCGGTTTTCGCCGTGCGGCACCCTCAACGCGAGGCTTCGCTTCCGGTCGGCTTTGCTTCCGGCGCGGCGGCTGTCCGCGCCCGCGGCGGCGACAGAGACGGCGGGGCGTCTCCCGGGGCCGCGCCCCATTGTTTGTTCGGTTGCGGGCCCATGAACAGCACCAGTTTGCCGCCGTCGGCGATGTCATTGTGCGCGAACCAGGGCTTGTTCCAGGGCTTGCCGTTGAGCACGGCGGACTGGATGTAGATGTTGGCGTCGGAGTTGTTTTCGGCGACTACCTCAAAGGTTTTGCCGTTGCCCATGTGCATGGTGACATGCCGGAAGAGCGGGCTGCCGAGGATGTAATTCGGGCTGGACGGGTCGACGGTGTAGAAGCCCATCGCGCTGAGCACATACCAGGAGGAGGTGGAGCCTTGGTCGTCCATGCCGGGGAAGGCGTAGCCGGAAGCGTCGCTGCCGTACATTTCGCGCAGGATGCGGCGGACCAGGGCCTGCGTCTTCCAGGGCTGCCCGGCCCAGTCGTAGTAGTAGGCGGCCTGCTGGTCGGGCTGGTTGCCCTGCACATACTCGCCGACCAGGCCGGTGCAGTCGCGGCAGACGCCCTTGGGCGTGTACGGGGTAGAAAAGAACTGATCCAGCTTCGCCGCGAACGCTTCGCGGCCGCCGAGCTCGTCGGCCAGGCCCTGTACGTCATAGGGCGTGAGCCACAGCGTCGACCAGCCGGAGGCTTCCTTCATCATGAAGTTGTAGTAGGGCTCGCCGGGGTCGAAGGGCGCGATCCACTTGCCGTCGGCGGTGCGGCCGCGCACAAAGCCGACCGAGGGGTCAAAGACGTTGCGGTAGTTGGCGGCGCGCTTTTCAAACATGGCGGCATCGTCCTCGCGGCCCAAACGCCGCGCGTACCGCGCCATGGCGTTATCGTCCCAGCTGTATTCCAAAGTGGTCGCGGCGCCGGCTTTACCGCCGGAGTAGGGCGGGCTCGGGTTGCCGGGCGGGAGGAAGTCCGCGATCCAGCCCTGCCGCATGTATTCGGCCAGATAGCCTCGCGGGCCGCCGGGGTCGGTGGCGTTTTTGCGCAGGTACTCGTAACCGGCGGCCCAATCGAAGTTGAGTCCGCGCTCCCAGTCGCCCAGGTACATGAACACAGCGTTGTCGCCGTGGAACGAGGTAGGCATGTAGCCGGACTCGCGGGCCTGGTCGAGCGTGGAGCGCAGAATATCTTCCTTTACGTCCGGCTCCAAAAGTGTAAGCAGCACGATCTGGTTGCGGCCCGTGTCCCAGAACGGCACCTCGCCGTAGCGATCGTAGGCGGCGGTTGTTACCGTGCCGTCGCGGGCTACGAGCGGCTCGCCTTTTTTCGCGAGGAGGCGCGGGCTGGCGAAGGAGTGCAGCAGGGAGGAGTAGAAGAGCATCTTCTCCTTTTCCGTGCCGCCCTCCACCTCGATGTGGTTCAGCTTGGCTGCCCACACGTCCTCGGCCTGCCGATGGACCCGGTCGAAGTCCCAGCCGGGGTTTTCGGACTGAAGGCGGTGTTCAGCCTGCTCATAACTCGTGCCGTGCGCGATCTTGACCAGTACCTGCTCATTGGCGTTGGTCGAGTAGTCGAGGTAAGCCCCGGCGTAGGGGCCGGAAACGGCGGTTTGCCCGGCCGTGACCTCGCGGCCGCCGAGGATGGACCCGGCTTCGCCGTGCTCGCCCGGGCGCGGCGGGAACTGCCGAAAGGTGCCGAAGGAGGCAAATGGCTTGGAAAACTCGGCGACGAAATAGATTTCCGCGCGGCGGCCGCGCGCGAAATGGCCGCGCACGGTGTGGTCGCCGACCACCTCCACGCTGCCGCCCGCCCAGCCGAGGTCGAGCAGCAGGTGCGCCTGCGCGGTAGCCGGATAGGTCATGCGGTACAGGCCGGTCCAGGTGGTCGCCGTGAGCTCGACGCCGGTTTTGAAGGTGTCGAGGTAGACCGTGTAGTAGCCGGGGCCGGAGTGTTCGCGGGCCTTGCTGTAGTAGGCCGCGGTGCGCTGCGGCGGCACGGTCCAGTCGCCGACGACCGGCATCAGGGTGGGGCTGCCGCCTTCGCCGCCGGAAAAGCCGACCATGGTGGGGTTGGGGTAGTAGTAGGAGGCGGGCACGCCGGCCTGGTAGCTCAGAGGGAGGTTGGCGTTGATGGGCGCGATGTCGGTGGAGCTGTGGGGCAGGGTCGCGCCGGGCGAGGTAAAGCCCGAGTAAAGCTGCTCGCCCGCCGGGGGCGCGTTGCCGATGAGCTGCCGGTTCTCGAGCGGCGCTGTGCCGACAAGGGCGTCGGCGTAGTCGATGGGGCGCTTGCCCGTGTTTTGCGCGGGGACCGGCGCGGCAAGCAGGGCGAGAAGCAGGACGGTCGGCAACGAGCGGCGAGAGGGTGGGGGCACGGGCGAGCTCTCCTGAGGGGCTGATTCCGTAAGAGGGAGCGGCTGTCTTGCCGCCCCCTGTGATAATAGCGGGCAGGCTAAAACTGCACCCGCGCGCCAAGCTGGCCGGTGCGCGACTGCCCGTTGACCCCGGTGATCTGGCCGAAGGTGGGGCTGCTGGAGTTAAGGTCGGGCGAGTTGATGTAGTGGCGGTTGAACAAGTCGTAGAACTCGCCGCGAATGGTCGCCTGGAAGCGGCCTTCCGGCCCGAACCCGAATGCCTTGCTCAGGGAGGCGCTTTCGCTGCCGACGCCCGGGTTCCAGCGCCAGTTGTTGTAGTTGTACGGCGTGTTGCCCAGGGTGCCCGGGGCGGGCTGAACAAAGAGGCCGGGGCTGAAGTCCTGGTTGGCGGTATCGAGCGTGTTGCCCAGGTCGACTTTGCGGCCGTGGAAGTGGTTCTTCAGGCTGCCTTCCGTCACGCCCGGGGCAAAGCTGTCTCGCAGCTGTTGGAAGTAGAAGGGATAGCCCGTTTTCGCGGGAACGGCGCCGAGGGGACCGCCGGAGCCGTAGCCGAGGAACGCGCCGACCGTCCAGCCGCCGACGAGTTCACTGACGACGCGATTGCCGGAAAGGAAAGGC
>CAXTSG010000044.1:9057-11173 GCA_964246825.1 uncultured Acidobacteriaceae bacterium | reverse complement strand
GTAACATAGCCGCTGAGGAGCTGGAGCTGGTCGGTGCCCTGCACAAAGCCATGCGAGGCCGGGATGTCGGCGGCACTCTGGTAGTTATACAGGCCATTGCCGCCGGAAGCATCGCGCCGCGACAGATTGCTGCCGGTAAGATGGGAAACGGTGTAGCTCAGGTCCGCGTTCAGGTCATGGGAGTTGCGTGCTTTTACCTCGACGATGAAGGAGTTATAGGAGCTGGAGCCCAATTGCTGGTCGGTAATTAATACAACAGTGTTGTTGTAGGAAGCTGTTTGCGGAATGGGCGCAATGGCGGCGTAAGCGGGCCCGCTGAATCCCTGGTAGGGGTACGGTACGCCCGCGGCGGCGGCCTCTGCCGCATTGCTTACTGTGTCGTTGACGTGGCCGGAGGTGTATAGCTTGCTGTACGTGGCGAAGTCGGGGTAATTGATGCCGACCGACTCGGAGTTATCGTGGAGGTCCGCGCCGCGGGAGGCCATGTAGCGCGTGTCCACGATAAGATTTTTTGCTAATTCGTATTGGATGCCAGCGTAGAAGTTCTGCGCGCGGCCCAGGTGCAGTGTTTTGGGGCTGATGGAGAGCGGCTGGTCGTAGCCGAGGCTGGTTTGCGTGAGCGTGCGCGGCAAGAGCACGGTTTGGCCCGGATAGCCGCTGCCCCAGTTAAAGGCGGTCGCGCCGGGGATGCTGTTCGGCACCTGGTTGGTGCCGGTCCAGAACTCGCCTTGCTGCGAAGGGAAGCCGTAGCCGTAGCCCGCGTTGAACTCGCCGAGCGGCACGTAATATAGGCCGTAGTTGGCGCGCGCAACCAGTTTGGGATTGACCTGGTACGCGCCGCCGACATGCGGGCCGAACTGGTGAAGGGAGTTATCGGTTTGGAAGGTCGAGCCGGAGTTTTGCGCGAAGGTCCAGGCACCTTTGTAAGTGCCCCACAGCGGGTTTTGCTGAGAAAGGTCGAAGTTGGTCCAGTGGCCGTCGGCCTGGTGGCCGGCAAAGGTAAAGTCCCAGGTAAGCCCCAGGTTCAGGGTCAGCCTGCGATTGACTTTCCAGTCATCCTGCCCGAAGGCCGTGATGTATTTCTGCCGGGGATAAGTTGGGTAAGGAATGTTCTGGGAAGCGGACTGCACGTTGCCGAGCATGAGGTTGGCAAAGGCGCTGCCCACAAGCGGAGCGATGGTACTATCGGTGGGGCCGCCGGTATCATTGTTGAAGTTATAGTTCTGGATGTTGCCGCCGTAACTTGAGTTGAGCCCTTGAAGAAACAGTTGGCCGCCCAAGCGGAAGGAATGATTTCCGTGCTGCCAGGCAACAGTGTCCTGAAAGTGATAGCCGTAGTAGTTCTGGTAGGAGTAGACCGAAGTTCCCAGATTGTTCGGAGTTACGCCGTTGGAGCCAGTAAAGCCGATGGTCGGGAAGGCAAGCCCGTCGGTGTTGAAGCCGTAGATAGAAGCGCTCGCTAATTGGTTGACCGGCACCTGAGTGTACTGCGTGGAGGAGTAGCCGAGGCCGATGGTATTGAGCAGGTTGGGCGTGATGCTGTAATTATCGACAATGCGCGCGATGAAGTTGGGCGTGTTATTGCCCCACTCCGAGGAAAGCGGCCCGGGATTGCTGAAGCTGGAGACCAGGCCGCCGCCGGTGACGCTGATCCACTTGACATAGTCGAAGGATGCGGCGAGGTGGTGGCCCGTGGAGAAGTTATGGTCCATTTTGACGTCGTAGGAGCGCTTGGTTTCACTCGGCGTGTTGCTGGAAACGGAAGGGAAGTTACTGAACAGGCGGTTCAGGGTCGGCTTGTAATACTTCTGGTAAAGCCCGACGATGCTTTGCGTCTGCATACTCTGAATCCGGTTATTCGGAATGATGTTATTTGTAAAGGGCGTCGCGCAGGTAACGCCGTTTACCGTTTTCTGCGTTTGCGGATCGAAGATCTGTCCGTACTGGTAGGGCAGACCGGTGCAGGCGTTGATGGACGGCGCTTTAGTGGACGGGTTGATGATCGTGCCCTGGCCGGTGCCGCCGGTCAGCAGCTCGCTGAAGTCGCCGGTGAGCATTTGCGCGGTGGGCACGGTAATCGCGTTCGGGTTCAGGGCGTCGTTGGTCTGGTTGTAGT
>CAXTSG010000044.1:0-9047 GCA_964246825.1 uncultured Acidobacteriaceae bacterium | reverse complement strand
GTTGTAGTATTCATAGTCGCCGAAGAGGAAGGTTTTGTTCTTCCACAAGGGGCCGCCGAGGCTGCCGCCGTAGTCGTTGAAGCGGTCGCGCGGCCGCGAGTTGGTCTTGATACAGGATGTATTTCCCGGCGCGCAGCCGGCCAGGAAGTAGTTGCTTTGCCAGGAGTTTGCATTGAGCGCTTCATTCTGAAGAAACTCGAACGCGCTGCCGTGGAGCTTGTTGGTGCCGGACTTGAGCTCAAAGAGCAGGACGCCGCCGCCGGTCGAGCCGAGCTCGGCGTCGGCGTTGGTGGTGATGACCTGCGTTTCCTGGATTGCTTCGAGGCCCGGGGTAGCGATCGCGCCTTACGGGCCGGCATCGGCGTCCACGCCGTCAACGTAGGCGGTGTTGGTCCAGGAGTTCGCGCCGCCGAGGTAGAGCGTACTGTAGACCTGGTTGCCGGAAACGCCGGACTGCGCGGCGCTCGGGGTGCTCTGCACCAGCAGGTTGACGGCATCGCGGCCGTTGGTGGCGTTGAGCGGAAGGTCGCGCAGGGCTTCTTCTTCCAGCGTGTTGGTTACCGTGGAGGTTTCGGAGTCGAGCAGCTGCGGCGCGGCGTTGACGGAGACGGTTTCGCCCGCCGAGCCGATCGGCATGGTTACGTCCAAAGGCTGCACCTGCGTCGCCACCAGGTGGACCGTGGATTCGACGTCCTTGAAGCCGGGGTGCGTCATCTGCACGGTGTAGTCGCCGATGGGCATTTCCTTCAGGCTGTAGACGCCGTCCTTGTTGGTTTCCGCGGTGAAGGCGGTGCCGGTGGAGTTGTCGCGGGCCGTAACGGTGACGCCGGGCAGCTCGGCGCCCGAGGGATCGGTGACGTGGCCGGAGACCGTGGCGCGGTCGGCCTGGGCGAGCAGGGTGCCGGCGCAGGCAAGCTGGAGCAGCAGGCCGAGGCCGGGGCGGAAGAGACGGATGGAACGATGTGCCAAGGGATGCCTCCACAAGCGGTGCTGTTGCGGCGGAGCGTTCGTCCGCGGCCGAGGCGGCGGTGCGTGCTCGCGCCGGAATCCGGTGACAGGGCTTCGGGCTGTCCGAGGCCCTGGAATGGTTACCAGTCAACCTGAAGCGGTAACGTAATCATGGCGAGGGTCGATTGTCAAACGGTTTCGGCTTCTTTCCGCGTTTGAAAAGGCGGTTGACAGCCGCGCGCCGCTGTTGGTAGCGTTTCCAGCACGCTGCCGCAGGTGCTTCCGCATGCCGTGAACTTTGCACCGCAGGTTCCGCTTCAGGAGACGCTCGATGGATTTAACGAGGATTCGCTTTCAGGGCTACGGCCTGCACCTTGCGCTGTGTTTGTGCGCCGTTGCTGCGGGCTTTTGCCTCCCGGGCCGGGTTTCGGCGCAGGCACCGTCCTCGACCCTGCCGCTGGCCCCCGCGGACTGGACCCTGGCTTACAGCGGGCAGGATGCTTCGCTGGCTTCAGTGACCTACGGCGGCCTGCCCGCGCTGCAATGGCAGGTGAGCTCGGCGATCGGCCACTCGGATTGGGTGTACGATTCGCTGCCGCTGCTCACGGACGAGATGTACACGTTTTCCGTGCAGGTAGCCGGGACCGGGACCGCGGCGCTGAATATCTATAACGGGGAAGCAAACGTCACGACCCAGGCCGTCCAGCTGACATCGACGTTTCAAACGCTGAGCGAGACCGTGGCGGTGCTTTCCCCCAACCCGCAGTTCCAGATTCTGGACCCGGGAAGCGCCCCGTCGGCCTTGAACGTGTACTTCACCAACCCGACCGTAACGCCCGCGGGCCCGGCAAGCGGTCTTTCCCTGTGGCAGACCGCCTACGGCGGGCAGGACTCCACGCTGAGCGCGGCGAGCAGCAACGGCGCGCCGGCGCTGGAGTGGCAGGTAAGCTCGGCGCTCGGCCACTCCGACTGGATCTACACGTATGCGCCGTTTGTGGGCGGGCAGACTTACCAGGTTTCGGCGGATGTGGCCGGAACCGGGTCGGCGGCCATCAACGTGTATGACGGCAACGAGAATGTTTCCGGGCCGCCGGTGGCGCTCACTTCGAACTTCCAAACGATTACCGAAACAGTGACGATCCCGGCGGCAAACGGGGTTACGGTCGCGCCCGGCACCCCGCAGCTGCAGCTTGTGGACCCGGATAACAACGGCTCGTCCGCGCTGACGCTGTTTTACAAGAACGTGACGTGGAAGCAGGCAGCCGCTCCTCCGCAGCAGCCCACGGGCGTTTCGGCGCGCTTTTCGCGGGGCAGCCGCGGCGTTACGGTAGGGTGGAGCGCGCCCGCGCAGTGCAGCGGCACCGGACTGGCCACGATTACCGGCTACAACATTTACGTGACGGCTCAACCTTTCGCTGAAGACTATGCGAGCCCGAGCGCCACGGTTTCCGGCTGCGGCAGCCAGGCTACAAGCGCCACGGTTGCGGCTCCCGACGATACTCACGTCCTGTATGCCACGGTGGCGGCGACGAGCGCCGAAGGCAGTTCGCCGCCGAGCCCGCAGGTTTCTACTGTTCCGTTGGCCGGGTACAACAAAGAACTGGAAGCCGAGGTGGAGGAGCTTCAGACTTACTACGATCCTTCGACCGGGCTCTTCAACACGGCCGGCTGGTGGAACTCCGCAAACGCCCTGAACGCGATGATCGATTCCATGCAGCGCACCGGCTCGCGGCTTTATGTGGGGGAGGTTGCCAACACTTTCGCAAAGGCCGTGAACGCGGCGCCGCCGCCGACCCCGGGCAACTTCATCGACACCGCCTATGACGATACCCAGTGGTGGGCGCTTACCTGGCTGAACGCCTACCAGCTTACGGGCAACGCAGCTTATCTCCAGATGGCGGAAACGATCCACTCGTATGTGACGGGGGCCTGGACGCCTTCGCAGTGCGGCGGCGGGCTGGTGTGGCAGACCACGATCAACTACCAGAACTCCATCACGAACGAGCTTTTTCTGGAGTTGTCGGCGCGCCTTTACCTGGCCACCGGGCAAAAGTCGTATTTGCAGTGGGCGCAGCAGGAGTTGGCGTGGTTCAACGGGAGCGGACTTATCAATGCATCGCACCTGATCAACGACGGCCTTACCGCGTCGTGCGAGAACAACGGCCAGACGACCTGGACCTACAACCAGGGCGTGATTCTCGGGGGGCTTGCCGCGCTGTACCAGGCCACCCATAACCAGGCATACCTGACGGAAGCGCGGCAGATCGCCGATGCCGCAATCACGACTCTGGTGAATGCGGACGGCATCCTGACGGAGCCGTGCACGGGACCGACCTGCCCGACCCAGAACCCCGACCAGACCCAGTTCAAGGGTATTTTCATGCGCAACCTGGATGCTCTTTACCGGGTCACCGGCGACAAGGCCTATCGGGAGTTCCTGGACCGAAACGCGGAGTCTATCCTGCAAAACGACCGCAATCTGTATGGCCAAATCGGATTCGATTGGGCCGGGCCGGTCAGCGCGGCGGATCAGTCGTTCAATGCTTCTACCCTGACTTCAGGGCTGGACGCGCTGGATGCGGCCACTGTTCGGCTGCCCCGATGATCCTCCGGGTGCGGCATTTGCGGTAGCCTGGATGCCGGAGATGCTATGCATTGGTGGATGGCCGCGGCTCTACTTCTGCCCTCGGGCGCGATGCTCGCGCAAGCGCCGGCCGAGCCCGAGCCGGTGCGGCATGAGTTTGTTCTTCATAACTTCCGCACGGAAAGCGGCGCGGTGCTGCCGGAGGCGCGGCTGGTTTACGGCACCTACGGGCGCTTAAACGCGGCGGGCGACAATGCGGTGCTGCTGCCCTCGCACTACATGGCGGAGATGCACGGGTACGGCTGGCTGGTGAAGTCAACGCGCTCGCCGGACCATGCGCTGGACCCCGGGAAGCTGTTTCTGATCACGAGCGAGGAGTTCGGCAACGGGCGGTCGTCCTCGCCGAGTAATACGCCGGAGCCGTTCCACGGGCCGCGCTTCCCGGTGATGACAATCCGCGACAATGTGAACGCGGTTCACGAGATGCTTTTGGAGCAGCTGCATGTGCGGCACCTGCGCGCGGTGATCGGCTTTTCCATGGGCGCGCAGCAGGCGTTCCAGTGGGCCGTGAGCTACCCGACGTTTATGGATCGGATCGTGGCGACCTCGGGCACGGCCAAGACCTACGGGCACGGCATTGTGCGGAACGAGGGAGAGATTCTTGCGATCGAAACGGACCCGGTTTTCGCGGGCGGCGACTACAAGGCGGAGCCCGAGCGCGGCATCGAGGCGTTCAACCTGATGTGGACCGGGTGGCTGTTCTCGCAGGAGTGGTGGCGGAGGGAGCTGTGGCGGCAGGATGACCCGAAGCTCAAGACGCTTTCAGAGGTAATTGAGCACAATCGGAAAGAGTTCATCCCGGGCGCGGATGCGAACAACCTGATTTTGCAGCTGCGTACCTGGGAGTCGAACGATGTGGGGGAAACGCCGCCGTTCCGCAAACCGAGTGCGCCGCTCGACCGGCTGAACCACGGGGGCGATGTGGAAGCGGCGCTGCGCTCGATCCGGGTACCGGTGCTGTATATGCCGTCGGCGACCGATTTGTACTTCCCGGTCGAGGATGCCCGCTATGAGGCGCAGTTTATCCCGCACTGCACGCTGCTGCCGATTCCGTCGCTGTGGGGGCACCCGGCCGGGGCGGGCGCGAGCCCGGCGGACGAGAAGTTTTTGAATGAGCAGATCGCGGCGTTTCTGGGCGGGCGGGAGCTGATGTTCCACATGGAACAATCGGCTACAACTTTAGGGTGAGGGCAGCATCCGCGCCCAAGCGTCTAAATCATGTGCCGCATCGACGTTTTTGTGACATGAAAAAGTACAAAATGGTGCTTGCGCTTCGATTAGGGTTTTAGAGACTGTGATGGCGCACCCGAACTACTTCCAGCTTGCCGAATTTGTATGCCTGAGAGGTTTCCATGTCTTGCGCCCCCACGCTTTCCTTGCATTCGCGGATTGCAGTTGTTGTCACGGCTATCCTGGGTATCTGGAGCGGCTTCTCCTGTATTGAAAAGATATGAACTGATTCTAGACCTACACATACTCAAGCTAGTTCAATTGAGCGGGCTACTCTGCTTAATTCAACGGAGGGTTATGTTTCAGCAGGGAACCACATCTTCTATACAACTACGCTCGGCAATGATTGGACTGACATCACCCCAAAAACAGAAGGCAATCTGCTGATGGATACCTTTTCATCTCCGCCTGAGGGGATCGCCTACTATACCAGCGCACAGAAGGTTGGCTCTGAGGCTTCCATTCAAATATTTAAAACATCAACTAAGGGTGCTTCCTGGGCACCTCTTACTTCTATATCAAGTGGGCATGCACTTAAGAACTTCGGCGGCCAAGTTCAAGCTTCGTACTTTGATAGTCAACACCTATGGCTGACGGTAAGAGAAGCCACTAGTGTGGCATTCAGTTTTGCGGATTTGTTTAGTACCGTAGATGGAGGAGAAAGCTGGCAACTTCTACCCTCACCACCTGTATTCGGTCAACTTCAATTCATCTCGCCCACGATTGGATTTCTTCTCGGGGGTTTTGAAGACAGTGAACTGTACCGCACATCGGATGGTGGCCAAAGCTGGAGTAGAGTAGGATTCGCAGAAGGAAAAAATCCCGAACGTGAGATAGAAGTTTCCTTATCACTTCCTCGCTTTGAAAGCGAGTTGAATGGATCTTTGATTGTGTCTGTCGTGAAAGAAGGGGTTGTTGTCACGATAGCTTATAGGACAACAGATGGAGGTGCGACATGGTTAAAAACCAACATCCGTAGCTTGGCCTCAGCGCAGCCAACCAAAGTGGGTACGGACACTCCAGATCCACTCGTCATTCAAGTGCAGGCAGGTATAAACGTATATACGTCGCACGTCAGCGGGAAGGCAAAGATATTCAAGCTTCCGAAGGCTTTCCATAATGCTGTGATTTCTCACGCTTCGTTCAAGGGAGATCAGGTTGGATGGATTGTGGTCCATAGCGGCTTATCTGACGCTTTAATGCTGACCAAGGATGGGGGAGAGAGCTATGTGGATGTGACTCCCCCGAGTCTACGGTCAGAGACTTCATCCGCTCTCGGTACCCAGGAAAATTTGCAATCGGCCGCTCTCAGCGACCAACCAACTCCTGAGGTCCTCAACCCGCCTTTGCAGCCAGTACCTTTTATGGCTTGGGATCAGCAAGTCGCCCCTAGGTACGATCAACTAGATGATTGGGGTTTCACCTCCTCGTTTCATGGAGTCGGCATCTATATGGGTGGATCAAATTTCAGCCCGGCACAACTAGCAAAGAGTAATCTTAATCCCCTCTATAGTTTCAAGCTGGCCTGCGATTTCTTCGCTATCATTCCGCTTTGGGTGGGTCCTCAAGCAAACACCGCCAGGTTTCACTCCTCTCTCATTTTTCCAAATCCAAATGCAGCGTACTCGCAAGGCTACAAAGAAGGGCAGAGTGCGGTAACAGCCGCCTACGTGGAATTGGGTCTATCAAGCGGGATCATCTACTATAACGTGGAGGGATATGACGAACCTACCTCACTTAGTGTAGGTACGTTCGTTAGCGGTTGGACCCATGCACTTCACGATCTTGGATGGAAATCTGGAGTTTACTTCGCCGCGAAGAATTGGAGGGAGATGGTTTTGTTAAGTGCAGAGCCGGACGATATATGGGTCGCGAGTATTAACTTATCAGGAAGCCCAAGCGGCGGTGTTTATGGGTTAAGCCCGCTTCCTGACTCTCTCTGGATTTATAACCAGCGTTTAAGGCAATATGCGATAAATGCACCGGCATTTATCGGTGTACATTCCGAACTGATCGATTATGATCTGGTTGCGGGAGATACAACGTGGGCGGACATACCTATTTACAATGCAGCGGACCCGGCTGCGTATGCTTGCGATGCAGCACATAGCCCTAATTTGCAAGATTCCTGCTCGCCCGGTTCTGCAACATACTTTTATGACAATCCTGTATGTGGACAAACTGTAGATTGCAATGGCGCTGATCCGGGAGTCTTAAATGGAAGTCCCTGCACTCAGTCCTCACCACCATCATCCAGCGGATGCTCAGATGTTTGCGATTCGAATTGCTCTAACTACGATGAAGTTACGTGCGATTGCTATTACCAGCCTGTTTTGAATCCGATGTGCAATTCAGTTTGCCCACAGTATGACCCTGGCCAGTGCGTCGACCCGTTGGGAAATGACATTTGACAAACCTTGCTTTTTAGCTAAAAGTGCCTGATCGGCACATTCACTTTCAATCGCAACATACTGAGAGGGTACGACTCACATGGCATTTAATGCCCGCTTTTCGCTTCTTTGTGCAGCTGCCGTACTGTTTTCTACTTGCTGCTCGGCCATCTGTCCGGCTCCTGAGATGGCCAGGCTGGCCAAGTTGGACCGGTATACGGCGGCTCGCTTTGATGTTTCGCAAGTGCAGCGCATCGCTGTTGCGCAAGCTAACGATCAATGCTTCTGGAAGGTGGATTATGTGCTTTTACCTTCAAGGCGGCCCATCACTCTTTTTCTTTCGCCAGATGGTAAGTACGCAACTCCGGTGTTGTTCGACCTATCGGTCGATTTTGCAAAAGAGAAAGCTGAAAAGCAGGCAATTGCAAAGAAGCTGCTCGCAGCCAACAACTCCTCAGACCCAAGAATCCCGGCGAAGACCACGATGGTCATTTTCTCGGACTATGAATGTCCATTTTGTCAGAAATTAGCTGTCATGATGCAGGAGCCCGCCGTTGCGGAGCAGTTGAAGGACGTCAATGTTCAACTCCGTAATTACCCTCTTTCCATGCATCCCTGGGCTAAAAAGGCCGCTCTTGCCGCTGCCTGTGTCCACCGTCAAGACCCGGCGGGTGACGCCGACTATGCTAATGCCATCTTCTCCGCACAGAGAGACATGCACACGGACAATGTGGATGCGCGCATTCAAGAAATCGCTTCTTCTGTGCCGGGTGTTGATAAAGAGCGGCTTGCCCTCTGTCTTGCAAATCAGGAATCTGCCCCCGATGTGGAAGCCGATACTCGACTTGCCAATCTTGTCGGGGTAGAGGGAACCCCGACCGTCTTTATCGACGGAGTACGCCAGCAGCCGTTTAGGACACCCGATCAGATTATCGAGGCAATTGCAAATGCTCAAACTAGTGCTAGGAGATTAAATGCTACTCAATGAGGTGAGTGCCGTGAGAGGAGCGCTCTCGCTTACGGGTAGAGCCGCGTGCGGGCCCAGCCGTCGGGGCTGTGCGTGAAGAGGAAGCGGTCGTGGAGGCGGTCGGGGCCGTCAAGCCAGAACTCGATGCGGTGGGCGCGGATGGTGTAGCCGCGCCAGTAGTCGGGCCGGGGAACTTCGCCGGGGTGCTCGGCCGTGAACCGGCGCACCTGGTCTTCCAAAAGGGCGCGGCTGGGGAGCGGGCGGCTTTGGCTCGACACCGCCGCGCCGAGCTGGCTGCGGCGTCCTCGGCTGTGGAAGTACTCGTCCACATCCGCGCCGGGCATTTCCAGCACGCGGCCGGCGACGCGCACCTGGCGGCGCAGGGTTTTCCAGTGGAAGCACAGGGCGGCCCGGGGATTCTCGGCCAGCTGCCCGCCTTTTTCGCTTTCGGCGTTGGAGAAGAAAGAGAAGCCGCGCTCGTCGGCGCGCTTGACCAGGACCATGCGCACGCTGGGCTCGCCCGAGGGCGAGGCCGTGGCGAGCGAAGCCGCATTGGGGTCGTTCGGCTCGCTCGCTTCGGCCTCGCGCAGCCATTGATTGAACAGGATCAGCGGATCGGGCAGGGCGAGAATCTGTTCGCGGTCGGACTCGGCGGCGTTTTCGCGGGTGGGGATTTCCGCCGGCGCGAGGCCGGCTGCGGTTGTGGATGCTTCCTGGCTCATGTGCTGATGCTAGATGGGTACCCGGCGGGAAGCAACGCGCGCAGGCAAGACAACTTTCATCGGCGGGGCCGCTTCTGCTATAAACGCGATGCCTGCCGTGGAGCAGGGAGGTACCTTATGCTGTTTTTCTTTGCCTTGTTCCTGGG
>CAXTSG010000043.1:0-15378 GCA_964246825.1 uncultured Acidobacteriaceae bacterium | reverse complement strand
GGCAGTCTTGAAGAAATCCTTGATGCACTTCATAAGTTGGATATTCCGGAGGATTTCCTTTCTCCCATAGAACGTGCCTCCGCTCAAAAGATTCAGAAAAGACCGGATCTGTGATCTCGTACATGCTTGACGCTAATATGGTTAGCTACATCGTGAGGGGCCGTCCTTTATCGGCAAGCGCTCGGCTGCTGGCTCTTCACGATGATGAAACCGCCATCATTTCCGCGGTTACCGTAGCGGAAATTCGCTATGGCCTGGCTAAAAACCCTCAGGCTACGATTCTTCAATCTCTGATGGACGGCTTTCTTGCCGGCATTCAGATTCTTCCATGGGGGCGCGATGAGGCCGAAACCTACGGGCGCGTCAAAGCCAAGATGGAGAAGAACGGCACCAGCCTGGAAAGCATGGACATGATGATTGCCGCTCATGCTGTCGCGGTTGGAGCCGTTCTTGTGACAAACGATAAGGCTTTCGCTCAGGTGGACGAGCTCGTCGGTGTCGTGAACTGGGCCGCGCCTTGAGAGCTCGCCGGTGGCCTCCAAATGCGCCTTGCTACACTAAGGCGAAGGCTGCGCCTTGCCTTTCCCTCAGGCCCGGCGCGGTATCTTCCCCATGATGGAACATCCGATCCCCGAAGCACTTACCTTTGACGACGTTCTGCTCGTCCCTGCTTTCTCCGAAGTAGTTCCCAGCCTGGTCACGACGGAAACTCGCCTGACTCGGCGCATCACCCTGAATACGCCGCTGCTTTCAGCCGCCATGGATACAGTTACAGAGTCGCGTCTGGCCATCGCGATGGCGCAGCAGGGCGGCCTCGGCGTGATCCACCGCAATCTCTCGATCGAGCAGCAGGCGACCGAGGTGGACAAGGTAAAGCGCTCGGAAAGCGGCATGATCGTGGACCCGGTGACGATTGCGCCGGAGCAGATGATTTCAGACGCGCTGGAGGTGATGCGGCGCTACAAGATCTCGGGCGTGCCGGTGACGCAGGGCAAGCGCCTGGTCGGCATCCTGACCAACCGCGATTTGCGCTTCGAAACGCGCACCGATATCCCGGTCTCGCAGGTGATGACCAAGAAAAACCTCATCACGGTGCCGGTCGGCACAACGCTCGAAGACGCGGAAGAAATTCTGCATGACCACCGGGTAGAAAAGCTGCTGGTTGTCAATGACGCCTACGAGCTTAAGGGCCTGATTACGGTCAAGGACATCCAGAAAAAGCTGAAATATCCGCATGCCTCGAAAGACGAGCAAGGCCGCCTGAGGGTGGGCGCGGCGATCGGCGCGACGGGCGACTACCTGGAGCGCGCCGGAGAGCTGGTCAAGGAGCTGTGCGACACGCTTTCGATCGATTCGGCGCACGGGCACTCGTCGCGCGTGCTGGAAGCCGTGCGGCAGGTAAAAAAGCACTACCCGGAAACCGACCTGCTGGCCGGCAACGTGGCGACCTACGAAGGCGCGCTGGCGCTGATGGATGCCGGCGCGGACGCGGTCAAGGTCGGCATCGGACCGGGGTCGATCTGCACGACGCGCATGGTGACCGGCGCGGGCATGCCGCAGATTACGGCGATTTCCGAAGCCTACCGGGCCGGGCGCGAGCGCGATATTCCCATCATCGCCGACGGCGGCATCAAGTACTCGGGCGACCTGACCAAGGCCATCGCGGCCGGGGCGGACTCCATCATGATCGGCTCGCTGTTTGCGGGCGTGGATGAAAGCCCGGGCGAGACGATCCTGTACCAGGGCCGCTCGTTCAAGGCTTATCGGGGCATGGGTTCGCTTTCGGCCATGGCGCAGGGTTCGGGCGAGCGCTACTTCCAAAGCTCGCGCGACCTGCAAACAACCCCGGCGCGGGCCGAGGGCGTGGTGGACGCGGACCGTGAGCGCACGAACTCGAATCGCCTGGCAAAATTTGTGCCGGAAGGCATTGAAGGCCGGGTGCCGCACCGGGGGCCGCTGGAGGCTATGGTGCATCAACTGGTAGGCGGGCTGCGCTCGGGCATGGGCTACCTGGGCTGCGAGACCATTGCCGAACTTAAGCAGAACGGCAGGTTTGTGCGCATTTCGGGCGCGGGACTGCGCGAAAGCCATGTTCACGACGTCATCATCACGCGCGAAGCGCCGAACTACCATGTGGAATAGCAGGGTGCGACCTTTTGGGAGCACGATGCGTCCAAGCGAGCACGACTGACAGGCGTGAGGTTCCGGTGCATCGCAGCTCCCGACAAAGCTTCTGGACTTTGTGCTTCGTCGGCCTGCTCGCCGGAAGCGCCGCCGCCCAGGGCACCGGGACGCTTCGCGGGCAGGTACTGAACTCCGTAACGCGCCAGCCCATCGCCAGAGTTCTGGTAACGCCTACTTCCGTCGCTCCGGGTTCGGAGTCGGCTGCTTTCACCGACGCCGCGGGCCGCTTCACTTTCACCAATGTTGCCGCAGGGTCCGTGCAGGTTCGCTTACGGCGCCCCGGCTATTTCGATCCCGGCTCGCGGCAGACCGAGGCTTTCCGCAGTTTGTCGTTTGTTCCGGGTGGGCCTGAGCCGATCTTGACCCTGGAGCCAGCGGCCGCTGTTCAGGGGCAGGTTGTGCTGCCGGACGGTGAGCCGTCCTCCGGCATCCGCGTGGATCTGCTGGAGGCAGCCGTGGCGGGCGGCCACCGCTACTGGCGGCAGCGCGACACAACGACAGCCGAGGGGGACGGCAGCTTTGAGTTTGCCGGGCTGGAGCCGGGGAGCTACCTTGTCCATTCGCAACCCTCTCTGGACCCCTCTCCCGATCCTTCCCTGGAGCAGCAGCCGACCCGGGCACGTTCCGGCTATCTGCCCATGTTTGCCCCGAGCAGCCGGGAGATAGAGTCCGCCGGGCCCGTGCAGCTGGAGGCAGGGCAAACCGCCGCGGTCAAGCTCAACCTTGTCCGAGCTGTTTTTCGGCCGGTGTCTATCCAGGTAGCGGGACCTTCCGGCGCGCTGCCGGTCTTTCAGGTTTCCGGGAGCGGCTTTCTCAACTGGCCGGCCCGCTTCGACCGCCAAACCGGCTCGCTGACCACGGATTTACCCAGCGGGAATTACCTATTGAGCGCTGTCGGCGGCCGCCGCGGGGCCACCATGAGCGGCACTTTACCGCTACACCTAACGGAGGGAGCGCCCGGAAACCTGAGCCTGACGGTCGACCAGTCGCCGCCCGCCACGGTTGTGACCCGCTCTCTGGATGCCGCTGCATCGACCGCTCCGAACAGCGCGCGGCTGGCGCAGCTGCTCCTGCTGCCCGTCGACGCCCCGGAGTCCTTGCCCCTGTACGCGCAGCTGGAGCAGGATGCCACCAGCGATACAGCTGTCATCCGTAACGGAATCCCGGCGGGGCGCTACTGGGTGCAGCCGATAGCCGCGAGCGGATATGTGGCTGAGTTGACGAGCCAGGGTACCAACCTGCTGGCCGAGCCGCTTTCCGTGGCACCGGGAGCCGAGCTGCGCCTGGATGCCGCGGTGCGAAGCGACGCCGGATCCCTTGTCGTCACACGCGCGGGCGAACTGCTGAGCCGGGAGAACATGATTGAGGTGCTGCCGCTTTTTGCCGGCGGCCGTGAGATGAACCAGAGCGGGTCCTTTGGGGGCAGCACAGGCGATCCGGTCAGCTTTCCTAATCTGGCACCAGGCGACTACCTTGTGCTCGCAACTTCCGGCGCGGTCAGCGTCGCTTACCGGGAGCCGGGCGTCCTCCAGCAGATCAAGGGTACCCGCGTTACCGTAACGGCAGGCGCGGCAACCCCCGTGACGCTGTCGACCCTTTCCGCGCTGCCGCCGGGCACTATCGGAGCACCATAGCATGCGCTTCCTCCTGCTCCTGCTGATCTTTACGGGCACGGCGCTCCGGGCGCAGGAGGAAAGCTTTTCCATCGCGGGCCACGTCGTGGATGGGAGCTCGGGGCAGCCGCTGGCGCGGGCCGCGGTAAGCCTGGAGGCGATTTCACCCGAAGAGGAGGGTGCCTTCCCCGGGCGCGAAATCCCGGGCGGCGGGCGTCGTTTCGCGAAAACAAGCCCACCCGCCATTGTGGTAACAGGCGCTGACGGCGTCTTTCGTTTCCCCGGCCTGCCGGAAGGCCGCTACCACTTATCCGCGAGCCGCCGCGGGTACCGGCGCGCCAACTTTGAGGAGCATGCCGATTTTTATGCCGCGGTAATCTGCGGGCCGCGGCACCCCGAGGCAGCCGCGCTGCGCTTTTCCCTCCTGCCGCTCGGCTCGATTCGCGGCACGGTGCTGGACAGCACCGGCGACCCGGTGGAAGCGGCAACCGTGCAGCTCTACATGCAAAGCACCGACGGGTCGGGAGCCGTGCGAGTGCGGCAAACGAGCTCGCTCCGGCACGGCAGCTCGCGGTTTTTCTTCGGCGATCTCGCGCCGGGCACCTACTTCCTGGCGGTTACGGGTACACCCTGGTTTGCCGTCAGCGAAGAAGCCGAGGGCGCGGTGCACCTGTTCGATGTAGCGTACCCGGCAACTTTCTTCAGCGGCGCGGCAAGCACCGACGCGGCGCAGCCGATTCTCCTGCGGAGCGGGGAAACCGTGCAGGCCAACTTCAACCTCCATGCCGTACCGGCAGTGCACGTCAAGGTAGCGTCAGGGGAAGGCAACCAAATACTTCAGCTGCCGCAGATCGGTACGGCAGCATTTGATGGAACCCTGCCGGTAAGCTCCGGATGGGTTGGCCGCGCGGTACAAACAGCGGGCGGCATGAGCACGACGCTTACCGCTTCCGTAGCCCCAGGAACGTATATGGTGCAGAGCGGAACCGGGGAACGAGCGATGCAGCTGGATGGAGACGCAACGCTGGACCGCCCCTCGGACGCCCAAGCGACCACAACACTTTCCGGGAAGATCGCCATGGCGGACGGCTCTGCCCTGCCGACGGGTTTGCGTGTGCAGCTTGTTCCGGACAGCGGCGGAGGACGTCGGTTCGCCGGGCTTGGCCGTGCCGCGCCGGGGTTCGGCCTCAATCGAAGGCCGGTAGACCTGCCTCTTGCGGCGGACGGCAGCCTGGCCGCAAGCGCGGTAACGCCCGGCAGATACCGTCTCCAGCCGCGAGGAGGCGCGGCGCTGTCTGTGACGGGGGTAGCGGCAAGCGGAGCAGAAACGGCCGCCGATGGAAGCCTGGTTTTCGGCACGGACCCGGTAATGGTAGCAGCAACCCTGGCTTCCGCGGACCGTGCCGTATCCGGCCGGGTGCTTACGGCCGCGGGGCAGCCGGAGGCCGGGGTGATGGTGCTGCTTGTACCCGAAGCCCCGCTCTCCCCGACATTGATCTACCAGCAGGAAAGCGACTCGGACGGTACCTGGACCATTTATGGTGTGGTTCCGGGCAAGTACCAGGTCCTCGCCATCCGGGACGGGTGGGACCTGACCTGGAAGCAGGCTGCCGTGCTGACGCGATACCTCGGTGAAGCGGTGGAGGTCGTGGTGTCGGTGCCTGGGGAGACTGCTTTGCCGAAGCCGGTGCTCGCGCAGGCGCGATAGCCCCGGCAAGAACGAGCGCTTAGGATTGCAGCGGCTCTTCGCCTTCGGTCCCCGGCGCGGGCCCGCCCGCGGAAAGCGCGGCCTGCATCTCGGCGCGGCGCTTTTCGCGGGCCTCGGTGCGTTTTTGGCGCTTCTCGTCCAGCACCTGTTCAGCGCCCAGCAGCTCGATCAAAGCGGTTTCACCGCCGTCGCCCTTGCGGAAGCCGGTGCGGACGATGCGGAGATAGCCGCCCTGGCGGTCGCCGTAGCGGGGTGCCACGGTATCGAACAGGCGCGACACGGATTCACGCGTCATCATGAAGGCGAGCGCTTGTCGGCGGGAGTGAAGGTCGCCTTTTTTGCCGAGCGTGATCATCTTCTCGACCAGCGGGCGAACGGCCTTGGCCTTGGTCACGGTCGTTTCGACGCGGTCCTCCATCAGGATGGAGGTAGTCAGGTTGCGCAGCAACGCCCGGCGATGCGGGGTTTTGCGTCCGAGTTTGAAGCCTGCTTTGCGGTGGCGCATTGTTTTCTCCAAAGTGCAAGGGTGAAGGATGGAGGGTGGAGGGTAAACACCTTGACGCCCATCCGCATCCTCTCGTCAGACCAGTGCAGACCAGGGTGAAGGAGAGCGATTTACCCTTTCCCCTCCACCCTTAACCCTGCTCTTAAAAGTTTTCCGGCTCGTTTTGCAGCGCCAGATCGCCTTCGTCATCGAGGATTTCATCTTCCTCATCGTCAAAGCGGCTGTATTGCGCGGCGGCCAGCTGCTGCGACGGCAGAATGCTGGTCGGCCCCGGTACGGCGTTGCCCTGCTCGTCAATCTTCATGCCGAGCGACAAGCCCATCTGCGCCAGGATTTCCTTGATTTCGTTCAGCGACTTGCGGCCGAAGTTCTTGGTCTTCAGCATTTCCGCTTCAGTCTTCTGTACAAGCTCGCCGATGCTCTGGATATTGGCGTTCTTGAGGCAGTTGTAGGAGCGAACGCTGAGTTCCAGCTCTTCGACCGAACGGTTCAGGTTGTCGTTGCGCAGCAGGCCGCGCCCGTCATCCATGTGGCCTTCGAGTTCGATCTCCTCCTCGAAGTTGATAAAGATGCTCATGTGGTCCTTGAGCAGCTTCGCCGCAAGACCGACCGCATCGGCCGGCACGACCGAGCCGTTGGTCCAGACTTCCAGAGTCAGCTTGTCGTAGTCGGTGATCTGTCCGAGACGCGCGGCTTCGACCGCGTAGTTGACCTTGCGCACCGGCGAGTGAACCGAGTCGATCGGCATAAAGCCGATGCCGAGGTCCTGGTCGAAGTTGCGGTCGGCCGAGATGTAGCCGCGTCCGCGCTTGAGGCGCATCTCCATGTCGAGCTTGCCGCCTTCGGAGACCGTCGCGATATAAACGTCTTTATCAAGAATCTCGACATCGCCGTCAGCCTCGATCATGCCCGAGGTGACGACGCCGGGATCCTCGACGCGCAGGTACAGCGCCTTCGGCCCGTCGCCGTTCAGCTTGAACGGCACCTGCTTCAGGTTGAGGATGATGTCGGTCGCGTCCTCGACAACGCCGGTGATCGACTGAAACTCATGCAGCACGCCTTCAATCTTGACCGCGGTCACAGCCGCGCCCTCGATCGAGGAAAGCAGGGTGCGGCGCAGGGAGTTGCCGATGGTGGTGCCGAAACCGCGCTCAAAGGGCTGGGCGCTGAACCTGCCGTAGCGGTCCGTGAGTGTTTCGGTATCGACTTGAAGCCGCTTGGGGCGCTGAAAACCTCTCCACAACATAGTATTTCTCCTTGGCGCGCTCGTGCGAAGCATTCTGCCCGAGTTCGCGCGGTGGTGCTGGAACAAAAAGCAAACCGCCTGCGCGGCTGGCCCCACTTCGTGGGGTGTTTACTTTGAGGAGCAAGGGCGCGAACTGCGCGCCCTTGCTCCTCAAACGAGTACACGTCCCGAAGGGACCGCCTCCCGCGTAGAGGATCTTGTTTTACTTCGAATACAACTCAACAATCAGCTGCTCGTTGACGGGCAGCTGAATATCTTCGCGGCGGGGCAGCGAAAGAATCTTGCCGGACAGCTCGGCGGCGTTAATCTCCAGCCAGTTCGGCGTGGGCTGGTGGCTGGCGAACTCGCGCGAAGTCTCGATGACCGAGAACTTGGTCGCATTCGGACGAATTTTAATAACATCGCCGACGGCTACCTGGAATGAGGGGATGTTGACCTTGCGGCCGTTGACCTCGACATGGCCGTGGCGCACAATCTGGCGGGCCTGGCGGCGCGACCCGGCATAGCCGAGACGGTAGGCGACGTTATCGAGGCGGCGCTCCAACTGCTGAAGCAGCAGCGCGCCGGTGTTGCCCTGGGCGCTGTTGGCTTTCTCATAGTAGGCGCGGAACTGGCCTTCCAGCGCAAAGTAAATGCGCTTGGCCTTTTGCTTTTCGCGCAGCTGGAGGCCGTAGCCGACAATTTTGGCCTTGCGGTCGCGGCCGTGCTGGCCCGGCGCGAAGTTGCGCTTTTCAATGGCGCACTTGTCGGAAAAGCAGCGGGTGCCCTTCAGGAACAACTTCATGCCTTCGCGGCGGCAAAGACGGCAAACAGCTCCGGTATAACGTGCCACTTGGTTCTCCTCTGGTTCAGGTGACGACCGGTTTACGTGCGCTCCGGGGAGCGCCTGTCGTCCCGGTCCTTGTTACAGGATGTTCAGCGCCGGGCTCGGTCAGGTGGAGCCTGAGCCGAATGACTTGCGCTGAAAGTAAAAGCACGATCCAAATACCGAGAAGCGCGATGAACGCTCCGCAGGCCCGCCCGGCCGTGCTTCGGATCAGCCGTTGGAGGTCTGACGGCCGGGCGGTTCGCGCGAACGGAACCGCCTTTTGGTACAGCGCCGCGAACCTTGCCGGAGTGAAGCACCACATGGCCCCAATGACCACCATGCCGAGACTCACCAGATAACCGTAGATGAAGTACAGCGGCGTCTGGCGAATCACCTTGCTAGACCCGGCGACGCTTGGGCGGCCGGCAGCCGTTGTGCGGAATCGGCGTGACATCGCGGATGGAGCGCACATCAATGCCGGCGGCGGCCAGCGCGCGCACCGCGGACTCGCGGCCCGAGCCCGGACCCGATACCCGCACGTCCACCGCCCGCAGGCCGTGATCGCGCGCCTGGTTCGCCGCATTCTGTGCCGCCTGCTGCGCGGCAAACGGAGTACCCTTGCGGGAGCCGCGGAAGCCGAGCGAGCCGGAGCTCTTCCAGGAAAGCGTATTGCCCTGACCGTCCGTGATGGTCACAATGGTGTTGTTGAAGGTCGCTTGAATGTGAACCAGGCCGAACGGCACGTTCTTCCGTTCGCGCTTTTTAAACTTCTTGTTTTTGCCTGTTTTCGCGGCCGAACCCTTGCCTGCCGTGCTCTTTTGTGCCTTTGCCATTACTTGGTCGCCTTCTTCTTTCCGGCCACGGTGCCCTTGCGCGGTCCCTTGCGGGTGCGCGCGTTGGTGTGCGAACGCTGTCCGCGCACGGGCAGGTTGCGCCGGTGGCGCAGCCCGCGGTAGCTCTGGATGTCAATCAGCCGCTTGATGTTCATGGAAACATCCTTGCGGAGATCGCCCTCGATGCTGCCTTCCTGCTCAATGACCTGACGAATCTGGTTGATTTCATCCTCGCTCAGGGTAGCGAGCTTGCGATACGGGTCCAGGTCGGCCTTGGTCAGGATGCGCAGGGCGCGCGGATCTCCGATGCCGTAAATGTAAGTAAGGGCGATTCTGAGCTGCTTGTTGTTCGGCAGATCGACGCCGGCAATACGTGCCATGAGTTCTCTCTTTGCCCTTGCGGGCCTACCCGGATACGAAGACTGCTGCGGATGCTTCGTCCAAGCGGTTAAAAAACAGGTGAAGCGCTTTCCGGGTTCATCGCACGTTCATTGGTTCCGAAGCGAACTCGCCCGTAGAGGCGCTGATCTTGCGATCCGTGGTGCCGGGGCATCAACCCTGGCGCTGCTTGTGCTTGGCGACTTCGCAGATGACCCGCACCACACCGCGGCGATGGATGACCTTGCATTTATCACAAATCTTTTTTACCGATGCCCGTACCTTCATTGTAAGTCCCTTTCCCTGCCGGAGCCAGTCCGCAGGCGCGGTTGACTGCTATTTATAGCGGTACACGATGCGCCCGCGCGTCAGATCGTACGGGCTCAGCTCAACCGCAACCCTGTCGCCGGGCAGGATGCGGATGAAGTTCTTCCGCATTCTGCCCGAAACATGGGCCAGCACCTGGTGCTTATTTTCCAGCTCCACCTTGAACATCGCGTTCGGCAGTGTTTCCACTACCGTCGCCATCACTTCAATTGCGTCTTCCTTCGACACCCGTATCCCAATCCGCTCCCTGCCGGCTTTGCCGCGAAAGCTGTCGAACCCTTGCCCGCACCTGCCGGTTTGTAGAACCCGCGCTAACGGGTTAGAACTTCCACTCCGTTTGCTGTCACCGCGACCGTATGCTCAAAATGCGCGCTCATGCTGCCGTCCACTGTTACCGCGGTCCAGCCGTCCTTGAGCACCTGTACCGCGGCTTTACCCGCATTCACCATCGGCTCGATGCAGAACACCATGCCTTCGCGCATCTTCATGCCTCGGCCGCGCTGCCCGTAGTTCGGCACCTGCGGATCTTCATGGAGCTGCGTCCCGATGCCGTGACCCACAAACTGCCGCACCACGCTGAATCCTTCCCGCTCCACCATCTGCTGCACGGTCGCGCCGATATCACCGAGTGCTTTCCCCTGGATGACGGCATTGATAGCGGCGAGGAGCGAGGCTTCCGTTACCGCCAAAAGTCTAGCCGTGCGCTCGGCCAGCTTTCTGCCAACCGGCACCGTTGTCGCCGAGTCGCCGTAGAAGCCGTCTACCACCACGCCTGTATCGATAGAAACGATGTCGCCTTCGCGCAGCATACGCTTCGCGGAGGGGATGCCGTGAACAACCTCCTGATTCACGCTGGTGCACAGCACGCAAGGATAGCCGCGATAGCCCTGAAAGGCAGGCGTCACGCGCAATTCCTTGACCTTGGCGACGGCAACCGACTCCAGATCCATGGTGCTGGCACCGGGCTGCACATGAGGGCGCACGGCTTCCAGCAGCTCGCGCACCACCTCGCCGGCGCGGCGCATGCGTGCAATCTCGTCTCCGGTTTTCAGCATCACTGCCATACCTGCCGGTTCCTTACCTTAATGCGCCCCGCAGCTGCCGTACCGCATGCTCGACCTGTTCGGTCACAGCCTCCGGCGGCAGCTCGCCGTCGACCTCGGCGAGTGCTCCGAGTGTGCGATAGTGCTCCATGACCGGAGCAGTCTGCGCTTCATAGGCGCGCATTCGTTCCTCGAAAACCGTTTCCGAGTCATCATCGCGCCGCTGCAAAGATGCGCCGTCAAGGTCGCAGATGCCTTCCCGCGCCGGCGGCTGCAAATAAACGTTATAGATTCTGCCGCACACGGGGCAGCTGCGCCGACCCGTAATGCGGCGCAGTAACTGACTATACGCGACCCGAATGGAGACGGCAACCAGCGGCAGCCGCCCGCCCTGCCCGGCCAGGCCGCGATCCAGCCACTCGGCCTGCGGCAGAGTTCGCGGATATCCGTCCAGCATGTAGCCGCGGTGGGTGTCAGGCTCCCGCAGCCTTTGCTCGACCATCCGGTTCACCAGGTCGTCCGGCACCAGCTCGCCGGCATCCATTCGCTGCCTGGCTTCCCGGCCCAGCTCGGAGCCGGAGCCGACATTGGCGCGGAGCAGGTCTCCGGTCGAGACCTGGGGGATAGCCCAGCGGGCCGTGAGTGCTTTCGCCTGTGTTCCCTTGCCGACGCCGGGCGCGCCCATCAGGAGCAGCGGTCCCGGCTGAAAATCATTCCCGAACGCAGTCAACTACCAGGACCGCCTTCCACGCACGCGGCTCTTGGTCGAGAAGCCGTCATAGTGCCGCATGATGAGCTGCGACTCAATCTGGTTGACCGTATCCATGGCCACGCCGACCACGATCAGAAGGCTGGTGCCGCCAAAGTAGAAGTTGAAGCCGAGACCGTTGGTCATCCACAGCGGCAGGTGTTCAAAGCCGCGTCCGATGAGTGGAAGATGATTCAAATGAATACCGGAGATCAGGATTTGCGGCACCAGCGAAATCAGGATGAGATACAACGCGCCGACCAGCGTAAGCCGGGTCAGGATGTCGTTGAGGTAGTCCGAGGTACGCTTGCCCGGGCGAATCCCCGGAATGAAGCCGCCGTACTTGCGCATGTTGTCCGCGATATCATCCGGGCGGAACACGATGGAGATATAGAAGTACGCGAAGAAGATGATGGCAATGATGTAAAGCAGCTCATAGCCGGGCTCGCCCGCGCGCAAGCCGTCAAAGATGCGGGTGAGAAAAGCCGAATTTTTGACAAATGATGCCTGCCCGAAAAGCAGGGGTGCTGAAAGCACCGACGAAGCGAAGATGACGGGCATGACGCCGCCCGAGTTGACCTTGAGCGGCAGGTGGGTCGACTGGCCGCCCATCATGCGCCGACCCACGATGCGCTTGGCATACTGCACGGGCACCCGACGCTCGGAGCGTTCCACAAAGACGATAAAAGCTACCAGCAGCGCCATCGCAACGACCAGCAGCACCAGCGCCGGGATGGTAAGGGCACCGAACTTTTCGCTCCGTGCCGCCTGCACCAGGTCGGCGATACCGCGGGGAAGACCGACCACGATGCCGGAGAAAATCAACAGGCTCATGCCGTTGCCGATGCCGCGGTCCGTGATCTGCTCGCCCAGCCACATGATGAAGGCCGTGCCGGTGGTTAGCGTGACGACGGTCAACAGGATAAAGCCGAGACCGGGGTGAAGGACGATCTGCGCGCCGCCCGAGCCGTGCGACAGCGCTACCGCGATAGCGGTGGACTGCACGATGCCGAGCAGAATCGTTACATAGCGGGTCCACTGGGTGATCTTGCGTCGGCCCGCTTCGCCTTCTTTTTGCAGGTGGGCGAGCGGCTCATACACGACCGTGAGCAGTTGAAAGATGATGGAAGCCGTGATGTACGGCATGATGCCGAGCGCAAAAACCGTCATCCGGCGGAGATTGCCGCCGTTGAATAAGTCGACCAAACCGAGCGGCGAGCCGCTCTGGTGCGAGAAGAACTGAGCCAGCGCCGCGGTATTGATGCCGGGGATGGGGATGTACGAGCCGAGGCGGTAGATCGCCAGCATGGCAAAGGTGAACAGCACCCGGTTGCGCAGCTCGGGGATGCGAAAGATATTGAGAAGCTTTTCAAGCATGCGTGGCGCTCTTCCTGACCGTGTCTGTCGATTCCTTAGAGGATACAGCGAAGCAGGGATGTGCCGCACCCTGCTTCGCGCGGTAAGGGAAGACTAAGCCGCGATCAGAACAGCCTTGCCGCCCGCGGCCTCGATTTTCTCCTGAGCGGATTTCGAGAACTTGTGGGCATGGATGGTCACGGCGGCGGCAATCTCGCCGGTGCCCAGGATTTTCAGAAGCTCGTCACGGCGCTTCAGAAAGCCGAGCTCCCGAAGACGCTCCTGCGTCAGCTCGGACTCGCCGAGTTCCGCGATCCGATGGAGGTTCAGCACCGTGTATTCGGTGCGGAAGATATTGGTAAAGCCGCGCTTGGGCAGGCGGCGATGAAGCGGCATTTGGCCGCCCTCAAACCCGCGCATGAGGCTGGAGCCCGAACGCGAGCCCTGGCCCTTGTGGCCGCGGCCTGAGGTTTTGCCGATGCCCGAGCCCATGCCGCGGCCGACGCGCTTCTTGTTCCGGTTCGCCTTGGCCGGGGCGCGGAGATTGGATAGATTCATGACTGCCTCGCTTGACGCCGGCCTTGAAATCAAGGCCGACTCGCTTGTGGATTCGCCTACACGGCGGGTGTGCCTAGAACTTGTTTTCTTCGCCCAGAATGCGAACCAGGTGCGGAATCTTGCGAACCATGCCCCGGATGGACGGGGTGTCTTCCCGTTCCACCACTTGCTGGAGCCGTGTAAACCCCAGACCCTTGACCACCGTTTTGTGCTTTACGGGCGCCTGGATCATGGAACGGTAATACTGGATCTTCATCATCGGCTTCGCTGCTTCTGCCATTGTTACAGCTCCTGAATGGATTTGCCGCGCAAGGCCGCGACTTCAGCACGGTCGCGCAGCTGTACCAGCGCGTCAAAGGTGGCCTTGATCACGTTGTGCGGGTTTGCGGTGCCGAGGCTTTTGGTCAGCACGTTCTGAACGCCGGCCGAGGTCATGACCGCGCGTACCGCGCCGCCCGCAATGACGCCCGTACCTTCCGGCGCTGGCTTCAGCAGCACCTGCCCGGAGCCGAAGCGGCCCAGCACCTGGTGCGGGATCGTGGTCTCGGTCAGGTTGATGTGGACCAGGTTCTTCTTGGCCGACTCGATGCCCTTGCGGATGGCCTGCGGCACTTCCTTGGCCTTGCCGGAGCCGTAGCCGACCACCCCCGAAGCCGGGTCGCCGACCACGACCAGCGCCGCGAACGACATATTCTTGCCGCCCTTGACCACCTTGGTGACGCGGTTGATCGCGACGACCTGGTCCTTCAAGTTGTAGTGCCCCGCATCCAGCTTTTTCTTGAGTAACGCCATGCTTGTTCCTTCCGGGCCCCTGCGACCCTTACCTTTGCCGCTGCTGCTTAAAAGTCAAGACCCGCCTCACGGGCCGCCTCGGCCAGCGCCTTGATGCGCCCGTGATACAGGTAGCCGCCCCGGTCAAAGACCACCTGCCGGACGCCCTGCTCCTGCGCCCGCTCGGCTACGGCTTTGCCAATTTCCTTTGCCGCTTGGAGGTTGCCGCCCGTCTTCAGCTTCGTCGTCACCGTCGAGGCCGAGGCCAGCGTTACGCCGCGATTGTCGTCAATGACCTGAGCATAGATGTGGTTGAGCGAGCGATACACATTGAGCCGCGGCCGCTCGGCGGTGCCGTGTACCTTTTGACGGATACGCGCGTGGACCCGACGGCGAACTTCGTTGCGCTTGATCTTCGGAATCATGGTTGTTCCTTCCTAGAGGCGGAGCTGCCCGGCAGCCCCATTCGGTTGTTACTTGGAACCGGTCTTGCCGGCCTTCTTCTTCAGCTTCTCGCCCGCATACCGCACGCCCTTGTTCTTATAGGGATCCGGCTTGCGTAGGGAGCGCATATCGGCCGCTACCTGGCCGACCTTTTGGCGGTCGATGCCGGAGATGGTCAGCCGTGTCTGCTTTGCGTCCACCGCGGCCGTAATGCCGGTCGGCAGCGGAAACTCGATCGGGTGCGAGTAGCCGAGGGTAAACACCACCATCTGCGGCCCTTTCAGCTCAACGCGATAGCCGATGCCCACAATGTCCAGGTCCTTGGCCCAGCCCTTGGTGACGCCTTCCACCGCATTGAACACCAGGGCGCGGGTAAGGCCGTGAATGGCGGCCTGCGAGTCGTTTTCACGCACGGCATGAATAAAGTTTTCGCGCGTTTCCAGTTGAATCCCGGACGGGATCGCCTGCTGAACCTTGCCCTTTGGCCCTTCCACCAGGAGAGTGTTGCCGTTGACCGTGTATTTGACGCCCGCCGGAAGCGGGATGGGCTGTCTGCCGATGCGTGACATGTTCAGGTTCCTTATGGCTTGCGAGTCCCGAAGGCCGTGGCGGGCCATTCGTTCCACTGCAGCCGGCGAGCCCTGGAGCTCGCTTCCTGCTTCTTCAGTGTGTACATATGCTATGGCACGGAATAGCGTATGCCCGTGCTACCAGACCTCGCACAAAAGCTCGCCGCCGACGCCCTCGCGCCGCGCCTGACGGCCGGTCATCACGCCGCGCGGCGTTGTGAGAATCGAGATGCCGAGGCCGCCCTGCACCCGCTTGATCTCATCGCGGCCGACGTACACCCGGCAGC
>CAXTSG010000042.1:6606-15529 GCA_964246825.1 uncultured Acidobacteriaceae bacterium | reverse complement strand
AGCTACCGGCTGGAGGTGAGCGAGACTCTGGAGGTAGAGCGACTCCTTGCGGCGCACAACCTCAGCAGGCACCATGGCCGTACCGAAGCGCTCATTCAGCAGCTCGACAGTACGTAGGAGCGGGATGCCGCCCATTCGGTAGAAGAGCTCCCGCGGAAACGTGCCGCCGTGCTCGGCGACAGCTGCGCGCCACGAGTCGTAGTGCAGCGGCATGGAATCGGCAACGGTGCCGTCCAGATCAAACAGGTAAGCGGCGTGCGGGCCGGGCGGGAGCTTCAGCACTAGTCCATGACCTGCACGGTGCCCGGGCCCAAAAGCGTTTCCGCACGGTCGATAAAGGCGCGATCGGCGGCGACCTCCAGGCCGGCGGGCTCAAGCACGACGCAATACTCGTTCTTCTGCTCAAGCGAGAGCATCACCCGGCCCGGCCCGGGCGAGGCCCCCAGCATGCCGTGCAACTGCTCCAGCATGGAGCCGCTTGCAACCTCCAGACGGACCTTGATGCGCAGATTTTTCGGCAGCTTCACTTTCAAACCCTCGATCGGCTGGATGGAAGACACGCAAATTTTGTTCGCGGCTTCTTCTTCCGCGCGCAGTGCGCCGCGCACCACCACCGGCACCTCAATTTTGAGGTTTTCGGCAAGCGCGGCATAGTCCTTGGGAAAGCAGATCAGGTCGATCTTGCCAACCGTATCTTCCAGCGAAGCCTGCGCATAAAGCTCGCCGGAGCGCTTGGACTTCGCCACCTTAAGGCCGACGATGACGCCCGCGATCTGGACCTCATCGCCGCGCTCGCCCCGGCGCGTAGGCGCGGGCGAAGGCTTCATCTCAAGCGCTGTCGCGGTATCCACAATGCTGGCCAGGTTGCGGAGCTTGTCGGCGTACTTGTCCAAAGGATGGCCGGAGACGAAGAAGCCGAGTACCTCTTTTTCGGCCTGCAGGCGTTCGTTTTCATCCCAGTCCGGGATGTTCGGAAGAGCATCCACAGCCGCTGCTGCCGCCGGCTGGTCGTCAAAGATGCCGAACAGGCCATGCTGGCCGCTGAGAAGGTCGCGCTGGGCGTTTTGGGCCCGCTCAATGGCTTTGTCGGCGGCCGCGATCAGCTGGGCGCGGCGGCCGAAGGAATCGAGCGCGCCGGCCTTGACCAGCGACTCCAGCACGCGCTTGTTCATCAAGCGCAGGTCCACCTGCTCGCAGAACTCCCAGTAGCTCGCGAAGCTTTTGCCTTTTTCCTCCAGCGCGCGCCGCGCATCGAGAATCGAGTCAATGGCATTGCGGCCGACATTCTTGATCGCGGTAAGCCCGAAGCGGATCGCATTGCCGTTCGGCGTAAAGTCGGCACCGGAAAGGCGCACGTCGGGCGGCTCAACCGCGATGCCCAGCTCGCGGCACTCCTTGATGTACTTGACGACGTTTTCAGGCTTCGAGATTTCACTTGTCAGCAGCGCCGCCATAAACTCGACCGGGTGGTGCGTCTTGAGGTAGGCGGTGTGATATGCGAGCAGCGCATAAGCAGCCGAGTGCGACTTGTTGAAGCCGTAGCCGGCGAACTGCTCCATGAGGTCAAAGACCCGAGTGACCGTATCTTTCGGGTACTTCTTTTCGGCAGCGCCCGAGACAAAGCGCTTTCGCTGCTGAGTCATCTCTTCCAGGTTTTTCTTGCCCATCGCGCGGCGCAGCAGGTCGGCCTCGCCCAGCGAGTAGCCGGCGACCGCGTTTGCAATCTGCATCACCTGCTCCTGGTACACGATGACGCCGAGCGTTTCGGTCAGGATTGATTCCATCGGCGGCAGGTCATACTCGACCTTGCGCCGCCCCCACTTGCGCTCGATAAAATCGTCAATCATGCCACCCTGGATCGGGCCCGGACGGTACAGCGCGTTCAGCGCGGTCAGGTCTTCAACCGAGGTAGGCTTGTAGCGGCGCAGCACATCGCGCATGCCGCCCGACTCAAATTGGAAAACGCCGGAAGTCAGTGCGCGATGAAAGACTTTCTCAAATGTTTCCTGGTCGTCCAACGGGATGGTTTCAAGGTCAACCGCCTCCCCGGAGTTCTCGATGAGCTTGAGGCAATCGGCGATCACGGTCAAAGTGGTCAGCCCAAGAAAATCCATCTTGAGCAGGCCCAGCTTTTCAATCGCCTTCATGTCATAGGCGGTCACGATTTCTTCGTTTTTGGAGCGCGACAGCGGGACGAGGTCGGTAAGCGGGCGAGGCGCGATCACGACGCCCGCGGCATGGACGCCCGCGCCGCGCACCAGCCCTTCCAGCTTCAGCGCGGTGTCGATCACCTCGCGCATCTGCGGGTCGCGGTCATAGGCTTCCTGCAATGGCGGCGAGTCCTTCAGCGCCTGCTCTAAAGTGATGCCGATAGTAGCGGGCACCATCTTCGCGATGCGATCCACGTCGCCGTAGGGCAGATCGAGCGCGCGGCCCACATCCTTGATGGCAGCCTTGGCAGCCATGGTGTTGAAGGTAATGATTTGCGCGACCTGCTCGCGGCCGTACTTGCGCGTGACGTAGTCAATGACCTCGCCGCGCCGGTTCATGTCGAAGTCGATGTCGATATCCGGCATGGACACGCGCTCGGGATTGAGGAAGCGCTCAAACAGCAGCGCGTTCTGGAGCGGGTCGATGTTGGTAATCTCCATGACATAGGCGACCAGCGACCCGGCGGCCGAGCCGCGGCCGGGGCCGACCGGGATGCCCTGCTCGCGCGCGTAGCGGATGAAGTCCCACACGATCAGGAAGTAGCCCGGGAACTTCATCGCCTTGATGCAGTCGATCTCACGCTCGAGCCGGGCGTGGTAGTCGGACAGCGGCGAACGCAGCTTGCCCGTGTCAGAAAGGTGCTTGATGCTGGTATCGAGCCGCTTGCGGAAGCCCTCGCGACACACCTGCTCAAAGTAGGAGTCAACCGTGTGGCCGGCAGGCACGGCGAACTCGGGGAAGGGGTTCTCGACCTTATTGAGCTTCAGCTGGCAGCGCTCGGCGAATTGCATGGTCCGGCTCACGACCTGCGGCGCGTGCGAGAAAACCTGCTCCATCTCGGCGGCGGTCTTGACATAAAACTGGTCGGAGTCGAATTTGAACCGCTTGGGGTCGTGGATGGACCCGGCGGTCTGCACGCACAGCAGGATCTCGTGCGCGTGGTGGTCGTCCTCGCACAGATAGTGCGAGTCGTTGGTGGCGATGAGCGGGATGTCAAGCTCCCGTTCCAGGCGGAACAGGTCGGCGTGAATTTTCTTTTCAAGCGCGAGGCCCTGGTCCTGAATCTCCAGGAAAAAATTGCCGCGGCCGAAGATGTCCTGGTACTGGCTCGCGGTACGCTTCGCACCCTCGTAGTTGTCCTTCATCAGGTGCTGCGAAAGCTCCCCGGCCAGACAGCCGGAAAAGCCGACCAGCCCCTGCGCGTGCTCGGCCAGGTATTTCTTGCTGATGCGCGGCTTGCGGTAGAAGCCGTGGAGCGAGGCTTCGCTCGTGATGCGGACAAGGTTGCGGTAGCCCTCTTCGTTCTCCGCCAGCACAAGGAGGTGGTTGTAATCGTCGCCCTGCGGGTCGGCGCGATGGTCCTCTTTTTGGCAGACGTAAAGTTCGCAGCCGAGAATGGGCTTGACGCCCTGCTTCTTGGCGGCCTCGAAGAAGTGAACCGCGCCGTAGATGTTGCCGTGGTCGGTGATGGCCACCGAGGTTTGGCCGATGTCCTGGACGCGCTTGACGAGCTTGTCAACGTCGCAGGCACCGTCAAGGAGGGAAAAATCGGTGTGGAGATGGAGATGGGTGAACTCGGCCATGGGTCTTCGTCTAGTTTAGTGCTTCAGAGCGGGGACTCGAAGAGGGTAAGGGCTGTGGATGCTTCGGAAATCCTGGTTCCAACACGCAAGGTGCAGGATAGACTGGCCCTATGGCGGCTCATGCATCGCTCATCTCCATCGAAGCCTACCTAAGCACGAGCTACCATCCTGATGTTGAATTTATCGATGGCCGCTTGGAGGAGAAACCTTTGGGAACATGGGACCACGGCAGGATTCAAATCCTGATCGGCGGCTGGTTCCTTCGACACCAGCGGGAGTGGGGTGTGCAGGTCTCCCTGGAAGTCCGTACACGGGTACGAGACACGCGCGTCCGTCTGCCTGACCTCGTCGTGGATTGGGCGGGACCGCATCCGCCTGTACTGGTTGATGCTCCGCTGCTTGCAATTGAAGTGCTTTCACCGGATGACAGCTACTCCTCGCTGAAAAAGCGTGCTCAGGATTACCGGGCGATGGGTATCCGCCACATCTGGCTCGTTGATCCTGATACTCGTACCGCTGAGGCGTGCGAAGAGCTCTTTTGGGCAAGGCGAGAACGTTTGGAGATTGATGGAACGGCGATCCACCTGGATGTGCCTGCGCTATTTCGAGCGCTTGATGCAGGCGAGCCGCTTTAAAGTTCATTCCGCTTGAAAGCAGCCGCGGCCCTTCCTAATTCCGCTCGCGTGGTCAGGCAATCGGGGCATAGGCGTACCCGGCCGTCCCGCTCATCCGCCACAATCCCCTGCCTAAGTAATACCCGCACCAGCTCCGGCGCATGCGGCACAGCGATCGTTAGAAATGCTGCGTGCTCCGCGTCGCCGCCGACACTTTCTATCCCGCGCTCAGCCAGCAAACCGCGTAAGAACCGCAGTTGCTCCAGCGAGTACGCGCGCAGCCGCTCGACCCCGACCGCGCGCGTAAACGCAAGTCCGCTGCGAGCCTGATAGTACGTCAGCACCGGGGGCGAGCCTTCCAGCCAGCCGTCGCCGCCGGGGCGCAGCGGCGGCCCGCCCGAAGCCCAGGCGTCGCCGCCCAGCTCCATGCCGAACCAGCCCACATCGAGCGGGCGCACCCGGTCCGCGACTTCAGGCGTCATCGCCAAAAAGGCCGCGCCCGGGCCGCCGCGCAGGTACTTGTAGCAGCCGCCGAGGAGGTAGTCGCAGCCGAGCTCGCCCATGGTAAAGGGGATTGCGCCGAGCGAGTGGTAGCTGTCGACCAGCAGCAGCGCCCCCTGCCCGCGGCATGCGGCGGCAAGCTCCGGGAGGCCCTGAAAGATCTGCCCGTCGCGGTAGAACACATGCGACACAACAACCAACTGCACGGCAGGCTCCTGCCGCAGGACCGCGATGACCGAGGCGGCAGTCCAGCGGCCGCTAGGGTCCGGCCCGACGCGCACGACGCGCAAGCGCCCCAGCGCGGCATACTGCGCCAGCACCACCGTCACGGCGCTGAACTCGCCTTCGGTTGTGACGACCGTTGCTCCCGGCGGCAGGGTGTTGAGCACGGGCTGCGCGCCGTGCTCGGCCGCGACCTTGGGGACCACGCAGTCTGCCCGCGCAAGGCCCAGCAGAGCGGCAATCGATTCCCGATAGCGCGCTTCCTCTTCCAGCCAGGGGCCCCAGGCCCTCCGCAGTAAGCGGGCCAGCAAATCCGCCCCTTCGCGCAGGTCGGCCTCCATATGGTCGAGCGGGCGGCCCATGGCGTGGGTTGTCAAATAGGTACGCCCGTCCGCGAGGGTTCGTGAGAAGAGCGGACGCAAATGCTCCGCGACCCCGGCCTCAGTGAGCGGGCCGGGGCCGAGCGCAGCGACTGCTTCCTTGATTCCGTCCGGTTCACTTTCCTGCACTTTCGGCTCCTCTTGCTCCGCGGCGGCGGTCTGCCCTGAAAGCTCTCAGCAATCAAGTGCTCTTCGTGATAGCGTACCCGCATGCTTGCTCTTGCCGCTTCCCTGCTGCTTGCCGCCCAGCAGCCCGCGCCCGCTCCTCAAGCGCAGCCGGTCACTCCATCCTCCGTCGCCCAGACCCAGGCGGACCTGGACCGCTACCGCCGGCTCGCCAACGACTACGGCCAGCTGAGCCGCTACGCGGCGGCCGATGCTGCCCTGCCGGTACTCGCGGCGGGCGAAAAGCGGGTCGTTTTCTTCGGCGACTCCATCACGGACGGCTGGCATCTCGATCAGTCCTTCCCGGGCGCGGGCTACGTCAATCGAGGCATCAGCGGGCAAACCACGCCGCAGATGCTGGTGCGCTTTCGACAGGATGTGATCGACCTTCATCCGGCGGTACTGGTGGTGCTGGCCGGGACCAATGACCTGGCCGGCAATACCGGGCCGGAAACTCTGACGGAAATCGAGGAAGATTATGCCACCATGGCGGAGCTGTGCCGGGCGCAGGGCATCCGCCTGGTGTTCTCTTCCGTGATGCCGGTCAACAACTTTGCCCACGCGGATATGACCGTACATCGGCAGCCGGCGGACATCCTGGCGCTCAACACTTGGCTCAAGAGCTACTGCGCTGCAAACGGCCTCGTGTACTTGGACTACTACACCCCCATGGCAGGCCCGGACGGCATGCTTCGGCGCGAGCTTTCGGGCGACGGCCTCCACCCGAACGCCGCGGGCTACGCGGTGATGACGCCGCTGGCCCAGGCCGCGGTCACGCGGGCGCTGGCCGGGCCTCCTCCCTCGGCGTAGGCCCAGCCGTAAGCTGCCCGCCCGGCGCGTAGTTTGTTATACTCAGGCTCAAAGCCGAGCCCCGCGCTCCCCCTCAAGCACGACGCGGGCCGGCCATGCGGAAGTGGTGAAATGGCAGACACACCATCTTGAGGGGGTGGCGCCGAGAGGCGTGGGGGTTCAAGTCCCCCCTTCCGCACCAAACCTTATCCACGCAGAAAAGGACGCATCTCGATGACCATTGTGCTTACCATCATCCACGTCCTTCTTTGCGTGTTTCTGATCGGCGTTATCCTCTTGCAGCAGGGCAAAAGCGCTGACCTGGCCAGCGCGTTCGGCGGCCAAGGTTCGCAGACCGCCTTCGGCCCTCGCGGCGCGGCTAATATCCTGTCAAAGACGACCACCTGGTGCGCCGTGGCTTTTATGGTCACAAGCATCGGCCTTACCATCCTGTTGGAGCGCAGCGCCGGCGTCGGTCACTCCGTGCTGCAAGGCACCAAGACCACCCAAAGCGCGCCCGTGAAGAAGTAAGCCGCAGCATGAGCGAAGAAACTGTCCCGGCTCTCCCCTACCTGCACCTTTTCGACAACCGCGACCCCATCGACGTACTCTCCGCCACGGCGGAGCAGCTCGCGCATCTACTGGACGGGCTTACGCCTGAGCAGTTCGAGCGAAAGCCCGCGCCCAACAAGTGGAACCTGCGCGAGATCCTGGCTCACCTTGCCGACGTTGAAATCGTATGGAGCTGGCGTTTTCGGCAGGTGCTCGGCACCGACAATCCGGATTTGGAGCCCCTGGAGCAGGACAACTGGGCCAAGAGCTATAGCGGCTACTCCGTGGAACAGGCGCGGGCTGTCTGGGCGGCGCTTCGCGCCTGGAATCTGGCTTTTCTCCGAACGCTTTCGGAGGAAGACCGCAAACGCACGGCGACGCACGCGAAAATGGGCAGCGTCACGCTTTGGACCCTGGCCGCGATCGCGGCAGGCCATGACCTGCACCACCTCCGTTCGCTGGAGCATGTGGTCGCCGGCTTCCAAAAGCTATAAAGCATGCGGGCTTGGCCCGTGCTGCCGCAGCAGCGCGTCAATCTCGCGAGAGGTCTTGGAGCGCCACGTTTCCTCGGCACTCACGGTCGGCTCGGCACCCTCGCGCGCTACTTCCTTATACACGTAAGAAAGCACCCGGTCTTCGGGCTCATCCGCCCAGGTATTGCCCTTGCCCTGTACCCGCGTGGACCCGCGCCGCCAGCCCTCGGGCGTCAGGTGCCACTCTGTCCATTCCTGTCGTATTGCCATCTCTCCATTTTATGCAAGGAGCCCCTGCCGGCATGGAGAATAGAGGGATGACGCCGTTTGTTCGCGAAACCTTTCCCGTAGGCCTTCTTGCCTGCAACTGCACGCTGCTGGGCGACCCGGCGACCGGCGAGGCCATGGTGGTTGATCCGGGCCTGCCGGACAGGCAAACAGACGGGCGCGGCGGTCCCGGGCACCTTCTCGCGCGGCTCCAGGCGCTCGGCCTAAAACTGACCCAGATTCTCGTAACGCACGCCCATATCGACCATGTCGGCGGGGCGCTTGCGCTCAAGCAGGCGACCGGGGCACCCGTCCTGCTGCACCAGGCCGACCTTCCGCTCCTAAATATGATGGCGATGCAGGCCGGCTGGCTCGGCATCGCGCCGCCGGAGGTGCGGCCGCCGGACGCAAGCGCCGACGATGGGCTAAAGGTAGGTTTAGCGGGTCTGCCGGGCGAAATCCTGCACACGCCGGGGCACACGGAAGGCAGCGTGTGCGTGCTGTTCAGGGGGGCCGGCCTGCTGCTGGCGGGCGATACCCTGTTTGCCAGCTCGGTAGGCCGCACCGACCTGCCGGGCGGCAACAGCGGCGCGCTGCTGCGCTCCATCCATGACCGGCTGCTGCCCCTGCCGGACGCAATAGTTGTGGTGCCCGGCCACGGCGCGGAAACTACCATCGGCCGGGAGCGCGCAAGCAATCCTTTTCTGCGCCTTTAGGCTACAGCGCAAGCATGCACAGCAGGTGCTCCACGCCGCAGCGGAAGACCGGCTCCTCCGGCAGCAGGCTGATGACGATCCAACCCTGCGGGGCGAAGCCGAAGACCGAGCCATGATGCACCAGAACCCCGGCCGCCTGGAGCAGGGCAAGCGCGAACTGCTCATCCCCGCCGAGGGCCGGCACACGCAGCACGGCATACCAGCCGCCCTCACCGATGAGTCGGGAGGCTGCCGTGCCCCGCAGTAGGGAGTCCAGGGTCAGGAGATTGGCCGCGACGCGCGCGCGGATTTGCTCCTGTATCCCGAAGCGCCCTCCCAGCCAGTTCGGCAGGGCCTGCTGCACCGGCGCGCTGACGGAAAGAAAAGTGTCAGCAACAATCTCCAGGCGTGCCCGGGCCTCCTCGCGAGCGGCCGCGGGGCCCCAAATCGCCAGCCAGGAGAGCTTCTGCT
>CAXTSG010000042.1:0-6596 GCA_964246825.1 uncultured Acidobacteriaceae bacterium | reverse complement strand
AAAACGTAAGCGCCGGGTGCGGACCGGCGGCAAAGCTGCGCGATGGGGCCGTGGACCAGGGAAAATCAACAAAGACCTCGTCGGCAATGAGAGCAAGACCGTGACGGGCGCACACCGCCTCAAGTTCGGTGCGTTCAGGGCCGCTGACAAAGTGGCCGGTAGGGTTATTTGGATGAACCACCGCGACAGCCCGGGTGCGGGGCGTAACGCGCGCCTCCAGGGCATGCGGTTCCATCTGCCAGCCATGGTCGTAGAGCAGCGGGTACGGCACGAGCCGGACGTCGTCACGCGCCGCCAGGTAATCAAAAAGCGGGTAGCTGGGCGAGGCAATCAAAACCTCGTCGCCCGGGTCGCACAGCAGCCGGAAGAGAAAGCTGTACGCCTCGCTGGTGCTGGTGGTCAGGCATAGGTGCGCGGGGTCGAGCGCCGCGCCGTGCTCAGAATAGTAGGCGCAAACGGCTTCGCGGGCCGAGGCGCGGCCGAACGGAATCGGCTCATACACGAGCGAGGCCGGCGAACGGAGCGGTGCGAGCAGCGCTTCGGCATCCGATGCGAAGCCGCAGCGGGTGGGGTTGGAGGCGGTAAGATCAAGCAAGGGCAAGCCTGCGGCGCGCCGGGCGGCTACCGCCCGCGCAAGCATGGACTCTTCCCTGCTCCACCGGGTGCGGCTTGAAAATACCGGCAGGACGGTCCTCCCATCACGGCGATCACGGATCATAGTGCTTATAGGAGAGCAAAGACGGCATGGCTTTGGATGCGGTGATCTTCGACTACGGCATGGTGTTGAGCACGGCGCAGGAGCCGCAGGCGCTGGCCGCGCTTCACGCGATCACCGGCCTCGCGCCGGCAGAGTTCGACCGGCACTACTGGCGCTACCGCCATGCTTACGACCTGGGCGAACTGAACGGGACGGGCTTTTGGCAAAAGATCTCCGACGATGCCGGCCTCGGCTTGAGCTCGGCCGAGATAGAGCGCCTTGTTGAGAACGACGTGCTGATGTGGAGCACCCTGAATGAAACCATGCTGCGCTGGGTCAGCGCGGTGCAGGATGCCGGCTTTCGCACGGCGATCCTGTCGAACATGGGCGAAGAACTCCTGAGCTACATGCGGCAGGAGTTCGGCTGGCTGGGCCGCTTCGACCACCACACCTGGTCGTGCGAACTGCGGATCGCTAAGCCCGACCCGGAAATCTACCGGTACACCTGCGAAAAGGTTGGGGTTGCGCCGGAAGCCGCGCTTTTTCTGGACGACAAGCCGGAAAACATCGCCGCTGCCGAGTCGGTCGGGATGCAGGCCATTCTTTTTACAACAGCAGAAGCGCTTCAAAGAGAGCTGGACAGGCGCGGGCTGCTCGCGGTGCTGCCGGCGCCCATGGCCGGCTTGCAGAAAGCCGCTGCCGGGTAGGAGACGAAACCCAGCCGCCCACAGCCGCTTTCCGGTGCTTTCCGGTTTTCGTTGACAAACAGTGCTGTCGCTGTCACTGTGGGCTGGCCGGGACGCGCAAGAAAAACGCGTTGCAAGCTCTGCCCACTCTCCCCAACGTTTGCTTCCGGCTCTTTTGTTTCATAGAACCGAACAGCTTACCGACGGAGGTGTTTTCATGAAGCGTGCGCTCTCCCTTTGTGCTTTTGTCTGCGGTGCCGCGATGCCCGCCATGGCCGCCAACCAGATACTGCTGACCACCGGCAGCGCCGATACATCCTGTGCCGCGAATCCGACCAATCCCGGCTTCTTTCCTGTTGAAACGTTCACCATCGGCGGGATCGGTGCCGTTGCCCCGAATGGCACCGGCGGTGTCGCAAAGACGACCATCACCTCTCAAGGACTCACGGTGGCCAAAGTATTCAACAATTGCAGCGCGGTCCTGATTACGCAGTTCCTGAAAGAATCGCTTCTGCCGACCGTACAGCTGGTGGAAAGTGAAACCACGACCGCCGGAACCCGCAGCCCGCTTCTATCCATCACGCTTTCCAACGCTGTTCTTACGAACTATTCCTTGAACGACGGCGGCGGCGGCCTCCCTTCGGAGAACCTGGTTTTCTCCTTTGAGAAGGCTTGCATTACCGCGTACAGCTTGCCTACAACCGGCGCGGGACCGGCTTCGACCACCGTCTGCTACGACGCAACAACCAACACCGTCAACTAGGCTGTCGGCTGCGCAAGGACGGAGCAGGCTCCGGGATCGGCACCTGCTCCACAATCTCCACGCCGAAGCCTTGCAGCGCGGGTACGTGGGTGCGCGTGTTGGAAAGCAGGCGGATGCGGCGGATGCCCAAATCCGACAGGATTTGGCCGCCGAGGCCGACCTGTCGGAGAATGCGGCCTTGGCGGTCTTCATGCGGCTCCGCGCCGCGCCCGCCGGGTCGCCCGTCACGATGGAGCACGATACGGGCGGCAGCGCCCGGTAAGGCAGCACTGCGGTCCAGGTCAAACCCGCGCCCTCCGTTGTGGAGGTAGATGAGCGCGCCCCGGCCTTCTTCGGCGATGGCCTGCATGGAGCGTTCCATCGTACGGGCGCAGTCGCACAGCCGCGAGCCGAAAACCTCGCCCGCCAGGCAGTGCGAGTGGACCCGCACCAGCACGGGTGCTTCCTCGCTGCCTTCCGCTCTCTGGGCCACGTCTCCGCGCACCAGCGCCAGGTGGCTTTCGCCGCCGTGTACCTCGCTTTCGTATGCGATCATGCGGAACTCGCCGAAGGCTGTCGGCAAGAGCGATTCAGCTACGCGCACAATATAGCGCTCGTGCTGTAGGCGATAGCGGATCAGCTCGGCGACGGTGAGCATCTTGAGCCCGTGCGTCCGGCAAAAGTCGATCAGGTCGGGCACGCGCGCCATGGAGCCGTCGTCGTTCATGATTTCGCAGATCACGCCCGCGGCTTGGAGCCCGGCCATGCGCGCCAGGTCCACTGAAGCCTCCGTTTGCCCGGCCCGCACCAGGACCCCGCCCTTGCGGGCGCGCAGCGGAAAGATGTGCCCGGGCCGGGCCAGGTCAGCCGCGGCCGCGCTCGGGTCAATGGCGACCCGAATGGTGTGCGCGCGGTCAGCGGCGGAGATGCCGGTCGTGACGCCCTCCCGGGCCTCAATGCTCTCGGTAAATGCCGTGCCAAAGCGCGAAGAGTTGGAGGCCGTCATCGGGGGAAGACGCAGGTAGTCGGCGCGCTCCTCGGTAAGCGTCAGACAAATCAAACCCCGCCCAAACTTTGCCATGAAGTTGATGGCCGCGGGCGTGACAAACTCCGCGGCAAGGGTCAGGTCTCCCTCGTTCTCGCGATCCTCATCATCGACAACAACCACCATGCGCCCGGCGCGAAACTCATCCAGCGCGCCTTCCACCGTGGTAAAAGGGGTCTCAAAAGGAGCTGCCATGGCTCTATTGTGGGCTTTTTTGCTCCCGGGTGGAAGCTGGAAGGGTTACGGCTCCAAGCTCCACTCAAAAAGACAAAGGCTGCATGCCATCGGGAACTCTTCAGCTCCCTTTGCATGCAGCCCTGACTTACCGGGAATCGACCTACAAAGTCGACTCGATTTCAAATCCCCACGCTTCCAGCAGCGCCTCCGGGATGTATTTCGAATTGCGATTCCGGCGGGCCCACTCCCGCAGACGGGTTGAGCGCTCATACTGGTCCGGTGTCAACTTGAACTCTTTTACGACCTGCTCAAACGAGGTCACCGTCGGCACAACGGGGCCGATCGGCTCGGGCTTGCCCCAGTTTGGATTTCCACGACGTTTCGCCATGCGTTCTATCCCCTCCATAACCGCGGCTTGTGGTGTATCCCAGCCGCTTGATAAATATTTTCCAAGTTTAAGCGCTTTTTCTTCCAAATTCAATAGATATGCGGGACTACTTCTCCGCTTCGGCATAAAAAGAACGCAGATCATCGCGCAGTTGGTGAAGCGCGTCCACGTTGAGGTAGACCATGTGCCCCGCCGGATAGTAAGTAAAGCGGACGTTGCGCGCGAGCTCGGGGGTCAGCATCATGTGGTTCAGCTCGTACTCCGTGGCGAAAAACGGAGTAGCTAGGTCAAACCAGCCGTTTGCAGAGAGAACCCGGAGCTTCGGATTCTTGCGGATGGTGTCCGCCAGGTCGCCGGCGACGTAGGGCAGCATCTGCGCGCGGGTGTTCGGGCCGGCACCCGCCGGGCGGTGACGCCAGTCCCACTCGCCGATTGTGTTGACGCTTAGCCTGTACTCGTCGGTGGAGTCGTACTTGAGCTCACGCGTCAGATAGTCGTGGACGGCAGCCACGTATGCGCCGGAGATGCCGGTGTCGGACGGGTCATAGTCCGGCATCTCGCCGGCGTCGTCCGGCTCGGTGCCCTCGAAGCGGGCGTCATAGCGGCCCAGGATGTCGCCTTCGCCGCGCAGCAGTTCGCGCCGAAATCGGGTCGGGTTGACGCGAAGCCTGGTCTGCTTCAGATAAGCCGTGGAAAGGCCGGTGAAGTGATGAAGCCGTTCGGCAACCGCGTCAAAGCGCGCGGGCGGCAGGTTTTCGCCCTCGGCCAGCGCCTGGGCGTACTCGCCGCGCGCAAACACCCGCGCTTCCTCCACAAAGGCAGCCATGTCCGGCGGCATCTCGGGAAGCTTCTTGTGGTAAAAGGCAATCGCCGCATAGGACGGCAGGTAGTTGACATAGGAAACCTCAAGCCCCGCGCCGATAGAAGCGTTGTAGTTCAGCACGGACGAAAGCAGCGTGATGCCATTGAGCGCGACGCCGTCCTCCTGAAGCACGGCGGAAAGCCCGGCCGAGCGCGTGGTTCCATAGGACTCGCCGAACAGGAACTTGGGCGAGTTCCAGCGTCCGTTCAGAGTCAGGTAGCGTTCCACCGCCTTGGCGAACGCATGGAGATCGGGATCGACCCCGGCAAAGTCCTTGTTTGTTGCTTTGCCGACAGCGCGGGAATAGCCGGTCAGCGGCGCGTCGATAAATACCAGGTCGGACTGGTCCAGCAGCGTGTATTGGTTCGGCACCAGCTGGTACGGGCCGGAGCCGGTAGCCGCGGGCGAGCCGGTAACAACGCGCACCGGGCCAATAGAGCCCATGTGCAGCCATAATGATGCTGAGCCGGGACCGCCGTTGTACAGGAATGTCACCGGTCGCGGCTTGCCCTGCGGCTCGGCGGTATACGCCACGTAGAAAATTGACCCGTAGGGCTTTTCCTCGTCATTGCGAATAAGTAGGGTGCCCGCGGTTGCCGTGTAGCGGAGCGGTTTGCCGGCCAGGGTCATCTCGTGCGTGGTCACGGAGGTTCGTTCAACCGGCGGAGCCTCATCCGGCTTCGGAGCAGGCTCGGCATGGGTGGCCGGTTCGGCGGGAGGGCGGCTTTGGGCGGGAAGGGGCGAGGAAAAGCAGGGGCCGGCAAGTGCAAGCAACGCCAGCGCGCGGCGGAAATCCATCAGAGAAAAGGCTCCTTGGGAGGATGGCTGCTTTGTGCTCCGATGATTGCATAGAACCGCTCAGGCGGGTAGCAGGAAGGCTTTGGGCAACTCTAGGTTCCCGTACCCCTGATGACGACCTGCGCGGTACGCAGCAGAATCTTCAGATCAAGCCAAAAGGTCCAATTCTCCACATAGGCGGTATCAAGCGCGATATAGCGGGCAAAGGAGGAGTCGTGCCGCGCCTGCACCTGCCACAAGCCCGTCAGCCCGGGCAAGACTTCCAAGCGCCGGAAATGTTCCAGGGCGTACTTGGCGACTTCGCTGGCAATCGGCGGGCGCGGACCGACAATGCTCATTTCGCCGCGCAGCACGTTGAAGAATTGCGGCAGTTCGTCCAGCGAGTACTTGCGAAGGAAGCGGCCGACGCGCGTCACCCGAGGGTCCTTGGACATTTTGAAGAGGATGCCGTCGCGCTCATTGTGCTTGGCGAGCTCGCGCTTTCTCGCTTCCGCATCGCGCACCATGGTGCGGAACTTGAAGCACGGAAAAACCCGGCCTCGCTTGCCGATGCGCTCCGACACATAGAACACGGGCCCGCGCGAATCCAGCAGCACGGCAATCGCAATCACCAGCATGATCGGGAATACAGTGATGAGGGCGGCGAGCGAAAGAAAAATATCAACGACGCGCTTCATGAAAAATGCAACCAGGCGCGGATTGCGGCGATGGAGCGCCACCATGGGATAAGCGCCCAGGTATTCAAGCGGAGCATTCTGACTCAACTCGCCGTAAAAACCTGACATGGCCCGGATGTCGATTTCCACGTCATGCGCTTCTTCCAAAAGCTGAATCACAGTCTCAATCGGACAAGGCTGTGCGATGACCAGCTCGTCGATGAAGTGAAGCCGCGTCAACTCGCGCAGGCGGTCCATGTTGCCGAGAATGCGGTCCGGCGGCACTTCGGAGGCGTCCGTGGTGTCGGGCGCGTGAAGAAAGCCGCAGAGACGGTAGCCGAGATAGTAGTCGTCTTCAATCTGCTGGCCGATAGCAAAACTCAGCTGATTGGTGCCTAGAATGACGACATTGCGGGTTTCAACGCCCTTGGCGTACCGTGCGAAACGAACAGTGCGCCACACGGCACGGCGTATGCCGAGCGCCACAGCCGTGGTAGCGACCAGAACCACGACCAGTATGCGCGAAACTTCAAGATTGTGCATCA
>CAXTSG010000041.1:11562-16110 GCA_964246825.1 uncultured Acidobacteriaceae bacterium | reverse complement strand
CGTGTGTTCGCTGCCACGGCGAACCGGCCGTGCTCGAGCGTAAGCGCGCCGAAAAAGCCGATGATAAACGAGCCGATTACGTTGATGCTGATGGTGCCCACCGGCAGCCCTCGGCTGAGCGGCGCCAGGAGCAGCGATAGAAGATAGCGGGCCAGGGTGCCCAGAGCGCCGCCCAGCATCACCAGCAGGCATGTAATCCACGACATGCGCATTTCTCCTCTCCCAGCGTTACCTTCGCGATTGTAGAGCAGCAGGCCGCGCGCCGATTGAGGGACGTTCGGTGAGATGATGGAAGCGAATCCGAGCCGGAAACGAGGAACATGGAGCTTTTGAAAACATCGCAGCACGCGCAGAACGGCGACAGCCCGCCGCATCCCCGGCCGCAGATGCGCCGCGACACTTGGCAGTCGCTGGACGGCGTGTGGCAGTTCTCCAAGGGCCGCGCCGCGCCCTGCGCGCTGCCGCACGAGGTCGCGTGGGAAACCGAGATCGTTGTTCCCTTCAGCCCGGAAACCGAGGCAAGCGGCGTCCACGATACCGGCTTTTACACGAGCGTGTGGTACCGGCGCACCTGGGAGCAGGCACCCTTGGCAGGCAACGAGCGGCTCTGGCTCCGCTTTGAAGCGGTGGACTGGCAGGCAACCGTGTGGGTGAACGGCAAACGGGTTGCCGCGCATGAGGGCGGCTACACGCCGTTCAGCGCCGACATTACCGATGCCCTTGTGGACGGCCCGGTGCAGGAGGTCACGGTACAAGCCGAGGACGACCCGGCGGACCTGGCCAAGCCGCGCGGCAAGCAGGACTGGAAGCTCGAACCGCATTCCATCTGGTACCCGCGCACCACCGGCATCTGGCAGTCGGTCTGGCTGGAAGTTATACCGGGAACGCACCTCCAGGCGCTGCACTGGACCAGCAGCCTGGACCGCTGGGAGATCGGGCTGGAAGCACGAATCGTGGAGCGCGGCTGCGCGCCGGCGGACAATACTTCGGCCCCTCTGGAGCTTGCCGTCGAGCTGCGCAGCGGCGAGCAGCTGCTTGCGAGCGATACCTACGCCGTAATCGCCGGTGAAGTCCACCGGCGTATCGCGCTGTCGGACCCCGGCATCGACGATTATCGCAATGAACTGCTTTGGTCGCCGTCCTCGCCGAACCTGATTGAGGCGGAGCTGACGCTGCGCGACTGGGGCGGGCGCGTGCTGGACCGGGTACGGAGCTACACAGCACTGCGATCGGTCAAGACGCAGGGCGACCGCTTCCTCCTGAACGGGCGGCCGATCCAGCTGCGGCTGGTACTCGATCAAGGCTACTGGGAGAAGACCGGGCTGACGGCGCCGAATGACGCCGCGCTGATCCGCGACATCGATCTGGTAAAGAAGCTCGGATTCAACGGCGTTCGCAAACATCAAAAGATCGAGAGCGCGCGCTTTCTCTATTGGGCCGATCGCATGGGGCTCCTGGTATGGGAAGAAATGCCCAGCGCATATCGCTATACCACCAGGTCCATTCAACGGCTCACGCGCGAGTGGCTCCAGGTAATCGAGCGCGACCGGAGCCACCCGTGCATCATCGCCTGGGTGCCGTTCAATGAAAGCTGGGGCGTACCGGACCTGCCGGAAAGCTCGGCGCAGCGGCACTATGTGCAGTCGCTCTACCATATGACGAAAGCGCTGGACCCGAGCCGCCCCGTCATCGGCAATGACGGCTGGGAAAGCGTGGCGACCGACATAATCGGCATCCACGACTACGATGACCAGCCCGCGCGCATGGGCCAGCGCTACGGCATCAACGACATTGAAGCAAAGCTGTTGAAGCGCGAGCGGCCCGGCGGCCGCGTGCTTACCATCGGCGGCGAAAGCATGGCCTGCACCCTGCCGCTGATGCTCACCGAGTTCGGCGGCATCGCCGTCGGCGGCGAGCATGAAAACATCTGGGGCTATTCCCGCACGCAAACGCCGGAGCAGCTGCTGGACCGCTACCGCGCGCTACTGGATACGGTTCGTAACCTGCCCGCGCTTACCGGCTTCTGCTACACGCAGCTGACCGATACCTTTCAGGAGGCGAACGGTTTGCTCTACATCGATCGAAGGCCGAAAGCCTCCATTGAGCTGCTGGCAGAAGCCACGAGCGGCCTCTTGCCGGACTTTACGCAGGAAGCCGATACCGCCTGGCGCGACGGGCTGATGCAGGGCTGAGGGCAGCTCAGGCTACAAGCACGCTTCCGTTCTCGCCCGGCTGTTCGCGCAGCCGAAGCGAGCCGGTCCACCAGCCCGACTCGCGAAGCGCCGGGTGCCGGAGCCGCTCGCCCCGGGCGCACTGCCGCACCAGGTCGCAGAGCTCCGTCGGCGTGGGGACTCCGTTTTTGAGCTGAAAAACGCCCGGTTCGTAGTAGCCGTTGTCGTGGGTCACCAGTCGGTTCCAGAAGTAGGCACCCAACAGCGACCAGAAAGTAAATGCCACGCACGGCACCCCCGCCTCGCAGGCTCCGAGCGTGCCGTGCCAGGCATCGGCAATCCACCGCACCTGCTCGGGAAGCTCATCGCCCAGATGTACCTCCGTGACTGCCACGGGAAGACCGTAGCGCTCATAGGCTTCGTAGAGGATAGGCGCAAAGCCCTGGATGCCCTCGGGCCGCGCCCGCACTGCTTCAATGTCGATGAAGGAGCCTTCAGCCGAGCGGCAGTGCTCCGGATACAGCTCGATGCGGTGATCGAGCCAGCGATCGCTGGTGACGTAGTAGTTGATCCCGATGATGTCCGGCGGGCACGGGTTTTCTGAAAACCACAGCACCTCGCGCTCCGCGATGCCCGCGTCCGTGAACATGCGAAACAGCGGATGGAAACGACCGAGGCGGCCGCACAGCAGATCGTAGGTAAGCCAGCGGCGCTCGTTGAAGAGGTCGCAGGTCGCCGCAAGCGGCGCGGTCGACCAGCTCCTGCCGAAATCATCGGTTTGCACCAGCCGGGCATCGGAGCGCACCTCGCGGATAGCCCGCATGCTCAACACGACCGCTTTTACCTGGTGCAGCAGAGCGCGGAGGTAGCTTTCCTGATCCATGCGGTGCGGATACCACACGCCGTAGCGCCCGGTAAAGCGCGCCGTGGTGTGCGGCTCGTTGACCGGCGTCCAGCTCTCGATCCACGTATAGCGCTCGGCGCACGCGCCGGCGTACTTGGCCAGCTTGGGCGCGAAGTTTTCATCCAGCAGATTGGTGTGGCGCGGGCCGCTGCCGTGGTGAACAAGACCCGCAATCGGGCGCAGGCCGGCTGACCGGAGCGCCTCCAGGTACCCGTCAGACCAGGCCCAGGAGCCGTCGCGCTCGTAGCGCTCCCACAGGACGCCGCAGCGCAGCGCACGCACTCCGAGCGAGGCGATTAGCTGGAGGTCGCTCAAGCGCCGGCTGTGCCCGGAAAGCTCCAGCTGATTGAAGTAGGTATCGCCGACTCGATTGTAGGTGTACTCCACGCCGCCCCAGATTTCAGGCGGCGCGGCCGGGTGGGCCTTGGGCACGGTCAAGGGCAGCATGCGCTAGGCGACCCTGTTTTCGCCGGCGGCGGCCAGGCACTGCGCCGCATCGCCGGGGATGGCGATGAGGCGCTTTTCGCCTGCCGTACCGCGCGCGGCCAGCTTCGCGCCCAGGGCAAGCGCCTGCGCCACTACCTGGTCCATGTTGTAGTACTTGTAGGTGCCGAGCCGGCCCGCGAAATGAACGCTCGGCAGCGCTTCCGCAAGCGCCTTGTACTGCGCGTAAAGCGCGGCGTTCTGCGGCTGGGGTACCGGGTAGTAGGGGTCGCCTTCGGCGGTCGGATACTCATACACGATGCTTGTCTTCGCGTGCTCCTGCCCGGTCAGGTACTTGAACTCCGTCACGCGCGTGTAGGCATGCTCGTTCGGGTAATTGATGACGGCGGCGCACTGGAACTGCTCGCGGTCATGCGTCCGGTGCTCGAAGCGCAGCGAGCGATACGGCAGCCTGCCGTAGCAGTATTCAAAATACTCGTCGATGGGACCGGTAAAGATCAGCTCACGAAACGCGACTTCATCGCGGATGTCCGCATAGTCTGTATTCAGCAGGATGCTGATGTTCGGGTTCGCAAGCATGCGCTCAAACATGCGCGTGTAGCCGTGGAGCGGCATGGCCTGGAACTGGTCGGTGAAGTAGCGGTCATCCCGGCTGGTGCGGATCGGCACGCGCGCTGTTACCGCCGCGTCCAGCTCCGACGGGTCAAGATTCCACTGCTTGCGCGTGTAGTTGCGGAAGAATTTGGTGTACAGTTCGCGGCCGACGCGGCTTACCACGACATCCTCGGAGGTTCGGATGGTCTCGCACGGCTCGGCGACGGAAGCAAGAAACTCTTCTACCTGCGTACAGTTGAGGTTCAGTCCGTACAGTGCATTCAATGTATCGACATTGATCGGCATCGGCACAAGCTGCCCGTCGACGCTGGTTTTCACGCGGTGCTCGTAGGGCCGCCACTCCGTAAAGCGCGACAGATACTCAAACACTTTCGCGGAGTTGGTGTGAAAGATGTGGGGGCCGTAGCGGTGAAC
>CAXTSG010000041.1:9999-11552 GCA_964246825.1 uncultured Acidobacteriaceae bacterium | reverse complement strand
TCGTTATAGAAGTCGTAGGCGTTGCCTGCAATGTGCGAACGCTTATCCACCATCAAGATGCGCGCGCCTTGCGACGAAAGCCTTTCCGCTAAAACACTGCCGGCAAAACCGGCACCCACAATCAGGTAATCAAACATAGCTTATCCTTTCATACGACTTGTGCTGCCGCTGCAGCGCTACGCAAGGAACAGGCACTGCATCCGTGCGCGCAGGTAAAGGCAGACACTGCATCAAGCGAGGCCATGATCCATTCGCCTAGGCTAGGATGCGCGGGCTCTGCGTTGCGTCTGCCGCCGGTTACGAAGCGGCATGGGTTTTCGCGCGCGATCAAACTACAGTGCGGCAACTGCACGGCACGGGATGCGGCGCTAGTTCTGCTTAAAGATCAGAAAGTAATCCTGTCCGTCGGCCTTGGTGAAGTCGTAGCGCGCCGTGCGGTGGAAACCCGCGGCTGTCATCTCCTGCACGACGATTGCTTCATTCAAACCGTGATCGTCTCCCGTGCCGTTGCGGTCGATGATGCCGATGCTTGCCCCCGGACGGAGCGCCGGCTTGAGGTTGCGCAGCAGCACATCCGTGTGCGCGACCTCGTGGTACACCTTCAACATCAGCACGGCATCGACGCTGTTCTTCGGCAGCTTCACGTCGTCGGGGGTGCCCTGCACGGTTTCAATATTCGGCAGGCTTTCCTTCTTTGCGCGTGCCGCAATGGCGCGCACCGCTTCCGGATTGATGTCCTCGGCGTACACGCGGCCGCCGGGCGCGACGCGCGCGGCGGCGCGCACGGTAAACCAGCCGGAGCCCGCGCCGATGTCAGCGACGTTTTTGCCCGGCCTGATATCAAGCAGGTCCATCACGCGGTTGATTTGCAGCTTTCTATCGCGGTCCTTGTATTCAAAGATAGACAGGTCGCCGGAGTACGGCGTGCTTGTGGGGTGCGACGGTGTTTGCGCCTGCCGGGCACTCGGGAGGCTGCGCCCCGGCACAGCCGCGGGAAAAAGCAACGCTGTTGCAAGCGCGATGGGGAAGAAGCGAATTCGAAGCGTCCGGCCGTGCTGCATAGAATGAGCATGCACCGCGAGCGGCACCTGTGTCCAAACAATCCGCGGGAGACAAACGGCATCGGGTGCGGTACCCGATTCCGTCGGACGGGCCACCGAAAAGTGCTTGACACCTCCCGGCATGCGTGAAATCGTTGCCAACATTCAAGAAATCCTGCGATTGTCGGCAGCCTAAAACTATCCCGGTGAAGCAAATCGGTCTCGCGGCTATCGCTAAAAGCAACCTGTTCCACACACATTTTTCTGCGCACGGCGAGGCCGCGCTTTCTTTTGCAGAGGTGTGAAACGTGTCGGCACCATGCCTTTCCGGGAGTTCCATGACGAAGCGAGCAGCATTCTTTCTCCTTTCCCCTCTTGTGCCGGTCGCGCTGAGTTTTACCGCGCACACCGCGCTTGCCCAGCAACGCCGCGCCCTGCCGACGCAGGTGGCGGCACCGGCCTCGGGGGCCCCCGGGTTAACCCCGGGGACCCCCCCCCGCCCACCCCAACGGG
>CAXTSG010000041.1:2843-9989 GCA_964246825.1 uncultured Acidobacteriaceae bacterium | reverse complement strand
CCCCTGGTTTCCACCGTGGCTCCCGACCAGGCCATCCCTCTCGGGCTGACGCTGCCGCTGCGCAACCGCGCAGCCCTGGAAGCCCTTCTGCGCGACCAGCGCGACCCGGCCAGCCCGCGCTACCGGCAGTTCCTCAGCGCGCAGCAGTTTATCGCCGACTACGCGCCCTCGCAGGCCGATTACAACAGCGTCATTGCCTATGCCAAGGCGCAGGGCTTTACCGTCACCCGCACCTTTCCGAACCACCTGCTGGTCAGCGTGAGCGGCTCCCCGGCAAACGTCAACAAGACCTTCGCCGTCACGATGCAGGTGCGTCAAAAGGGAGCGAAGGGAGCGACCTACTACGCGCCCGATGTAGAGCCGACCATCGCCGCGTCCGTGCCGATCCTGAGCGTGGAAGGCTTGAGCACCCGCGACACGCCGCAGCCCATGCTCGTGCGCGCCGCAACAGCGACCAAGGGCAATACCACCGGCTCCGGGCAGGGCGGTCAGTTCCTCGGCAGCGACATCCGCGCCGCGTATGCACCCAACATTGCCGCTGACGGTGCCGGGCAGGCTGTCGGGCTTGTGGAGTACGGGCCGTACAACCTGAGCGACGTCCAGCGCTATTTTTCCACGGTCAACCAGCCGCTCAAAGTGCCGATCTATAACGTCCTGCTCGGCGTGGACGGCGTATGCGCCGGCGGCTGCGATGATGGCGAGGAAGTCATCGATATTCAGCAGGCCATCTCCATGGCACCGGGGCTTTCCGCGCTGATCGTGTACGAAGCCTATGACGGCACCAGCGGCTCGGCGCCGTTTGCCCAGGCTGCCAGCGACAACATCGCAAAACAGCTGAGCCTTTCCTTCGGCTTCGGCGGTACCCCGGCCACGCAGCCGGGCTTTGAGCAGGCGTTTTTAGAGCTGGCCGCGCAAGGGCAAAACCTGTTCATCGCGTCCGGCGACGGCGGGGCCTTCCCGGGCACGGGCGGCTACCCGGGCAATAGCCCCAACGTGACCGACGTGGGCGGCACGGACCTGACCACCGTAGGCCCCGGCGGCCCGTGGCAGAGCGAGACCGCCTGGATCGGCAGCGGCGGCGGGTGGAATACGGCATCTCCCATCCCTGCCTATCAGGTGCCGGTCATTACCAATGCAAACGGCGGCTCGCCGCTTTACCGCAACGTTCCCGATGTGTCGGCGGAAGCCAATACCGACAACTTCTTCTGCGCCAACGGCGGCTGCGCTACCGGCATCGGCGGCACCAGCCTGGCGGCTCCGCGCTGGGCCGGGTTCCTAGCCTTGGCTAATGAGCAGGCAAACGGCAATGCAGTCGGCTTTCTGAACAGCACCGTTTACGCCCTGGGACAAACCCCGGAGTACACGACCGCCTTCCACGACATCACGGAAGGAAACAACTTCAACCAGACCAGCCCTAACCTGTTCCAGGCCACACCCGGCTATGACCTGACCAGCGGGTGGGGCTCGCCGAACGGCCAGGGCACGCTCAACAGCCTGGCACCGGCGGCCGCCGCGAACGCGCCGAACTTCGCGCTCGCAGCCTCGCCGACGACCGTGCAGATCAAGCCCGGACAGTCGGCAACGACCGCTGTTGCACTCACATCACTCAACGGCTTTGCGGGCGCGGTGGATTTGACGGCCGTGCTGGTCGGCGCGCCGGCCGGCGTCACGGCTACGCTGGGCAGCTCCACGCTCAACGGCGCCGGGCAAACCACGCTCACCATCGCTACCACGGCAGACACCCCGGGCGGCAACTCCCTCATCGCCGTCACCGGTGTCAGCGGCGGCATCTCGCACACGGCATATGTGCAGCTGGCGCTGCCGGATTACTCCCTCACAGCCTCCAGCTCCACCCTGTTCCTGAACCAGCTCGGCCATGCCTCGGATACCATCACGGTAAACGCACTCAACGGCTTTAACGGCAATGTCGCCCTTTCACTGGCGGCCGTACCCCCGGGGCTGTTCGCCAATCTGACGCCGCAAAGCACGGCGACCACCGCCACGTTGAACCTGAGCGCTTACGTGCTGGCACCCACGACCAGCGGCGTCGCCCTTCCCGTAAGCGGTATCTCCGGCGGGACGACGCGCACCGTACCGGCGCTGTCGGTCGCGGTGAGCGGAGCGGCCAGCGACTGCGGGCTAGGGACGCCGGTCGACCTATCGGGCAGCTTTAACCTGGTCGCTGTACGGGCCGACGGAACAACCTTTACGGACGGCGGCGCGGATGGAAGCGGCTACGCCTTTTCGGCAAATGCGCTCGGCTCGGCGCGTGTGCTGAACGGCATCCACTACCTCTTCGGCGCGGCAAACGTGCCGAATGCCGTTTACGGTACCGGGCAAACCGTCGCCTTGCCGCAAGGCAAGTACAACGCCCTACAGCTCATCGGGACGGGCATTGACGGTGCCCAAACCGGGCAGGTGCTCACCGTGACCTACACGGACGGCACCGTAACCCAGTTCACGCAGGGCTTCAGCGATTGGTTCGCGCCCGGCACCCACCCGAACGAGGGCGAAGCCGTCGCCATGCCCTACCGCGACGCGGCTACCGGCGCGCAGGATACCCGGCAGTTCAACCTGTACGGCTATACGCTGGCACTCGACAACACGAAAACCGTACAAAGCCTGACCCTGCCCAAGAATCGCGCTGTATTTCTACTGGCGGCCACGCTTTCCGAGCAGGATTTCGGCCATGAGATCAACCTGGCCGGTGCCTTCAACGTGACCGGCATCTATACCGACGGCAGCACCTTTGACCCGGCCGGCGGCGCGGACGGCGGCGGCGCGGCTTTCTCGGCCAACCTGCTGCAGGACCCGACCGCGGGCGGCGCGGAGGTCACGGTCGGCTACTCGCGCTTCCACATCGCCCCGGCCAACGCGCCCAACATCGTGTACGCTGCCGGGCAAACCATTCCTCTCACGCCCGGGATTTATCAGGAGCTGCAGCTGCTGGGTGCCGGCGTGCAAGGCAGCCAGACAGCGCAGCCCCTGGTCATCACATACACTGACGGCTCTACCAGCACAGTGCTGCAAAGCTTCAGCGACTGGTCGGGCCTGAGCGGCTTCGCCAACGAGTCGCTTGCAATCCAAACCGCCTATCGCGATTACAACGACGGCAGCCAGGACCAGCAGGCGTTCAACGTGTACCTCTACACCATTGACCTTAATCCGTTTAAACAGGTCAAAAGCCTGACCCTGCCCAACAACCGGAATGTGCTGCTGCTGAGCATCACCCTGGCACCGCCTTCTATCTTTGAACTCGAACCGGTTGTCTGCCCCTACTTCGGCCAGGACCTTCCGTAAGCAGAACCTCCGCACAAAACCGCGCCCGGGCTGTCAAAGGCCCGTGCGCGGCTTTTACGGAGAATCCTGCCTGTCCGCCCCGGCGGCAGGGGCAATGCGGTTCGGAACCTCCGTGCGGGCGGCACCCTCGCTCAACGCCCGCGCCCGGGCAAACTCCCGGTCGGCGGCTTCTTCCTTCCCTTCCCGGTGCTCGATACGGCCCAGCAGAAAGTGCAGCGCCGCCGCATCGGGCGCTTTGGCCAGGGCCTCCAGCAGCTCGCGTTCCGCCTCCGCGTCCCGATGCAGCTTCCAGTACGCCTCGCCCAGGCGCTGCCGCGCGGCGGCATTGGTCGGCGCCATGGACACAGCCGTTTCGAGCAGCGGGAGCGCCCCTTCCGCATCGCCCGCATCCAGCAGCAGCGAGCCCAGGTTCAGATACGGCAGCGGGTACCCGGAGCGCGTCCGCTTCCCTTCGGCAATAGCTGTTTGAAAGCACACCTTATCCTTTGCCGCATCGCCCAGGGCCCGGTAGGTCAAGCCGAGATTCTAATCCGCGCGCTCGTCCTCGGGCGCGAGCGCAAGCGTTTTCTGAAAGTCGAGAAGCGCCGCCGGGTACATCTCCAGCTTGAACTCGGCGCGCGCCCGGTCGTAGCGGGCTAGGGCGTCATTCGGCGTCCACTCCGTTACGCGGGTGTACCAGCGCAGAGCTTCCCGGTAGTCGCCCAGCAGCACATAGTCGGCGGCTACCGCCATCAGGTCCGCGGCCTCCGGCTTGCGGAGCGTCGCGGCTGCGGAGTACGCACTAAGCGACTCGCGCGCTTTTCCTTCGCGAAGGAGCGCATAGCCCAGCAGCGAAGCCGCTTCCGGCAGGCGGGGGTCGGCGGCCAGCAGCGCGCGACAGCGTCCTTCGGCCGCCGCGAAAAGGCTTTGATCCACAAGGATGCGAATCGCCGCAAGCTCCCGCTCCCGCGCCGCGGAGTCTACAAGCGGCGGAACAGTCGGTTTTGCGGCAAGCGGCGCATCCGGCAGCGCTCCCTGCGCCGGGGCGGCCGGCCCCGCGCCGAGGCATGCGAGGAGCAGCATGCCGGAGAACGCAGCGCGGCCCGGCACCCCGCCTCTGCCGCGAATCCACTTCGTTTTCCACGTTGAGTTCGCCATGCCGTGTGCAGAATTGTCTTGCACACAAAAGTAACAGGTGCGATAAAGTTGGAGACGTTTTCAAGCGGATTGCGTCGAAGGAGCTTTTTGCAAGCGCTTCCCATCTGTTCGACCGGTTCCAGACAGCGCGGCTTCCACAGCCGTCTTCCGTGTGCCCTGCTCCTCCGCCGAGGCGGCGCGCTCCCGGGCTTTTTACTCTTCTATCTCCCCGCACCCACTCCTGCCGCTGCCCCCTAACCGCGCGACTTCACTTCAGAGGATTCCGATGCCCACCTCCCCAGTCAGACGCTCCCTTTCCCTCCTGCCCCTGCTTTCGGCCGGCGTGCTGCTTGCCCAAACCGCACCGTGACTGACGCGACCGGCGCGGTCGTTGCCGGCAGCCGGGTGGAAGTCGTGAACACCGCCACCGGCGTTGTGAACCGCACCGTGACCTCCTCGGCCGGCACCTACACCTTCCCCGAACTGCTGCCCGGTACCTACAAGGTCACGGTGACGGGAACCGGCTTCGGCAGCTCGGTGAGCAACGACGTCGTTGTTTCAACCGACCGTATCGCCACCGTGGACGCGAGGCTCACAACCGGCGACTTGAACACCACCGTCCAGGTAAACAGCCCGGCCATCGCGCTCCAAACGGAAACCCCGCAGCTCGGCGTAACGATTGAAAACGCGGTGGTGGAAGCCCTGCCCGACCAGATCGGCACCGTGGACCGCGGGCGCCAGATCGACGACTTTATGTACCTTGCGCCCGGTGTCACCGGTGCTGCCTCGTTCAGCCACCGCATCTCGGGCGGTGAAGATTTCCAGAACGAAGTTCTATTTCAGGGCATCCCTGCCGTGCAATCAGAAACACAGGGCTTGCAGGGCAATATCAATCCGCCGTTTGAGATGGTCAATGAGTTCCACGTCGCCACTTCGGTCTTTTCCCCGCAGTACGGGCTTGGTCAAGGCGCGGTGACCTATAACTTCGTTTCCGGCACCAATCGGATTCACGGCGACGCTTTTGAAATCAACCGGAACAGCTTTTTCGACGCGCGCGGATTGGTGGAGATTAACCCTCACGTACCCCGTCAGCATGAAAATAATTACGGCTTCAATGTCGGCGGCCCGGTGTGGCTGGGCAAGTTGTATGACGGGCGCAACCGCACCTTTTGGCACGCCACCTCGGAGTGGTTCAAGAACAACCAGCTCAACACCGGCTTGGCAACTGTGCCGACATCTCTGGCCAAGCAGGGGAACTTCTCGGAGTATGCCTCCTCTAATGGCGTCCCAAATATCATTTATGTGCCGCAGGGCGTCAACTGCAACGGCTTGCAGCCGGGCACGCCTTTTCCGAATAACACGATTCCGGCTAACTGCATCAGCCCGCTCTCAAAGAGCCTCTTGAGCCAGGTGCCGGACCCGGATCTGCCCGGTATTAACAAAAACATCACCTCGCTGCTCGGTGTGCTCACGACGACGCAGACCTCCTGGGGCTACACCATTGATCAAACAATTAATGAGCACAACTCTATCCACTTCAGTCAATGGCGCGACAGCTACAACGAGCCCCTGGTAGATAACGGCGCCAACTTCAACACTGAAATTTCCGGATTGAAGTATGAGCCGCGCCTCGGCTCGGGCTACTTTCTCAATCTGACCAGCACCGCCTCGCCCAGCCTTGTTATCACTGCCGGAATCGGCTGGCTGGGGGAAATCAATAACGAAATCAACCCGAATCAGAACGTGAACTTTCCCGGCGTCGCGCAAGGCACGGTTTTTCCCACCATTGCCTTTAATGCTAGATCCTCGGAAGGGCCCAATCCGATCAATAACTGGGGCGTGGGCGGAGCCGGCGAAATCGGCACCATCAACCGCAAGCTCGGCGTGGCCGTTGTCAATAATTACCTGTACACGCACGGCCGCAACACAGTGAACTTCGGCTTTGAAACCCGGCGCGCCTTTCAGGACGATCATGAGCAGGTAAATGCCGGCGGCGTCTTCAGCTTCACTAGTCTCACAACCAGCAATGGCATCGTGAACACAGGCAGCGGTGCGCCGGCGGTTAACGAAAGCAATACCGGCAATGCCTTCGCCAGCTACCTGCTCGGCCAGGTCGACTCCACCGCGCGCCAGCAGGCTTTGGAAACAAAGCTGCGCAACTTTGCCATCTCGCCCTACTTCACTGATGATCTGAAGCTCACCCCGAAGCTCACCGTCGACTTCGGCCTGCGCTGGGACATCCTGGTACCCTTTACCGCCGACCAGCCGCAGAACCTCGTCTACCTTGACCTGACCAAACCCAACCCGGGTGCCGTCGGCCCGAACGGGCCCCTGCTGGGCGCAGCCGTGCAGCTTGCCGGCAGCGGCGCGTACGGCGCGGGCATCGACCATGCCAATACCAGCTTCAAGGATGTTGGGCCGCGCTTCGGGTTCTCGTATGAAGTAAATCCGAAGACCGTCGTTTCGGGCGGTTTTTCGTTTGTATTTCTTGACGGCGGCGCATTTGAGTTCGGCACTAATAAGGTCGCGCTGGCCTACGGCAACGACCTAGCCGGTCTAGTACAGACTGTCTCCAGCGGAGGTCCCACGGCCGCTTACGGCAGCTGGGATACCAAGCAGCTTGCCGCCCCGCAACTCACCGCCTTCAGCCCGACGGTGGGCAACGGCAACGGCCTGCTTCATGTGTTTCAGCTAAACGGGATTCGCCAACCTTATACAGAAAACTACAAC